>DASRII010000237.1:0-7491 GCA_035650075.1 Micromonosporaceae bacterium | reverse complement strand
CGCGACGGGCACAGATGTGTCGCACACGTACCACATCGCGGGCGCGGGCGGCAGCTACCGCTGGGGGCTACGAACCCCCGCGATGTCCGCGGTGGTCATGGCCCGCGCGTCCGCTGTGGCCGACCTCGTCACGGCGGAACGCTTGGGTACCGCTGACCGCGCGGTCTCCTTCTCCGTACCGGCCGGCGGCGCGAACAAGACCGTGTCGTTCATCCTGAACGGCCTGCCCCGCGCGGACCGGGGCAAGCAGTTCGTGGCCGACGCGCTGTCGGTGGTACCGACGCAGCGGGTCAGCGCGCACCTGCGGGACGGTGGCCGCGAACTGCTGATCGTCAACAGTGGACAGCAGACCAACGTCAGGATCCGGGTGCGGCCCGAGCCCGACGCGGCCCTGACGGCGCCGAAGCAGGTACCGCTGGCCGCCGGCAAGGTGACCCGCCTGCGGCCAGCGGACTGGTCGGACGTCGTCACCTCACCCCTGCAGGTCGAGGTACGGGACACAGTGGACGGTCCGCCCGTCGAGTGTTTCGAGTTGTAGGTCAGAAGCGCGCACCCACATCGGCACCGTTGGCAGGGCGAAGGAACGTCGAGCTCGGGATCGAGCCGTCGCTCTGCCGCGGTCCGGTGATCGTGCTCGGATCGGTACTGACGAACGACCAGGTACCGCCCAGGTTCCACGAGTTGTTCGAGTTCGAGCTCGAACCCAGCGACGTGTTCGGGTTGTTCGCCACGGCCAGGTTCCTCGTCAGCGTCCCGGCGGAGTCGGCGAAGTCGAAGCCGGTACCGCCGTTGTCCCACGCCGTATTGTGGTCGGCCACCAGCGCGCCGGGGTTTCCGTTGTCGATGAGACCGCCGACCGCGTTGTCCCACGCCATGCTGTTGCGGATGTTGTGGGCCGCCGGCATGTCCACGTCGCCGCCACCGAGCTTGAACCCGTTGCCGTCACCGGTGAAGTTCGGCAACCCCCAGCGGTTGAAGCCGTTGCCCCAGGCGAGGCTGTTCTCGACCCGTACCGCCGACAGGAACTCCCAGAAGTCCAGCCCGTCGTCGGAGTTGTTCCACAGCCGGGCGCCGCGTACCAGGTTGCCGGTACCCGAACCTTCCTTGATGGCCAGGCCGTCCGCGCTCTCGCCGTTGTTGCGCGGATCGCGGTTGCCGAAGCTGTCCAGGTTGATGACCTGGTTGTTGCTCGACGCGCCCTGGATGTGGAAGCCGCTCTCGTAGTTGTCCCGCGTGATCAGGCGCTCGAAGACGTTGTTGTTGGTGTCCACGCCGAAGACGCCGTACGGCCCGTGGATGATCTCCAGCCCGGTCAGTCGCCACCAGTCGCCCTCGATGTGGATCGCACCGCGGTCCGCGCGGGGGATGCTGCCGCCGACCGGTGCCGGGGTGAACGGCATGTTCTCCCCGTCGATGATCGCGCGCTCGTTGTTGAAGTTCCGCAACGTGATCGGCAGGCTCGACGTACCGTTCTTGTTCAGCTTGATGGTCACGGTCGGGGCGTACGTCCCGGCGCGCAGGAAGATGGTCGTCCCCGCGGTGGCCAGGTCGACGCCGCGCTGGACGGTACGCAGCGGTGCCGCCTGCGTCCCCGGGTTCGCGTCGTTGCCGTTGGGCGCCACGAACAGGGTGCCCGTCGGCGGGGGCGGACCCTCGGTGTCGAAGTCGACGAAGTCGATGTTCGGCAGGCCGTTCGCCGTGGTGGGGCTGAACCGGATCGTGTTGTTGCCGTTGACCGCGTTGAAGGACAGCACCGTCGAGGTCCAGGTCGTCCACGCCCCGGTCGGCGCGAACTGGGTGGTGGTCAGCGTCGATCCGTTCACGATGACGGTCGCGGGGCGGTTCGTGGTCGTGCCGTTGGCGTACCGCACGACGAGCATCGCCGCGGTACCGACCGACGCGACGACCGTGAACTGCGCCGCGGCACCGGTGGCGTTGCGGCCGTTGCAGAACCCGGTACCGGAGAACCCGGCATGGTTGGAGTCGATCGTGCCGTCACAGGTGGCCGGCGCGTTCTCGGCCTCGTACCGGGTCGGCGCCGCGGTAGCCGCGCCCGCCGGCAGGAGGATCGTGGCGGCGAGCAGCGTGCCGGCGAGGATCTTCAGTCTCATCGTTGTCTCCGTGTGCGTCTCCGGGGCGTGGAAAGCGCTTTCCAATCGATGACGATCGTAACGACGGCGGTCCGTGCCCGTCAATCGGCGCTCAGGTTTTCAGGCCAGCCCCGGTCAGCTCGGCGAGGAACGACGGCCGGCGCCGGTGCCGTTCGGCCAACTCCGTGACGAACTCGGCGAACTCGGCGCTCCGGCCACATTTCGCGCACACCTCGCGCAGCGCGTGCAGCCGGCGCACCGCGTCCCGGTACGCGTCCCGCCCCGTCGCCGCGAGCACCTCGTCGATCCGCCGGCGCAGCACGGCTACCGCGTCGGCGGGGTGGCTGGCCGCCCGCCGCCGGGCCAGCTCGTCCCAGGTACCGCCGCCGAGGTGGGCCAGCCGCGACGCGACCTGCCACGCGCCGTCCACGTCGTCCTCGGCCAGCAGCGCGCGGACATGGTCCTCGGGACTGTGCTTGGCCAGTACCGCCAGCGCCCGCTTGCGTTCGGACTTCCAGATGCCCGCGTGCGCGGCCGCCCGGTGCAGCGCCCGGTAGCTGTGCAGGGTCGGCGCGGCGGCCAGGCCGTCGCGGCGCAGGCGTACCGCCTCCGACCCGCCACCCCGTTCGAGGTACGCCTCCACGAGGAAGTCCCGCAACCCGGCACCGGGCGGGTCCTCGGGGTGGGCGCGCAACCCGCGTTCCGCCCACTCGATCGCGGCGGCGCGTTCACCGATGTCGGCCAGGGCTCGGGCCAACCGCCCGAACTGGGCCGCGTACTTCAGTTCCCCGCCGATCACCTCGACCAGTCCCGGTACGTCCCGGTCCAGCCGGGCCAGGCCCTCGCGGGCGTGGCGCACCTGGAAGTCGCCCGGCGCCTCGGCCCACCGCCGGGCCACCGCGACCCGGTACGCCGCCAGCCCTTCGTGCCCGAGCGCTGGCACGTACTCGCCGACGTCGACGGTGAACCAGTCCTGCCCGCCGAGCTGGAACTCGATGAGCCAGCGCGCGAGCGCGAGCGGTTCGACCGCGGGATCCGCGGCGACGCAGGCCTCGGCGTGCATCCGTAGCAGCCGCCGCATCAGGTCCCCGAGCGCGCCGGCCGAGTCGTCGGCCCGACCCACGGTGTCCAGCAGCAGCTCGATCGCGGTAGTGACCAGCGGCAGCGCCTCGTCGGCCTGCCCGTCCCGGATCAGCTCGGCGAGCGTGTCGGCTACCTCGGCCGCGGCCTCCGCGTGGCGGATCGCCGGCCAGTATTCGAGGTGTCCGGTCGTGCTGAACGTCGTCCGCACCGAGGTACGCAGTTCGGCGAGGTCACCGTCGGCCTGCGCCGCGGCCAGCGACAGCCGGCGGGCCAGGCTGGGGTCGCGTTCGGCCACGGCCACGAGAAGCTCGAGGAGCTGGTCGCGGTCGAAGGGGCCCAGGCGTGCGCGAAGATCCGAGGGGTCGGGTGGCACGGAACCATCTTGGCACCTACCGCAGCGTTGACGCCTCCTCGAGATCTTGGAGACTTTCTGTCGCTATAGCAGCAGTAATTCTCCTAGATCTCGAAGAGCGGACCAGTGCCAGAGTGGCGAGCCAGACCGCGCAGGCGCCGGCCATGTGCAGGCCGACCAGGAGTACCGGCAGATGCGTCACGGTCTGGACGATGCCGACCAACCCCTGCGCCAGTTCGACGCCCACGAGCACCGCCGCGGGGCGGCCGGGAAGACCGACCGCCCGCAGCGCGAACCACAGCGCCACGGACAGGCCGACCAGCAGGGCGACCAGGTCGGCGTGCAGCTGGGCGACTACGGCCGGGTCGAGCCCGGTACGCCGGGCGTCCGCGTCCCCGGCGTGCGGTCCGCTGCCGGTGACGACCGTACCGACCACGAGCACCGCGGCGCTGACCACCGCGATCACGCCGACGAGCTGCCGCAGCGGCCTCGGCAACGCGGGTTCCGAGGACGCCGGCCCGGTGCTCACGTAGAGCGCGTACGCCAGCGCGATCACCACCATCGACAGCAGGAAGTGCCCGCCGACCCACCACGGGTTCAGATCGGTCAGCACGGTGATCCCGCCGAGTACCGCCTGGGCCGGGATTCCGGCGAGCACGGCAACGCTGAGCGCCACGTGGTCTCGGCGCCGGGGGCGTGCCACCAGCGCGGCGACCACGCAGGCCGCGGCCAACAGGCCCACCGCGCCGGTCAGCATCCGGTTGCCGAACTCGATGGCCCCGTGCACGCCCATTTCGGCCGTCGGCACGTACGACGCGTCGGTACACCGGGGCCACGTCGGGCAGCCGAGACCGGAACCGGTCAGCCGTACGGCGCCCCCGGTGATCACGATGCCCACGTTCGCGGCCAGGGAGGCCAGGGCGAGTCGCCTCAGCACGGCCGCCATCCTAGGCTCCGCGTGAGTCGCCTCACGCGACACCCTGTTTGCGCCGCCCCCCGGAAATACGTCACACTGGTGTAGTGAAAAACCGGGAGACCGTGCTCGAGACCGGGTCGGCGGGCGATCGCCGTACCCGCGATCGGGTTGCCCGGTTGCTGTTGGAGCACGGACCCGCCACCGCCGCGCAGCTCGGTGAGGCCCTGGGCCTCAGCCCCGCGGCGATCCGCCGCCACCTCGACGCGATGCTGGCCGACGACCTGGTGACCAGCCGCGAGCGGGTGCAGCGTGGCCCGCGCGGTCGGGGTCGCCCGGCCAAGGTCTTCGCCCTCACCGACGCCGCCCGGGAGGCGTTTCCGCACACGTACGACGGCCTGGCCACCGCGGCGCTGCGCTGGATCGCGGCGCAAGGTGGCGAGGAGGCGGTCGGCGACTTCGTGTCGTCCCAGGTCGCCGCGCTGGAGGAGCGCTGCCGGGTGGCCATGGAGGGCGCCGGCGACGACCCGCTCGCCAGGGCGGAGGCGCTCGCCAGGGCGCTGACCGCGGAGGGGTACGCCGCGAGCGCGTCGGCGATCGCCTCGGGCGGGCAGCTCTGCCAGCATCACTGCCCGGTGGCCCACGTGGCCGTCGAGTTCCCGCAACTCTGCGAAGCGGAGACCCGGGTGATCTCTCGGCTGGTGGGTACGCATGTACAAAGACTCGCGACCATCGCGCACGGCGATGGCGTATGCACCACCCATATCCCTAGCAACGTGAGGACCGTCCGATGACCGATCAACTTGCTGACCTCGGCAAGTACCAATACGGCTGGGCCGACACGGACGTGGCCGGTGCCTCGGCGCGGCGTGGTCTGAACGAGGAGGTGGTGCGGGACATCTCGGCCCGCAAGAACGAGCCCGAGTGGATGCTCGACCTCCGGCTGAAGGGCCTGCGCCTGTTCGGCCGCAAGCCGATGCCGTCCTGGGGCGCCGATCTGTCGGGTATCGACTTCGACAACATCAAGTACTTCGTCCGGTCGACCGAGAAGCAGGCCACCAGCTGGGACGACCTGCCCGCGGACATCAAGAACACCTACGACCGGCTGGGCATCCCGGAGGCGGAGAAGCAACGTCTCATCGCGGGCGTAGCGGCACAGTACGAGTCAGAAGTGGTTTATCACAAGATTCGGGAGGATCTGGAAAAGCTGGGCGTTCTCTTCCTGGATACGGACACCGGGCTCAGGGAGCACGAGGACATCTACCGGGAGTACTTCAGCACGGTCATCCCCGTCGGCGACAACAAGTTCGCCGCGCTGAACACGGCCGTCTGGTCCGGTGGCTCGTTCATCTACGTGCCGAAGGGCGTGCAGGTGGACATCCCGCTGCAGGCGTACTTCCGGATCAACACGGAGAACATGGGCCAGTTCGAGCGGACGCTGATCATCGTCGACGAGGGCGCGTACGTCCACTACGTCGAGGGCTGTACCGCGCCCATCTACTCCAGCGACTCGCTGCACTCCGCGGTCGTCGAGATCATCGTGAAGAAGGGCGCCCGCTGCCGGTACACGACCATCCAGAACTGGTCGAACAACGTCTACAACCTCGTCACCAAGCGCGCGGTGGCGCACGAGGGCGCGACGATGGAGTGGATCGACGGCAACATCGGCTCGAAGGTGACGATGAAGTACCCGTCGGTATACATGACCGGCGAGCACGCCAAGGGCGAGGTGCTCAGCGTCGCGATGGCCGGTGAGGGCCAGCACCAGGACGCCGGCGCCAAGATGGTCCACGCGGCCCCCCACACGAGTAGCACCATCATCTCGAAGTCGATCGCGCGAGGCGGCGGGCGGACGTCGTACCGCGGTCTGGTGCAGGTGCTCGAGGGTTCGCAGCACAGCCGCAGCACGGTCAAGTGCGACGCGCTGCTGGTCGACTCGATCTCCCGCTCCGACACCTACCCCTATGTGGACATTCGTGAGGACGACGTCTCGATGGGCCACGAGGCAACGGTGTCCAAGGTGAGCGAGGACCAGTTGTTCTACCTGATGAGTCGCGGCCTGTCCGAGGACGAGGCGATGGCGATGATCGTGCGTGGCTTCATCGAGCCGATCGCGAAGGAACTGCCGATGGAGTACGCGCTCGAGCTCAACCGCCTCATCGAGATGCAGATGGAAGGGGCCGTCGGCTGATGACGGACACGCTGGTGGCGCCGTCCAAAACCAAGGCACAGGCGCTGCGTTCGTACGATGTCGCCGACTTCCCGGCACTCACCGGCCGCGAGGAGGAGTGGCGTTTCACCCCGCTCAAGCGGCTGGGTGGGTTGGCCACCGCCGACGGCTCGGCCGCCGCCGGGCTTTTGAAGCATGAGTACGGGGTACTGCCGGCTGGCGTCTCGGTGTCCACTGTGGACAAGTCGGACTCGCGCATCGGTAGCGTGCTGACGCCGTTCGACCGGATCAGCGCGCTGGCGTACGGCCAGGCTCCCGCGGCGCTGCTGGTGTCGGTCGCACCCGAAGCGGTGCCCACGGAGCCGGCGGTCATCCGTGTCGTGGGCCACGGTTCAGATCTGGCTTTCGCGCATACGTTCGTCGAGGTCGGCGAGCTGGCGGAGGTGACGCTCGTCCTCGACCACGGCGGCTCGACCACGCTCGCCGACAACGTGGAGGTCTCGATCGGCGACGGCGCGAGGCTCGTCTTCGTCACCGTGACCGACTGGGCCGCCGACGCGGTACAGGCACAGCACATCAAGTTCCGCGTCGGCCGGGACGCGAAGGTGACCCACCTGCAGGTGTCGCTCGGTGGTGCGGTGGTGCGGCAGTTCACCAGCGTGGACTACACCGGCCGAGGCGGCGAGGCCGAGCTGTACGGGCTGTACTTCGCCGACGGTGACCAGCACCTGGAGCACCGGCTGCTGGTCGACCACGGCGTACCGGACTGCCGCAGCTACGTCTCCTACCGCGGCGCGCTGCAGGGCAAGGGCGCGCGCACCGTCTGGGTCGGTGACGTGCTGATCCAGACCGAGGCGACCGGCACCGACACGTACGAGGTGAA
>DASRII010000236.1:0-3543 GCA_035650075.1 Micromonosporaceae bacterium | reverse complement strand
CGCAGCGAAGATCCATCCTTCGATGTCCGAACGGCTGGATGCGGATCCCGGGTCAGGGAATCGACAGGTCGAACGGGTGCCCCGCCGGGTCCGCCAGCGTGATCCAGGTGGCGCCGTCGGCGGGCCGGGTGGCACCGAGCGCCACCGCGCGCTGTGCCGCCTCCTCGTGCCCGTCGACCAGCAGATCGAGGTGGACCTGCTGGGGTCGCTCCTGCCCCGGCCACTGCGGCGGAATGTGCTCGGCAATCTGCTGGAAGGCAACCTCCTGCCCGTCGCCGGCCCGCAGCGTGATCCAGCCGTCCACGTTGCGGACGGTCTGCCAGCCGGTCAGCTCGGCGTAGAACGAGGCGAGCCCCACGATGTCCATCGCGTCGAAGGCGACGAGCTCCAAGCGTCCTGTCGCGGTCATGCCGTCATCCTGCCCCGCCCCTCCGACAAAACCCGCCCGTGTTCGGGTGCCGAACATTACTGAATTACTAATACCAGCAATCCAATAATTGATTCAGACGTACATCATAATGACCGTTAAGGTGTGCTTGTGATTCAGCGACGGACGAGCGCGACCACGGGGATCCGGCGCACGATCCCGGCCTGATGGTCGGCGAAGAAGGGGTAGCCCTCCACGATCCGGGCGAAGAGCCGGTCGCGTTCGGCGCCGGTCAGGACGACCGCGGTCGCGGCATATGTCTGCCCGGCCGCCTCGACGGTGACCTCGGGGTGGGCGACCAGGTTGCGGTACCAGTCGGGATGCCGGGGGGCGCCCGCGTTGGAGGCGATCACCAGGAGCCGGTCGCCGTCCGGGACGTACATCATCGGAGCGGTGTGCGGCCGGCCGGTGCGCGCCCCCGTGGTGGTCAGCAACAGCAGTGGGCGCCCTTCCGGCGGTCCGCCGCGGGCCCGGAAGTCGGCGATCACCTGACGGTTGTGCGCGCGCATGTCGGACGGCAGATCGGTCACCCGCCGAGGATTCCACAACGCCGGCCGGCCCGCAGTTCCGCGACTGTCCCCGGACGAAGCCAAGCAAATGCCATTGTTGAAACTATGGCGCCGGGACGGGATGACCACGACCGAGGTCTGGCCTACGACCTGTCGACGCTCCTCGCCCGGCGCCGGGTACTCGGTCTCGTGGCGGGCGCCGGGCTGGCGAGCCTCGTCGGCTGCGACTCCGACGCGACCGCGGGAACCACCGCGGCCTGTACCGAGATTTCGGACGAGACGGCCGGCCCGTACCCGGCCGACGGGTCCAACGGTCCGGACGTGCTCACCCAGAGCGGCATCGTGCGCAACGACATCCGCAAGAGCTTCGGGTCTTCAACGGGTACCGCCGACGGCGTACCGACGACCGTCACGCTGACCATCCAGGACGCGGCGAAGGACTGCGCGGCGAGGCCCGGGGTGGCGGTCTACCTCTGGCACTGCAACCGCGACGGCGAGTACTCGCTGTACTCCCCGGGCATCGAGAACGAGAACTACCTGCGGGGCGTGCAGGAGACCGACGACAAGGGCACGGTCACCTTCGCCACCATCTTTCCGGCCTGCTACTCGGGCCGTTGGCCGCACATGCACTTCGAGGTGTACCCGACACTGGCCGACGCGACCACCGCCGGCTACAAGCTCACCACCTCACAACTGGCGCTGCCCGCGGACGTCTGCGAGACGGTGTACGGCACGGCCGATGGGTACGGCGCGAGCAGGGACAACCTGACGCGCGTCTCGCTCGGTACCGACAACGTCTTCAGCGACGGCTACCAGAGCCAGCTGGCAACGGTGACCGGCAGCGTGGCCGACGGCTATCGGGTCGCGCTGGCGGTGCCGGTCTAGTTCGCCGGGCGCCGGTGGGGCAAGATCTTCACCTGGCATCGCCTCGATCCCCGTCAACAGCGTTTCGCGGAAGCACCGTGGCCAGCAGCGCCTCGACCTTGCGCGCCTCGTACCGATAGCCGATCGCCGGGACGACGAGGAGGAACGCGAGGATGGCGATCGGCACGAACAGCCCGGACAGGGACCCGCTGCGCCACACCGACGGGATCACCACCAGTGCCGTCAGGCCGCCCCCGAACAGCAGGCCCGCCACAACGAACGCGGTGACCACGGGGTGCATGGTCGACGTCAGCCGCACCCGGGCGCCGTACAAACCTGGCGCGATCCGACCGTAGATCTGCGGCCGGAACGAGTTGCGGTAGTTCAGGACCGGGCTGATAGAGAACTGGTCCGGACCGACGGATCCGTGCAGCCGGCCGCCGCCGATGAGGTGGGTCAGCCGTTCGCGCACATCGGAGTCGGACAGCGGGGTGTCGATGATCAACCGTTCGTACGGCACCGGCCAGATCATGTGACATCGCCTCGATCCCCGTCAGCCGGAACGATGCCACAGGTGCGCAACAGCCGGGTACCCCGGAGTAACATCCCGGGCCATGGTGACGGGTGCGGTGTTGCACACGCATACGTATGGCGCGGAGGCCGCCGCGCCGGCGGTCGTGGCGCTGCACGGCATCCGCGGGCACGGGGCGCGGTGGCGGTCGCTGACCGAACAACACCTGCCCGGGATCCGGGTACACGGATTGGACCTGCGCGGGCACGGGCGGTCGACGTGGTCGCCGCCGTGGACGCTCGAGCAGCACGCGGCCGACGTCCTGACCACGATGGACGAGCTCGGCCTCGGGCGGGCCGACGTCATCGGGCACTCGTTCGGCGGGGCGGTGGCGCTCTACGTGGCCCGGTACGCACCGGACCGGGTACGCCGGCTGGTCCTGCTCGACCCCGCGATCGGCCTGCCCACCACGGTGGCCTCCGACGGGGCGCGGGACAACCTGGTACGCCAGTCGTTCGACGACCAGGGGCAGGCGCGGGTGGCGCAGGCGGTGCACTGGCCGGACAGCGTCGGCCAGCCCGCCGTGGACACGGAGGTCGAGGAACACCTCGAGCAAGGTGAGGACGGCCGGTGGCGGTGGCGGTTCGAGCCGGCGACGGTGGTGACCGCGTACTCGGAAATGGCCCGCCCGCACGTCGTACCCCCGCCCGGTCTGCCGACGCTGCTGGTGCGCGCGGCGGTCGACCCGGTCGTGCCGGCCGGTTTCATCGCGGCCTGCCGCGCGGCGCGGGGCGCCGACGTGACGGTGACCGACGTCGACTGCGGGCACCTGGTGTACCTGGAACGACCGGCGGAGACGGCGGCCCTGACAAGGAAATTCCTCGACCGGTGATGATGGGGTCGGTCGAGGAGCTGCGCGATGGGCTGGACGCGGTCGGGTACCTGGCCGACGACGCGTTGGCCACCGCGCTGTTCCTGGCCGTGCGGATGGGCCAGCCGATCCTGCTCGAGGGTGAGCCCGGGGTCGGCAAGACCGAGGCGGCCAAGGCGCTGGCGGCCGCCTGGGACACCCGGCTGGTCCGGCTGCAGTGCTACGAGGGGCTGACCGCCGCCGAGGCGCTCTACGAGTGGAACTATCCGCGGCAGCTGCTGGCGATCCGGCTCGCCGAGTCACGCGGGCAGCCGCTGACCGAGGCCGACCTGTTCGGCCCCGACTACCTGCTGCCCAGGCC
>DASRII010000235.1:0-3701 GCA_035650075.1 Micromonosporaceae bacterium | reverse complement strand
GTCCCTGCCCGTCATCACCTACCAGGCTTCCGAAGGGCCGGTCTGGATCAACCCGTCGTACCAGGTGTCGTACAGCGGAGCCGTGGAACACCGGACGGTCCGCCGGTGGCTCATGAACGGGTTCCTCGAGGTAGTCACGACCACATTCAGCGGTCGGCAGTTCGATCTGACGCTATGGCTGCCAGGCCCGATCGGTGACCCGGTCCACTTCTACTTCAACCCGATCGTCGAGATAACGGTCGACGGGTTCGGCAACGCGAGCTCGTGCGACCGCCAGGCGTACCCGGGTGGGTGCCCGCTCTAACGAACCAGCCGGGGGCCACGAGCCTGTGGCCCCCGGTACGCGCCCTTGACGTCAGGCGGCTGGTGCTGCAGCTGGCCGCCGAGAACCCTGGGGCTATCGGCGCATCCACGGCGAGCTTGCCGGACTCGGTCATCGGGTCGGTGCGAGCACGGTGCGGCGCATCCTCCAACACGCCACCGTCGATCCGGCGCCTCAACGCAACGGGCCGACCTGGCGGCAGTTTCTCACCGCCCAAGCCCACAGCACCACGTTGTCAATCTCGAGGACCTTGACACCGCCGGTGTCGACGTGGTCCGACCGGCCAACAAGGTATGTCGATTCGGAAGTCCTCCACCCGCACTGTCAAGAATTTCGACCACAACAGGGTCTATCCCCATCCCGTCACGTCGGCCCGCCGCCGGCACGAGCGCCCCGGCCTACGCGGGCTCGTCGAGCCGGCTCAGGTTGGCCCGCATGTCCGCGGCGTGAGAGTGGCCGAGCTGGTCGAAGAGCTGTGCCGCCCGGTGCCAGGCCGTGCGCGCCGTCCGGGGGTCGCCGGCGGTGAGAGCGGCCTCGCCGAACCGGCCCAGCGTCTCGGCCTGGTCGTAGACATCGCCCAGCGCCTCGAACAGCTCGCTGGCCTCGCGGTACGAATCGGCAGCGGCCCGGTAACGGTGCAGATGCTGGTGGGCGTACCCGATGCCGTCGAGAGTGTGCGCCGCCCCGCGCTGATCGCCGATCTTCCGGAGGAGTTCCAGCGCCCGAGTGCAGTGGTCGATGGCCTGCGCGTACTCGCCGAGCCGGTCGCGACGGCCGGTCGGTCTGGGCGCTACCAGTCGACAGAGACGAACTCGTCCCAGAATGGCGTCGCCTACGCGCTGCCCACCCGACAACGGGACTCTGGCCGGTCATTGTCGGCTGCGACCTCGACATCGCCGAGGACTGGGAGATCGGTACCGACTTCGACGGCTCGGCCGTGCTGGCCGAGAGCACCCGGGTCGATCCCGTCTCCCGCCTCGCCGCCCTCGAGGCGGCCTACGGCGTACCGCTCGACGAGTGCGCGGACGAGGTCACCGCCTCGCGGGAGCCGCTCGACGACGACCGCTTCTATTTGGCCGGCAGCAACGGCTGGATCGTGCTGATCCAGGCCGCCGGTGGATACGAGGTACCCGGTCTGACCGGCTGGGCGTCCGACGGATCGTGGCACGTGACGCCGGCCGATGCGGTCGCGATCCTGCGCCACTGGCACGACCGGTACGGTGCCGAGCTGGTCGCGATGTGGCCGGGAGTCCAGGAGTTGGCGGTCAGCAGGCCGCCGGTCGACCCTGCGGCCGCGATGGCCGTCGCGCGCCAGCAGTACGCCTACTGCCCGGACGTGATCTCGCAGGGCGCCGGCAGCCTGGCCGACCTCATGGCGATCCAGGTGCGCGCACGCCGGTGGTTCTTCTGGTGGGACTGACCGTCCAGCTGCCCCAGCGCCACCGAGCCACGGTCCAAGTCGACGCGGGCCGCGCGGCTCACCGATCCGACCGACAACCGGCAGATGTTTCACCGGACGTCCGGCCATCGGTGTTCGGCGACGGCCGAACGCCTGTGCCACACGCGGCACGCCGTCACCGGAATGCTCACAACGCATACGGTCCACTGTGGACCGCAGTCCCCGGACCGGTGAACCGATCGTGAGTCACGATCGACTCAGGACAGCACGGGAATCCGTTCTCGCAGCGGACCCAGACGCTCCTGCTCCTCGGCGGTCAAGGCTCGGCGTCCGGTCGCTGTCGCCAGCAGCGCTTGGTCGTCCCAGTTGAGGGACGCCGGCGGTTCGGCACCCATGAGTTCGACGAACACGGGCCGGATCACGGTCATGGCCGCGGGGGTGGTCCAGGACGGTCGGCCCAGCGTGAGAGCTACGTCGAGGCCGTGGGCGGCGAGGGAGACGACTCGGGTGAGCACATAGTCGGCCAGTTTCATGGCGCCACGTCGAGAAATCAGCACTATCCGGTTGAGGTCGTCGTGACTGAGCTTGGTCAGCGCGTCCTGGGTGACCTCGTCGAACCACTGCGCCGGCGAGGTATCGGCCGGTAGTTGTCGGGCCAGCTGTCTGGTCAGGTCCACGTTGCTCTGCCGGTATTCGCTGGTACTGCGTTCCGGGCGACGGTAGTAGTCGGCCGCGCTGGATGGCACCGACTGCGCATCGGCGGAGGGAAAGGGAGTACGAATGCCGACGCTGGCCGCCGTGTGGACGACCAGCTCCCGCAGATCCCATGGCGGGCAGTTGGTCGGCTGGTCGAACTGCGTCGCATCCAGCGTACGAAGCACTGTGGACAATGCCTCGGTCTCCTCACGTAAAGCCACCAGCACGTTCTGGGTGAACATCAACAACCCCCTGGGGGTGGTGGGTCAGCCAAACGGCCAGGCCGTCAACGATTGGTTCCACTGAACCACCCCGAGCATGACTCTGGAAGCTGAACATCCGGGCGCGACGTTGGCCAGCAGGCCAAGGCCGAAACCGGGATGGCCTTCTTCGGCGGGAGCATCCACCTTGCCCACCTGGGCGAAGCTCCAACCGGATCTGGCACTCCAGGACACAGACCACCGGTGGGACAACGATGTTCTTGCTGCGACTCGACACGACCGCCCGGTCGGCGATGGGCGTCGACCTGCCGCTCGCGCGTGACTCACCAGGCGCAATACGCCTCCACACGGGTAACGTTCGAACAAACATGTGCCACGGCGAGGTGCACTTCTGCACACCCCCTACCCAGGAGGAGCTGCCGCATGCTCGACCTCGAACCCCCAGCCCGACAGATGAAGGCGCTCGTCCTAGGCGTCCGGGACGACCAGCTCAGCGCACCAACGCCGTGCGCAGGCGTCAGCGTCGGCGATCTGCTCGACCATGTGTCGTCGCTCGCCATCGCGTTTCGCGACGCCGCGGCGAAGATCCCCGGGACCGGCGGATCGGCGCCGCCCCCACCGTCGGTGGACGACCTGCCGACGGACTGGCGCACCCGGATCCCCGAGCAGCTCGACGAGCTCGTCGCGGCCTGGCGGGACCCGGCGGCCTGGGAGGGCACCACGACCGCCGGCGGGGCGACAATGCCCGCCGAGGCCATGGGCATGGTCGTCATGGACGAACTCGTGCTGCACGGCTGGGACCTCGCCCGTGGCAGCGGGCAGCCGTTCACCTGCGATCCGGCCAGCACGCAGGCGGTGTTCGAATTCACCTCCCAGGCGGCCCAACCCGGCTTCGACCGGAACGGGTTGTTCGGCCCGGTCATCGACGTGCCGGCGGACGCTTCGCTGTTCGACCACGCGCTCGGCCTCGCCGGCCGGGACCCTGGTTGGCGACCGTAGACCCGGCGGTCCGCGGGCGCCGACGCCCTATGACAATCACGTACTGGACGGCAGTGCTCAGCGG
>DASRII010000234.1:0-3904 GCA_035650075.1 Micromonosporaceae bacterium | reverse complement strand
TCCCCCAGCCGATCACCGATCCGGACGAAATCGCGCACCTGCACATCCGCCGACACGACCGCCTCGGTGGCCTCCTCCACGAATACAAGCACGCCGCCTGACCAGCACGGATGAGGTTTCCGGCACCCACAGGGCTGATCGACGTCAACCGCGTTGACGTGACTGTGCTTGCGACCCTGCCAGGGTTCGACCCCGACATGGCCTCTCGGGTGGTGGCGGCCAGAGAGCGACTCGACGGGTTGCGATCAACCGCCGATCTCGTGGTGTACGCCGATGTACCGACCGAAGTCACCGACCAGCTCGCTGACCGACTGCTCTTCCGCCCACTAGATGACATGCCTCCCCGCACCTGAGCAGCTCGACCCCGGTCAACGGCTCACCCGAAAGTCATGTGATCTACGTGACACTGCGCACCGTCAGCGGCTCAGTATCAGTATGGCCGTGGGTCGCCAACCACGCAGAATGTCGGTCATGAGGCGCCTGGCCTGTCGCAGCAGGGCGGGTGGAGGAGATGAGGGCAGCCTTGCGAACTGTGGCGTCGCAGACGGTATGCCTTTCGTGCAGCGCCCGGACGGTCACCCTCACGTGCCAGGCGACACCGGGGAGGTTGGCTCGGAGCGGCGCCGAAGTACCGCCTGTGCAAGCTGCGTCGGGTCACACTGACCCAGGTGGTCGCGCATGAGCAGGTGAATGAAGCGGTAGTCGTCATCCGCGAACACGAGCAATCCGCGATCAACTGCGAACCGGAGGAACTTGCGGCGCCACGGCACCGGTTCGTCGGCGATCGCCATTGCGATCCGGGCGAACGGGCCTGCCACAAGTGAGACGATCCACACCGCTGGTATGTAGGCGTAGACGACACCGACCGCCCAGCCGGCCAAGGGTAACCAGAAGGGCGTGGCCTGCGAGCGCGGCAGTGTAAGCGATATCACCAAGACCGCGGGCAGTAACCAACTTGTGTGTTGAAGAATGTCAACCATCTCGTCGGCACCGACGGACCGCTTCGGCTCAAACGTCCCTGGGATGGTGAAGACGATGAGAGAAATTGCCCAGCACATTCCAACAGCACAGCCGCGGAGCGCCGTCGGCGCGGCACCAAGCAGCAGCACAGTGGCCGCGACCAAGGCGCCGCCAGCGATGATCCAGAACAGCAGGAGCCAGCGCGGCCCGACCGCGAGCCAGGTCCAGCCTGCGGCCGCAACCGCCCAAGCGAACGCGATGACAGCGACCAATGCCGATGGTGGTTGCG
Source organism: Micromonosporaceae bacterium (assembly GCA_035650075.1). Lineage (GTDB taxonomy): Bacteria > Actinomycetota > Actinomycetes > Mycobacteriales > Micromonosporaceae > DASSUC01. The sequence continues at coordinate 2,655 of DASRII010000234.1, read as the reverse complement.
TCAGAAGGCTGACCAGCCATGGCAGTGCGAGCACCAGGGTGCACGCCGAAACCACCACAGTGACCATGTACGCCAACACCAAGAGGGGCTTGGCGATCGCCGCGCCCGTCGTCTCAGCGTACGAGGCGATCACGGCCGTGAGGTACAGGATGCCGACGACGCCAGTGACAAGGCCGGCCGCCGCGCTGAAGTAGTGACCCATCGCGGCCGTCGATACTAGTACGCTGACGGCGCCGCTCATCGGGACAAGCCATATGCGCGCCGCACGGCGGGGTCGGTCGCCGAGGACTCGGAGGCTGGCATCGGCGTCAAGCCGCACCACAGAAACTCCGGTATCGAGCCGGGACGAGGCAACTGCAAGCGTCCGTAGAGCGCGCAATGTGTGTAGGGGACCGTAGACATCCTGCGAACGCCGGCGTGCGAGCACCTCGACGACGTACGCGTCGAAGAGGAGGCGGCGGCGCCGCGCGGTCGAGTCACGCTCCTCGGATAGTGCCTGCAAGGTCCAGCCTCCCTGCGACAGCACCACAACATTGAGCATCAACGGTGTGGTGAGCAGGTCCCAAAGCTCAACGTCGGCGCCGAGTGCTTCAGAGATACCTGCCAGCGGCGGGCTTGTCACGCTGAGGTAATCGTTGACCTGACCCCTCGTGAGCGGCCGGATAGACACAGCGCCCTGCAGGCTCAACCGCGCGCGGAGCTCGCTGTAGTCGGCCTCACGGCTGCACACGGCCAGCCGAGTCACGCCCCAACGCAGCTGCAAATTATTGATCTCCTCAACGCACCGTTCGCGGGCAGCCTCGCGTACCTCATCGAGCCCATCGAACAGAAACGTGAACCGGTTTTCCTGCAGCCACGTTCGTCCGACCCGTTCGGGAATGCGGTATCGGTCCCATAAGCTGGCGAGCAGCCATTTGACGAAATCGCGAGGTCTGCGTTCGGCCGTGCCAAAGGGCGGCGCGAACCGGCTCAGCCGGGAGCGCGACCAGTCGGCGAGATCCACAACAACCGGGATCGTAGGCTCGTCCAATTCCTTTGCGGGCCGCGTTCGTCCGTCCAGAGCCGCCCGCGATTTAGCAACCAATCCCGTCGCGAGATCGAGCAGCAAGGTGGTCTTGCCCGAGCCGGGGCCACCTAAGATCAGCATCGATTCGCTCATCTGCCTGAACACGTCGGCGATCCCTAGCTCTGCCGAGAGCTGGAACTCTTCGCCGCTCGGCCGCTGCACGAGGTGCGTGGGCTGTCGCACCGCCGTGGGCCGTTCGTCCAGCGTCACTGCCAACCGAACCCGCTCGGCAAGTGACCCCCGCTGTTGCGCTTCGACGTATCGCGTGACGTGCCCCTGCGCCAGATTAATGTTGCGTGGATCATGTACGCGGCGCGCGGAAATCTTGCCAGTCGGTTCCTGACCCTTGTCCCAGATCTCGAGCGCGATGACAAGTCCCGCGCAGAGCATAGCGGCCGGCCACAGCCATCCAGCAAACGGCCGCAACCAGCCAGGGACCTCACCACCAGTGCCAACGCCCACTGCGATCGGCGCAACGAATAGACCGCTCACGGCAGTCAAGACGAGCTTCAGGATCCGCAGCATGCGCCGGCCAATCGCCAACCTCGCAAGGTCGAAGCCCTCCGATTGTCTCACGTCGCAAACCGTGCCACCATTCTTGATCAAGTCGACTGCCGGCGCTCGGGGTGCGACGGTAGTCGTAGGGTCCAACGCAGGACCGGATCAGCAGCAATTTGGCGGCAACGCGTGACCGCGGGTGAGGCGACGCGGTGTGCAGTAACGCACAACCTCACCTGCCGTGTGCGGCGCAAACCGAGAACCCGGCATCCAGGCCGCCCAACTTTCTGCATTGAAGTCCAACTCCCGGCCGATGTGTTCTAGCGGAGACCGCCGCTGTTGCGCGTGATGGGTGCCGTGGGCGGCCGTTGTCCGCATTATGTCTGCGCTGCGCGAACCCGAACGAAACAATGGGCCGCAAGGGGGTGTGCCAGATCCACATGTCAATAGCGAGCGTGCGGGACTGGTTGCACCAACCGATGCCAGCACGGGAGGTGGTCAGCTACTTCGACGATGCGCGCCGGCTGTGCTGGACGCCTGCCCAGCATCCGAGATGCCAGTACAACTGCCTCAGCCCAAGATGTGGCGCGGACGACGCCTACCGGCCGATGCGCGAGAGCGGTCTTGATCGAGTGCACTCATCTCGGCATGAGCGGATGTCTCGGATGGTCAGCAGAGCGAGGTTTGACTACTGACCGTCACAAGCGTCGGGACGGCGTGTCGTCCTGCCCGGGTCGGGCCGATCGCCGTCCCGAGCGGTGGCTGCGCGTCGATGATCGTCGCCCGTAGCCGAGGGTTGGCAGGCGATGGCTGCGCCGCCCGATCTGCTGGAGCGCCGAACACGTAGACGTCTGCGTTCAACGAGTCGGTGGTTGTCCGGGCGCGCGGCCGGTGGACGTCCCGCAGCCGGTCGATGCACCGGACGGATTCGCGGGACGCCCACCAGCGTGCGTTGAGCATCGCCACCTGCAGCAACGACATCAAGTCCCATTCGATGTCCCGGCTTGCAGGTACACCGACCGCGCCCATCGGCGCACCGACGCCAGCCGGGACGCCGCCCTCGCTGCGGCCACGGCCGCGACCCAGGCGAT
>DASRII010000233.1:0-3464 GCA_035650075.1 Micromonosporaceae bacterium | reverse complement strand
ACCTGGTCCTGGCTGTCGGGGAAGAAGAACCTCATCGCGACTCCGCGCGGGCACGCAGGTAGACGCGGATGAGGTAGCTGGACAGCTCTTGCAGGTGCCGTGGCAGGTTCTCGACATCGTTCCAGCGCCAGCCGAGGTCCTCCCAGACGCCCGCGGTCCAGCGGCAGTGCGGGGCGACCAGTGCAAGGTGCTTGCGGATGTCGGCGGGCGCATCAGGGCTACGGGCGTCGACGGTGCCCAGGACACGGTCCATCAACCGGCCCACTGCGCGGATGCCGGTGCCGTGCATGAGCCTGCTCCTGTTCGCAGGTTTGCCCCAGGCGTCGGGGAAGGTGTCCTTGACCGCATCCCAATACGTGAACAGGGCATGCAGGATCCCGTCGAAGTCGGTCTCGCCGCTGCTCATGTTGCGGTACGGGAACAGGCAGCCGGCCGGGGAGGTCATGCTCTCCTGGATCATGTCGACGACACCGGTGTCCGTGATCACGGCTTGCGGCGCGGGGTCCTTGGCTCCGGAGGCCCGCTTGATCATTCCGAGGAACGGGGAGTTCTTGTCGGCGTTGAGCACGTCGCACAAGGCCGATGGGGCCTTGCGCATCGCGAGGTGTGGCGGCAGCGGGCTGTCAACCTCCGGGAGCAGTTCGGTGACCAGACCGCGGGGTAGCGGGCGGGTGTTGTTGACGCGGAGGAACTGGTCACGTTGCAGGTTGACCGAGTCGGCGACGAAGGCGGTGACCGGGACGGGGAAGTCCTTGCGACGCATGCGAGACAACGCCAGTGCGCGTTGTTGCCCGTCGACGATCCAGGCCGGCTTGGGGTGGTCGGGGCCGGACATGGGGATGTCGAGGGTTCCGATGGTGGCCAGGCCGTCGCCGGGGTTGGGGCCGCGGCTGGAACGGAACTTGGCTCGCGACGACAGGGCCATGATGATCGGGTTGGGGAAGAGGGCGGCGTCACCGCTGTTGAGGTAGTTGACGATGTCCTGGATGTGTCGGCGGACCTCGGGCCGTTGGTAGCCGATGAGTTTGCCGGCCTCGTCGCGGCTGACCCGGGAGACATCGGCCCATTGCAGGACCTCGCAGGCGGTGAGGGTGAACACGTACAGCGGGTAGCTGTCGCTCTGCTCGATGCGCAGCGCCCGCCGGGACAGCCGATTGGCCGGGGCCGCCTTCACGGCTTACCCCCTTCGCGGTCGACGACGGCGGCGTACAGCGTCGCGAATCGCCGTTGTTCGCAGGACCGCCCGGATGCGCGCAGTTCGCGCAGAAGGCTGGTGGCGCTGTGGGGGTCATCGGCGAGGCGGCTTTCGATGTAGGTGCGAACCTCGTTGTCGTCGAGCCGCTCGCCGGGACTGCGATCGAACGATTCGAGCCCGAGCCTTGACGCGGACTGCGCCAGGGTGTCCGCGTGGGATCGAAGGGCGTCGCGGTTGGTGGTGTCGGCGGTGCGCAGCAGGTGTTCGGCCACGCGGACGTTGAGTGCCTGCAGGCTGCCCCCGACGGCCAGGCGCACGGTTGCGGTGACGGGGACGAGTAGGTCGGCCAGTTCGGGCGCGGCGTTGGGTGGGCCGAGCACGGATAGTTGCCTGTTGGCGTGCAGTTGGCCGGCGGCGGTGAGCAGGTCGTTGGCGCACGCGCGCTGGTATGCCTCGGATAGCACGGCGAGGATGGTGGCGGTGGGGTCGCGGTGTGCCAACTCGGTGAAGGAACGGGGCTGGTGGGGGTCCGGGCCGGGCCATGCGCCGAGCCGCTGCCACCAGTCTTGGACGTCGGCACGGCTGGCTGCGACCGAGTCGGCCTCGCCGGCGGAGAAGGTGGCCGCGTACGGCCGGATGAGAGCGTGGGCGGGGATCAGTCCGTAGCCGGCCGAGCAGATCCACAGGGTGGCGGAGCGGGTGGCGATGACGCTCGGCAGCCGCCTTGCTACCTGCCAGTGCTCGCCGGCGTACATGTCGAGGGCGGGCCGTTGCTCGGAGGCGTCCGTGGTCAGTCGGCGGGTCCAGGCGGCGAAGCGCTGTGCCGGGCGTTGCTCCCGCAGATCGCTCAGTCGTAGTCGTTGGGGTGTGCGTGTCCGCTTGCGGTTGCTGCACGTCACCACGACGTGCAGTTGGCCTGGCAGGTGAGGTCGCCGGCTAGGCATCGGCAGCTCCGGCTGTGTCTCCGGCCGTGGCTGCGTGGCCGGCGGCAGCAGTCCAGCCGATCTGCGCGTAGGCGCGGTGGTTGTGGATGCTCTCGTCGTTGACCGCCCGCACCCGGAACCTGGCCAGCCGCGGGTCATCTTGCAGCGTTCGCGCGACGTCGCGGGCCATGTCCTCGACGAAGACCGGGTGGTCGTAGCCGGCCATGGTCACGTGGCGTTCGTCCGGTCGCTTGAGCAGGGCGTAGACCGGTGACGAGGCCGCCGCCTCCGCGGTGGCGATCAGGTCGTCGAACCACAGCGCCGTACCGACGGTGGCGAGGTGGGCGTCGATGGTGATCTGGCCGCGTTGGTTGTGGGCGCCCCGGTCGCTGATCGCCTTGCTGCAGGGGCACACGCTGGTGACCGGCACCTCGACGCGCAGCAGCAGTTCGCTGTGGTCGTTGTTTGCGGTGGCCGTCAGCGCGCAGCGGTAGTCGGTGAAAGACCGGCTTCCGGTCACCGGCGCGCGTCGTTCCAGGAAGTACGGGAACGCCAGATGGATACGAGCGTGGGTGCTGCCGAGGCGCTGGCGCAGTTCGTCGGCCATGAGCAGGGCGGTGTCGGCGGCGAGTTGGTCCCGTCGGGCGTGCAGGACCTCGACCAATCGGCTCAGGTGCGCGCCTTTGACGTGCGGTGGCAGGCCGACCGCCATCGTCACGGTTGCCACGGTCTCCCGTTTGCCGCCCTGCCCGTCGGCAACCAGCAGCGGGTAGCGCAGCCCCTCGATGCCGACCTCCTGCAGGGCGACACCACGGGTGTCGGGCATGGCCTGGACGTCGGGCAGCATCAGGACCCTCCTGTGTAGACGCAGCCGGAGGTGCACGTCTCGCGGACCACCACCGCCGACAGCGGCAGCGCCTCGGTGAGGCGGTCCCAGATCCAGCGCGCCACGTTCTCACTGGTGGGGTTGTCCAAGCCCGGGACCTCGTTGAGGTAGTAGTGGTCGAGCTGGTCATGGATCGGCTGGAAGGCGGCCTTGACGTCGGCGAAGTCCATGACCCAGCCGGTGGCAGGGTCGACCTCGCCATGAACATGGACCTCCACCCGATAGGAGTGGCCGTGCAACCGGGAGCACTTGTGGTCACCCGGCACGTGGGGCAGGCGGTGGGCGGCCTCGAAGGTGAACTCCCGGAAGATCTCCATCACGGGATCCCCAGGTACTTGTGGGTCTGCAGGCTCAGCCGCCACTGCGGATGGGTCAGGCAGTAGCGCACGGCGTCGTCGGTGTTCCCGGCCCGATCCGGGCCGTCCATCGGCTGCAGCAGGAAATGCCCGAAGTCCAGGTG
>DASRII010000232.1:0-23075 GCA_035650075.1 Micromonosporaceae bacterium | reverse complement strand
GAAGTCCAGCAAGCGTGGCCGTACCTGCGCGATCTCCTCCGGGGTCACACCCCAAGTCAACCAGCATCCACAGTGGACGCCACAAGCGACACATCACAAGCCGACAAACAAAACATAACGACTTAACAAAGTACTACTAGGCGCCACCGGTAAAGGATCAGCCGAAGCCGATCCGTAAAGCATCAGCCGAGACTAGGCAGTCCCGTTGAGGCAGTCCCGTTGGGAGCTGCATGCAGTTGAATCTCGCGGGGAACCGTAGCAGGACCTCGCAATGTGAGGCTCGCTGGGATGTGAGGTGGCCAAGTGGCATTTCATTGTTTCCGCTCGATGGCATGTGCGTCTCGGTTGGTGCACAGGATTTTCTGAACGTTTCTTAAGATCTCGTTAGCGTGCGCGTTAGCAAGCATCGCTCAAACACGATTGCAACTTGGGCGCCGGGCGGCGCCAAGGGACGTGAACGCCTTCTGGCAGCTGGAACGCTACGCTGGAGGCGTTCCGGGCTGAACCTGCGATTCGTTAGCTGTGGTTCAAGTGCCAGAAAGCGCTGCGACTGTTGCAAACCAGGAGCAAGAACTGAGGCGGGGCCGTTCCATTTCCTCCCCGTCTCACGATAGATACAACAAAAGCGGCGAGACCCTCCGAGGTCTCGCCGCTTTGTAGGCAGCGTGTCCATCTGTTGATCAAGCCGTGGTGCTTGTGTTTGTCCATGTGAATTGGACTTTCGATCAGAATCTCGGACCGAAGGTCGCAGGGAACAGGAAATAGTAGGATTAGGATCGGGTTTGATCGGTTGAACGTCGAGTGGATCGCGCGCGCTGCGTGCCTGCAGTAACGCTCGACCTGGCTTTACTTTCGCCTTCCCGAGATTGCCGACCAAAGTAATACCCCACAATAAGGGTGAAAACACCAAAGAGTGGAGTACCAATTGTCTTCAAGAAATCACCTATAACATCCGTCGGACCCCCTGCAAGGGTCACCCAGGTGAGTGCGACGAGACCCAGAACTATGAACGAGAAAATGAGGAGCAGACCTCGAGACGCAAGATGCGTCCGTGCAGCATCCTCAACTTCAAGACAGGCTGCCTCGCGCTTCGGAACCCATAGTCCCTGTCGAGGCACCTCGTCAATGCCGATAGTGGAATCGACCCTTGCCTCCCCCCGGCCCGTGGCGGAGGTAGGCACACCTCCGTCTCTGATCAAGCCGGGGCACAGTCGACCGTCGTTACACACTGCTGTGCTCTCCTCACTATTGAATTAGTGAAATACTAGCCTCTCTGTTTCTTTCGTCTCCAGATCCCTCAGCAATACGGCCTTTCCTTCACGCTGGCTGTCGCTGAGAAATTTGAAAGTGGAGATTGCCCGACGCAGAGCTTCCGTCATAGTGACATTATCTCGCGCCGCCATTTCTTTCAACGCGGCTAGCACTTCGTCCGATAGATTGACTGAGATCTTCTGATAACCCGTGCTCACTTCGCCTCCCGTTGAACGAACTGGCGAGCGGCGGCCGGGCGGAGCCCTCTGTGCCATTTGTACCTCTGTGTACTTATCAAGGAACGCTGCCTACCAGCTTCAGTATATACCGGATCCATACGTGGTCAAGTCGTCAGGTGGGTCGTCAGCGTCGGCGGCTGGGCGCCATCTCACAGCGGCGGGTCGCGTGGACGCCTTCTTCGTGAGCGGACGGGGTCATGCGCAGCAGCGGCACCCACGTACCCGTGGGGTTGCGCGGCAGGACCGTTCAACGACGATCCACGACACGAAGGGGTCCTTACGAACCAGTCAGAGCGATAGTAATAGGAAGTAACGGAACAAAACATAGAATCGGTCCTGGGTGACTCGATCGGAAGATCGAATAGAATCTGTCCGTCCCGGTAGACGTGGCGTTGTGGCGCGTCTTGCAGCCAGGCCGCCAGGGTGTCGGCGTCGCGGTCGGGCAGCACGTCGACCGGCCGGCGACTGTGCATGTCGATCAGGATCGTGGCGTAGCGGTGGCCGCGACGGGTGGCGAAGTCATCCACACCCAGCACGGTCGGTGTGTCCGCCACCGGGTCCGGGATGCGCCGCACCGCTCTGATCAACGTCATCCGGTCGACCGAAACGGCGAGCCGCCCGGCCAATTGCTGCCCGGCGCGGGCCGCGACCGCGCCGTTCCAGTGCGGTGCGGCCAGACTCGATGTCCCAGAACCAGGCCGTGATCTCCCACCCTTGCGGCAGGGCGGCCTGGCAGCTGGCCAGCTGGCGGGGCAGGGACAGCGTCGGATCTTGCTGGTCGTCGGTGGACACCCGGGCCAGGAACGCCACCGCGGCCCGCGGCGGCAGGCGGCGCGGATCGGCACCGGCGGTGGAGGGATGGTCTCGCACTCGTGTACTCCTCGGTCAAGGCGGTATCGCGGCAGGTCGTGTACCGGTAGGGAGGCCGGGCGGCCTCGTGCCGGGTCGGTGGTTCGACCCGCATGTCATGCCGCCCAGTCCTCGACGTGTCCGGTGTGGTCGGGTTGGGTCAATGCCCATTCGAGTACCTCCTTGATCGCTTCCAGTTGGACCTCGGCCAGGTGTACGGCGTCCGGGCCTCTCACCCGGACGATCTCTACAGTGGCGGCCAACCGACGGGGCGTGGCTCCGGGCGAGCGGGCCACGTTCACCATCGTCGGCGCCTGCTCGTCTCCGGCTTTCGCCATGCGCCTCCGTAGAACTCGATGGACTCCTCGGTGGCGGCACCGCTGCCCCCGGTGTCCCGGCTGGTCACGTCCCCGCTGGGGCCGGCCAGGGCGGATGGCCGCCACAGTCGATGAACGCTCGACCAGCGCCGAATGTCAAGCTCACATCGCGGCGGCGGGCATCCCGTCATGTCTGGTGATCGTCCGGATTGGTGGCGCGCGTCTGCGGGAAGACGAACGTTTCAGGCGATCGGCCGAGGAACCGGATCAACCTTCGTCGTAGCGTGTGTCGTCATGACGGTCCACGCAGAGCAGGGTGCCCCGCAATCCACGGGTGAACCGGCCACCCGGCGAATTGTCCGGCCCCAACGCGTGCCGATCCGCGAGGTTTGGCCAACCGAGGCCACGCATTTCACGCCGTGGCTCGCCGACAACCTGGATTTCCTTGACGAACTTGGCCTCGGCCGGCTTGATCTGCTCAAGGTCGAAGCCCCGATTCCCGGATTGTGGCGCTGCCTCGACATACTGGCGCAGACCGCCAACGGCCGCCGAGTAGCGATCGAGAACCAGTACCGGGCCGCCGACCACGACCATCTCACCCGGGGCCTGGCGTACGCGGTGGGCCACGATGCCCGGGCGCTTGTTGTCATCGCCGAGCAACACCACCCGGAGTTCATTGCTGTCGCCGACTATCTCAACCGGTGTAAGGAAGCGTTCGGTGACGAAAAGGGCATTGCCGTGTTCCTGGTTACGGTGTCCGTCGAGCAGATCGGCAACGCGTACGTGCCACGATTCGCGGTGCTGTCCCGGCCGAACACCTGGCGGGAGGAGGTCGCCACCTCCGGGGCCGGACGGCTCAGTGGTGACGACGAATTCCTTAGCGCATGCGATGAGGCGACCCGGCCGGTGGCGGAGGAGATCCTACGGAACTGGCGGAGCCTGTACGGATCGTCGGTCCAGTACGGCAAGGCGAATGCGTCCTTGAACCTGCGCAATGCCGCCAAGGGCTCGAGCGGCAGCACCTCGGTCTTCGCTCTGTACACCAACGGTCAGCTCTGGCTCAACCGTGGCTATCTCATCGACGGCCGCATGGCGCCGGAGGCTGAGATCGATGTGCAGATTCAACGCTGGTTTCCCGACGCTCGCTGGGGCGAGAAGCGCTACTACCTGTACGTTCCCACGGCCGGGCAGGCAGATGCCCAAGGCACCGACGCACTCGGTCGCTGGCTGGTGCACCAGACCACCGGCCCGGCCGTGCCGGGCGCGACACCTTCCGCCGACGGCGATTCGCTGGCATTGCCCGAATAGGTGGCCACCCAACAGGTGGTCGACATCGCCGTCCCGCACCATGGTCGCGCCAAGCCCGGTTTCGCCCGCTGGGTTGTCAAGCCTCGTCATGGGTGCCGGCGCCGAGACTTCGTCGTACGGCGCGTACGAAGGCCGCGGTGTCGGTCAGGTCGGGGAGAACCATCTCGGCACCTGCGGCGCGCAGGTCGGCTTCGCTGTCTCGTCCGGTGGCCACGGCAACAATACGTGCGCCGCCTTGGTGTGCTGCGGTGACGTCCTGGGCGGTGTCACCGACGAGGACCGTATTGCCGCAGTGGAAAGGGTGGCCGGCTACTGCGGCTGCTCTGCCTTGGGCGACGGGAACGAGACACGGGCGGTCGTCGGCGTCCTCGCCGTAGGCTCCGGCGTCGAAGTCGATGAAGCCGTCCAGCCCGAACACCTCAAGCTTGACCGCCGCCACCGGACGCAGATTACCGGTCAGCACCGTCTGCACCGCGGATGGCAAGTCGGCAATCGCGGCCAGCGCGTCGCGGGCGCCCGGCAGGATCCGCCCACGGCGGCGCAGCAGTTCGGCGTGCCGGCGATAGCGGTCGGCGAGTTCGGCGGCATAGCGGCGGCTCAACTCCACCGAGGGCTCGATGCCGTGCCGGTGCAGGGTTTGGGCGAAGATCGCCGGCTCGGTCCGGCCGGTCGGCTCGACCACCTGCTGGACAGGGCGGCCGGTGACCGCCTCGAACGCGGCCACGTACAGCTCGGTGCCCAGGCCACGCGTTTCGATCAGGGTGTGGTCGACGTCCCACAGCAGAAGGAACGGGCGATCGACGGGCGCGGGCATGCCGGTCAGTCTGCCACTGTGGGCGTACCCTGCCGTGGACACCCAGATCAGCCGGACGGGCGTGAGGACGGGAGCGATGCATGTCGACGAGTGGGCCATCGGTCAGCGGATCGCCAGTCACAGGGCACGGCGCGGACTGACCCAGGCCGAGCTGGCCGGCCTGGTCGGGTTGTCCGTATCCATGGTCAAGAAGATCGAGTCGGGCGACCGGTTGGTCACCCGGTTCTCGCAGTTGCTGCTATTCGCCCAGGCGTTGCGGGTCACCGACCTGCGGGAGCTGACCGGCGTGCCGTTGCCGCTGATGCCCGACGGGCGCCTCGGCCATCCGGCCGCCGATGCGGTACATCGGGCCCTGATGCACCGGAACCCGAGCAGCGACATCGGTGTCGACCTCGACGCGCTGTGCCGCCAGGTCGAGGACGCGTGGCAGACCTGGCAGGAGCCCTCGGCGTTTCGGTACGACGCCGTCGGGCAGCAGCTGCCCGACCTGATCGGCCGGGTGCAGCACGCGGTACGCGCCGCCGAGCCTCACCAGCGGCGACAGGTGTTGCGGCTGGCCAGCATGCTCTACCAGCTCACCCGCACCTGGACGAAGCGGGTCGGCGAATACGAGCTGTCGCTGGTCGCAGCGGACCGGGCGGTGTCCTGCGCGCTGGACGCCGACGACCCCGACCCTGGCCGCGGCAGCCGCCTGGAACCTCGCGATGATCCTTTCCGCGCAGGGCAAGACCCGCCAGGCACTCGACGTGGTGCACCGGGCCATCGCCGACCTGAAACCCCGGCTGGCCCACCCGACCGGCGCCCGGCTGGCCGCCTACGGCGGTCTACACCTGATGGGCGCCACCGAGGCCGCCCGGGACGACGCCGCCGCCGAGGCCCGCCGCATGCTCGACATCGCAGCCCAGGTCGCAGAGGTCACGGGCGAGACCAACCACTTCCGGATGGTCTTCGGACCCACCAACGTGGCCCTGCACCGTGTCTCGACCGCGGCCGAACTCGGCCGTACCAGTGAAGCCCTCGACCTCGCCGAGCGGGTCGCGGTCCTCCGGGCACCCGCCGTGGAGCGGCGGCTCACCTACCACCTGGACGTGGCACGCTGCTACGCCCGTCGCCGCGACGACCTCGCCACTGTCCACATGATCCAACGCATCCACCGCGAGTCACCGGAAGAGCTGCGCTACAGCCGGCCGCTGCGCGAAACGCTGCGCCAGGTCCAGGGCCGGGCCAAGCCGGCCCTGGAGGCCGACCTACGGCCCCTGCTCGACGCGGCGGGTCTGGCCGGCTGACACCGCCCCGCCAGCCGGCCAGGGACACCGCGTGTGTCCGTCCCCGGTGGTGACCCTGCACCGTCCCGCGCCTATCTAGCCTCACCACCGGCGCCGAACCGATCCCGGCCGCCGGGGAACGCGCCACGGCATGTGGCGGCCCGCTCCCGCCCCGGCATCCGCCGCACCCGGGCCTCGGACAGCCGGGTCCGACGAAGGCCCCGGCCGGACGCGACCTGCGGTGTCCGTCCGGCCGGGAGTCCACTCGCAGGCGAGGAAAGGGGCCGCACATGCCAACCGCCCACCCCACCGTGCAACATCGGGCCGCGACTGTGACGCCGTGGCGGGCGCCGGGTGCCCCGCACGCCACCACCGTCGCCATCGTCGACCTGCTCCCCGGCACCATGGCATACGCCGACACCTTCCGCGACGCTCCACCGATCCTCGTCATCGACACCGGACCCACCGAGATCCACCTCGGCCTGCCCGGCGACCCGATCACCGCCGATGACCTGCGCATCCTCGACACCCTCGTGGAGGCGCTGGCCGCCTACCGTGTCGCCGCCAGCGCGTATGCGGAATGACCATGCAGCTCGCGGACGAGCTCTATCTCATCGCCCATGACGCCGACGGGCGCTCACGACTGCCGATCCGCGCCACCGAACTTGCCCTGGCCACGGCGCTGCTCGCCGAACTCACCATGCAGGACCGACTGACAGTCCACGCCGACCGGCTAATCCTCCTCGACCCCTCGCCGCCACCGGATCCGCTGACCGCCATGGTCCTCGATCAACTGGCCGTGGTACGGCAGTGCCGCCTCATCAGGATTTGGCTGCCGGTCCTCGCCGGAACGGCAGTCGACGCCGTTGGCGGGCGGCTCTGGCAGGCCGGTCACGTCGCGCCCACTCAACGCCGATGGCGACGACCGGTCCGGTATGTACCGGTCGACCCATCCATCGCCACGCAGCCCCGGCACCGGGTCGCGGTACGGATCCTCAGCGGCGAACCACTGCTTGGTGCCGACCATGTACTCGCCGGACTGGTGCACGCCGCTGGCTTGGCCGACATCGTGCTGCGCGACGCCCCACCCAGCAGCTACCAGTACCTCGCCGCCACAGTCGCCGCCCTACCAGCGGCAGTGCAGGAGCTGACCGCTGCCTTGGCGGCCGCCGTTGACGCGGCGATCAATCGGCCGCCCTACCGCCCACGTCTGGCCATCCAGTACACCCGTTCGCTCCGCAGTCCTTCGGCGAGATCGCGGCTGCCCGTCCGTACGCGTGCGCCGCCCGGAGACCACGCCGGACTACCGGTCAGCCGCGCACACGATCGACTCACCTCATGGAAGGAGAATCATGCCAACCCAGACAGCGGTCCAACCGCTGGTGGACAGCATGCGCACCCGAGGCATGACCTGGCTGGAAATCGCCACCAGCCTCCGCGCCCGACACCGCGTCACCGCCCTCGTCGCCGCCCGAATGGCACACGGCTGGAACCACGACCAAGCCGCCACCGAGTGGAACACCCGCTGGCCCGACCAGGCCGTCACCGGCAAGAACTTTATGTTCTGGGAAGCCTGGCCCACCGACGCCGGCTACCCGCCACCGCTGAACACCCTCGTCCGCCTCGCCGAGATGTACCAGGTCGCCGTCTCCGACCTGATGGAAGACATCGGCGACTACCGCCACCTCGACCCCACCCGCACTGAACAGCACCACGAGGAGGACCCGGACGGTGCCACCGCCTAACCTCCGCGCCGTACCCGACCAGACAGACACCGAGCAACCGGAGCCCTACGGCCCGCCCGAAGCAACCAACAGCGAACCTGCCGCCGACCACGACCTGATCGAGATGCTCACCACTTACATCGAGGAACGACTTCACCTCGGTCAACAGGCCATGAACACCCACACCGAAGGCTCCGTCCAATGGATGTGGGGCCACATCGTCGTCGACGAAATGACCACCATCCTCGCGATGATCCGCGGAATCGGCTAAGAGATCTGTGGAGGGTCGGCACCGGTCGCCGGCCCTCCACCAGCCGACGGGCGAATCCGCTTTCCAGGCCTTTGGGTGGAGGAACGGACACTCAAACGCCCGTAGCCGGCGAGCGTCGACGGACAAAAGCCGGAGTCGTGCAACAACTCGGCGATGCCCCAAATGGTATTGATCGGCTAACGTTACGGTGTGTGAGCCCCTCGACGGACATTCGTCTTCAGGCCGAGCAGCGTGCCCGAATCATGATCGACCGGCAGTTGACGGAAGCCGGCTGGACGGTACAGGACAGGGCCGAGCTGAACCTATTTGCTGGCTCCGGGATCGCCGTCCGCGAGATGATTATGGCCAAAGGCCATGGCCGCGTCGATTACCTGCTCTACGTCGACCAGCGGGTAGTCGGGGTCATCGAAGCCAAGCCGGAAGGTACTCCATTGTCCGGGGTGGAGTGGCAGTCGGCGATTTACGCCGAGGGTCTGCCCGCGTCGGTACGGCTCAAGTCGCTCACCCGCGACGGCCGGTTGCCGTTCGTGTTCGAAGCCAGCGGATCGGAAACCCACTTCACCAACGGGTTCGACCCAGCGCCGCGGGCCCGGCGGATCTTCGCGTTCCCCCAGCCCGGAGCGCTGGCGCGTATCGTCCGCGACGCGGAGACCGACCCGCAGCGCCCGACCTGGCGCGCCAAGGTACGGCACCTACCGGCGCTGGACACCGACCCGCTGCGCCCGGCACAGATCACCGCGATCGAAGGTATCGAGCGGGCGCTGGCGGAGCAGCGGTTCGACCGGTCGCTGGTGCAGATGGCCACCGGCGCTGGCAAGACGTACGCGGCGGTGACCGAGTGCTACCGGCTGCTCAAGCATGGCGGGTTCACCCGCGTGCTGTTTCTGGTCGACCGCAACAATCTCGGCGATCAGACCCTGGCTGAGTTCCAGAACTACCGGACCCCGGACGACGGGCGGCGGTTCACCGAGCTGTACAACGTGGACATGCTCACCAGCGCGGGGATGCTCGGCAGCACCAGCGTGGTGATCTCGACCATCCAGCGGGTCTACCGGGTGCTGGCCGGCGACACAGCACCGGAAGGCGACGACCCCGGCCTGGACGACTACGTGCCCGACGCCCCGGTCACCGTGGCGTACAACCCGAATCTGCCGCCGGAGGCGTTCGACCTGGTCATCGTCGACGAGGCGCACCGATCGATCTACGGCGTGTGGCGCGGGGTGCTGGAGTACTTCGACGCCCACATCGTCGGCCTGACCGCCACCCCCGGCAAGCAGACGTTCGGGTTCTTCCGGCAGAACCTGGTGTCCGAGTACACCTACCCGCAGTCCGTCGCCGACGGCGTGAACGTCGATTTCGACCTCTACCGCATCCGCACCCGGATCAGCGAGAAGGGCTCGCGTATCGAGGCCGGCACGGTGGTGCCGAAAGTCAACCGCCGCACCCGCGTGCAGCGCCTGGAACAGCTCGATGAGGACGTCGAGTACACCAGCCGGCAGCTTGACCGGGCGGTCACCGCCGACTCACAGATCCGGCTGGTGCTGGAGACCTTCCGGGACCGGCTATTCAGCGAGATCTTCCCCGGCCGGTCCACCGTGCCAAAGACCCTGATCTTCTGCAAGGACGACGCGCACGCCGAGGAGGTAGTCACCCGGGTCCGAGAGGTCTTCGGGAGGGGCAACGACTTCGCCGCGAAGATCACCTACAGTGCCCGAGACCCCAAGGGGCAGCTCCAGGCGTTTCGCACCTCCGCCACGCTGCGGATCGCGGTTACCGTCGACATGATCGCCACCGGCACCGATGTCAAGCCATTGGAGTGCGTGTTCTTCCTGCGAGACGTGCGCTCGGCAGCGTACTTCGAACAGATGAAAGGCCGCGGCGCCCGGACCATCACGCCGGCCGACTTCCAGGCCGTCACGCCCGACGCCACCGAGAAGACCCGGTTCGTCATCGTCGACGCGATCGGCGTGACCGAACACGACTTCGTTGACCCGCCGCTCAACCAGGACAAAGGCATCTCGCTCAAGCAGCTGCTGGACAAGGCCGCCACGCTGACCCTCACCGAGGTCGAGACCGCCACCCTCGCATCCCGCCTCGCCGCGCTGGAACTGCAGCTCACCCCAGGCGAGCGGGCCGAGCTGGACCATGTCGCCGGTGCGGCGGTACGCGGCCTCATCCGCGGCCTCGTCGACGCGGTCGACCCGGACACCCAGGCCCGCGCCATGGCCGGCGCCGTTGACCCAGCGGCCACCGTGCAACAGCTGCTTGATACGGCTGTACGGCCGTTGGCCGCGAACCCAGCGCTACGGCAGCGGATCCTGGAACTGCGCCAGGCCCATGACCGGATCATCGACGAGACTAGCGTGGACACCCTGGTTGACGCCTACGGGGTCATCGACACCTCGCGAGCGCAGTCGATCGTCGAGTCGTGGCAGGCATACCTGGACGAGAACCGCGACGAGATCACCGCGATCCAGCTGCTCACCGAGGCCCGGGATCGGCGCATCTCGTTCGCGGACATTGAGGAGCTGGCCAAGCGCATCAAACGTCCACCGCGCAACTGGACGCCCGATCTCATCTGGTCCGCGTACGAGGTGGTCTACGCCGGCCACGTCCGCCACAGCGACCGCCACACCCTGACCGACCTGGTCTCCCTGATCCGCTACACCATCGGTCAAGATGGTGAGCTAGTTCCGTACGCGGAGAAGGTCCGCGAGCGGTACGCCGGCTGGCTGCTCCAGCAGCAGCAGGCCGGAGTCACATTCAGCGAGACAGAAAGGTGGTGGCTGAACCGGATGGTCGAAGTGATCGCCGTGTCGGCGGGCATCAGCCCCGACGACCTCGACAAGGCCCCGTTCACCGAACGCGGCGGCATCGACGGCGCCCTCCGCGAACTTGGCCCCCGGGCCGCCATCCTGATCGACCAACTCAACACGGAGCTCCCCGCGTGAGTACGCTGCGGACACTCGTCCTCAGAGACGTAGCAGAAGTGATCGATTGCGAACACAAGACAGCACCGCGCGCGCCGGTCGAAGAAGCGTATGCATTATCCGTCGGGACCGGAAGCATTCGTAACGGACGCATCGACCTTTCTGGTGCGAAGCCTGTCACATTGGCCACATATAGGGATTGGACTCGGCGGGCTGTGCCGCGTGCGGGCGATATTATCCTTGCACGTGAGGCTCCGATTGGCGAGGCTGCCCTGGTGCCGGAAGCGACTCCTATCTGCCTGGGACAGCGTACTGTTCTAATACAACCGAGTGAACACCTGATAGTACCCCGATATCTTCACTACTTTCTGCTCTCGTCAAATGCACAACGTTGGTTTCGGCATAGGGCAACCGGCTCCACAGTCCTTCACGTTAATGTCGCCGACGTGCGTAACACTCCATTCGGCAGGCTCCCGTCGCTATCGGAGCAGCGGCGGCTCGTCGATATCCTCGAAGACCACCTTTCGCGCCTCGACGCTGCCGAGAGTTCTGCAACGACCGCGACTCACCGTCTGGCCGCTCTCGAAGCTTCTGCTCTTTCCCGGTGTCGCGCTGGGCGCGAGCGCAGACTTGACGAGGTAGCGGCGATTCAAGGTGGCCTCCAGAAACACCACAAGCGGGAACCAAAGCACAACGCGTATCCCTTTCTGCGCGTGGCAAACATTACCAAGTATGGTCTCGATCTCAAGGACGTACACGAGATAGAACTTTTTGACGGGGAGCTAGACAAGCTTCGGCTGAGGGTGGGCGACCTTCTGGTCGTCGAGGGAAACGGCAGCCCGTCACAAATTGGCCGAGCGGCGACGTGGAACGGTTCTATCGATGACTGCGTCCACCAAAACCACCTCATCAGAGTGCGTCCTTCCCCGCAGCTCAACCCTGCTTACCTTGAAGCCGTTTGGAACTCGCCACAGAACCGCAAGAATTTGACGCGGCTAGCTAGTTCGAGCAGTGGCCTCCATACTCTTAGCGTTTCGAAGCTCAAGACTCTTAGTATTCCGGTACCTTCGTTAAGCCGGCAAACCGAACTGATGGAAGCCTTGGCTGTCGTTCGTGGTCGACGCAATCGGCTAGAGGCAGAACTTCGAATCGTTCGTGCAAAAGGAAAGCGACTACGGCACGCGCTACTCGACGCGGCGTTCTCGGGTCGGCTGACGGGGCGGGCGAGTGACATTGAGATCGTAGAGGAGATGACCAGTGTCTGACGCGCGGCGGTTGGTCGACAAGCTGTGGTCGTACTGTCATGTCTTGCGCGATGATGGGGTCGGCACAATCGAGTACACCGAGCAGCTGACGTACTTGCTCTTCCTGAAGATGGCTCACGAGCGGGAGATTCGGCCGCTGAAGAGTGAGCGAATCGTGCCGGAGCACTGCTCGTGGCAGCGGCTGCTCGACGCTGACGGCGATGACCTGGAGGTCACGTACCGGCACATCCTTGAGGATCTGTCCAAGCAGCCTGGAACGCTGGGCACGATCTACCGTAAGGCGCAGAACCGAATCCAGGACCCGGCCAAGCTCAAGCGGCTCATCGTCGACCTGATCGACAAGGAGAACTGGTCCGCTACCGGGATCGACATCAAAGGCGACGCGTACGAGGAGCTGCTGTCCAAGGGCGCTGAGGACATCAAGTCCGGCGCTGGGCAATACTTCACACCCCGGGCGCTGATCCAGGCGATAGTCGATTGCATTCAGCCGTCCGTGCGGGACACGGTGGCCGACCCGGCAGCGGGGACAGGTGGCTTCCTGCTCGCGGCGCATGAGTACGCCGCCCAGCATGCTGAGACGCTGACCCCGACCGAACGGAACCACCTGCGGGACACGTTCGTCCACGGCGTGGAGCTGGTTGACGGCACCGCCCGGTTGGCGGCGATGAACCTGCTGCTGCACGGCATTGGTACGCCCAACGGCAAGAGCCTGATCGAGGTCAAGGACGCGCTGATCGCCGATCCGGGCAGGCGGTACTCGGTGGTCCTGTCCAACCCGCCGTTCGGCCGCAAGTCGTCGCTAACCATGGTCGGTGCGGACGGCCGCGAGTCACGCGACGAGCGGGAGATCGAGCGTCAGGACTTCGTCGTCACCACGGCAAACAAGCAGCTCAACTTCGTTCAGCACATCGCCACGATCCTCGACATCAACGGTCGGGCGGCGGTGGTCGTACCCGATAACGTGCTTTTCGAAGGTGGTGTCGGCGAGACGCTGCGGCGGCGGATGCTGGCCGACTTCGACGTGCACACGATGCTGCGCTTGCCGACCGGCATCTTCTACGCCCAAGGTGTCAAGGCCAACGTGCTGTTCTTCGACAAGCGGCCGGCCTCCGAGCGGCCGTGGACCGACCGGCTGTGGATATACGACCTGCGCACCAACCAGCACTTCACGCTCAAGCAGAATCCGCTGCGCCGCCACCATCTCGATGAGTTCGTCGCCTGTTACCTGCCGGGCAAGCCGCGCGGCGAGCGGGTCGAAAGCGAGAGGCTCAAGTCCTTCGGGTACGACGAGCTGATCGCCAGGGACAAGGTCAACCTCGACATCACCTGGCTGCGCGACGAGTCCCTGGAGGACATGGAGAACCTACCCGCGCCTGAGGTGATCGCTCGGGAGATCGTCGAGGATCTCACTGCGGCACTGGCCGAGTTCGAAGCAGTCGCTGCCGCCCTGGAGGCGGCGGCGGAGTCTCGTCCCAATGATCCGTCGGTGGCGGGCTGACGATCGGCGCTGGCTGGTCCTGCTCGGCTCAGGTGCCACGCGGACCGCGGATCTCGTCGAGGCGCCGGCGGATGTGTTCGAGGTGTTCGGGAAGGGTCGAGCTGGTGGTCCGTTCCGGCCAGTCGAGCACGATGCCGTCGCAGTGAGCGCACCGGTCGGTTGCGACTTGGTCTGGCTCGGGTTGGGGTTCGGCGATGCCATAGGTTCCGCAGATGGCGAGGTGGGTGTCGTCGTAGGCGGCGCCGAGCTGGTCGCGGCTGGTGCGGCGGCGCTCGCGGCGGCTGAGAGCGTGCCACGCCCGATCGACATGAGCCGCGCGGCGTTTCGGGTAGTCGCGGAGGGCTACCCGCTGGATCTCCTCGCGTGTCTCGGTGGGTGGCGTTGCCAGGATGCCGACCTCGCCCCGATCGGCGAGATGGCCGCTGGCCAGCCTCTCGGCGAGCCCGTACAGATGCGGATGCCCGGCGGCAATGCACTCCTCGGCTGTAAGCAATTGGTGTGCCTGGTCCGCCCACAGCTGCGTATGGCGCTGCTCGAGTTCACAAACGATGGGTGCAGCGAGGTCGCGGGCGCGAAACCGGTTGGTCCGGCGCTGCTGGTCGAGCCAGTCGGCGATCTGATGGGCAAGGTCCGCTCGTTGTCGAGGAACGAAGCTGCGCCGTCTGCGACGAGCAATTGAAGGGCTTCGGCGGCGGGTTGGCTGCCCAACCAGTCCGCGAGCCTGGTGAACCTTTGGACCTGGTCGAGAGCGTCGATTGCGGCGCGGCGGCGAACGACGGTGTCCTGCTCGACCCTCCAGGCACTGGATGCAGCCTGGGCGTCGAGACGCTCGCCGAGCAGTTCGGCCAGGGTCAGGTCGGCCACAGCGGTGTCCGGCTGGCTCCAGCACGCCTCGGTGATGGCCCGGGCTGGGTCGTGTACCAGTCCGCAGGCGGCGACCACCAGCGCCGCCGCGGGATCGTTCGCGTCGATGCTCTGAATCTGCCGGGTCAGGACCGGTCCCGCCGCGCGGACGAAGCTGGCCGCGCGGGTCGCCGTGGTGGTGAGCAGGAGCACGGGCGGGCAGTGCGGGTGCGACCCTCCCAGGCGCGGTCGTCGGCGTAGGCAAGGTACCGAGCGACTTTCTGCTTGAGCAGGGTCTGGGTCATCGATGCCAGGTCGACCTCAATGAACACGGCCACGTTGGCGCCGTCGACCGTCAGTGTGGCGGCCGCGTCCGGAGTCAGCCGGTACGGATGGGTGGACCAGGCGCTGGCGCGGTCCCACTCCTGCCAGGCCGCCCGGTCGGTAAGCCAGCTCGCCACCTGAATGCCTTCGGCGGGGCCATATTCGCTCAGAGCGAGCCACACCTCGGTGAGGGCGGCGGCGTGGGCCACGAACATCCCGGACGGGCGGCCATCGGCGGTGGCGGTGCCGGCCACCAGCCGGGCGCCAGCTGGCCGCAGACACCAGTGCCGAGGCGCTGAACCGGTCTCACGCCCGGGGCGGACGCACTCGACCAGACCCGCAGTGTGCAGCCGGTCCAGCCGGTACCGGGTGGTCCGCTCGGGCACGGCGGTGGCGCGGGCGAGCTGGCCGGTGGTCATGACCCGATGTTTATCGAGCAGGACCAGCAGATCATGAGACGGACCGCCGGAGGTCCGAAGACGAGTCAGGTATGAACGGTCAGCCATGTCGGTACCGCCGATCAACCGCCAATGCATACGGGCTGCCTTGGGTGACACAGGAAGTGTCAGTCGCCGGTCGGCCATGACCGCCGGAGCCGGCGATCACCAGCGCTGACAGGCCCACCACGGTTGCCGTTCGGGTCCACAGCAATCGGCAAGCCCAGCAGGCCCAATCGAGGCGGCGACCTGACATGCTCTGACAGAGGAGTGCGGCTGTCCTTGAACCGGTGTCAGGCATCGCTGCCTCCAGGGGCGGGCAGAACATCCGCCCCGTCAGCACGGACGACCTGTAGCAGCTCGCCTATGCGCTCGTTGCCGACCCGATGACCGGCGGCGCGCAATCCCGCCGCCATGTTCCGCCGGTTGACCGCGGTCCCCGCCGCGACGAGCCGGTCCCGGACCAATCGAGCGGCCTGCTCCAGTTCGGTTCCCCCGCTGCCCGCATCGGACGAGCCGTCCCGGCCGGTCCCGGACCGGCGAGACTCGCCGGGACCATCCGGGACGGCAGAACCCCGGCCGTCGCCGTAAGGGACGGAGTCGAGCAGCCCGGACAGCAGCTTGATCGTGACCAGCAGCGCCACGGCAGGCCAGCCGGCCACCAGCCGCCCAACCGGATCCGACGCCCCGACCGCCACATTCGCGGCCACGCTGGCCGCCGTACCGGCCGCCAGCGCCGCCCACGGCAACCACCCTGCCCGGGTACCGGCCCGCCGGTGCGCCAGCAGCACCAGCGACGCCACGACCTCGATGCCATCGACAGAAAGCGGGAAAGCGTGCTGCCCGCCACCCAACCTCGCCGTGCAGCCGAGCCAACTCGGCCATGTGCGAGTACGAGATCGCACCGGCCACACCAGCCAACAGGGCCACCGTTGCGCCAGCCGCGACGGTGATCACCCGATCCGCAGTGGTCATCGGGCACCACCGCCCGAAGACAACGAAACGGTCGTCTCAATCACCAAAGATCGTGACGACCGTGCCCATGTTCTGCGTGCCCCCGGGCAGGGCACAGACCTGCGTCAACGTCATGCTGGCCTGACTCGATAGCCGTCTCTCCGCACCTTTGCATGAACCGCCGACACCGACAACAAGGGACCCTCAAGGCGGGTTGAGGGTTCGTATGCTGCCAGGTTGGGTGCCTCCGGCGGGTCTCGTCAAACATGGGAACGGGATGGCGGCCCCCCGACACCGTGGAGATCGTGGGCAGCTGGCACATGCCCGAACGGTAGGCACGACAGGCCGTCCTGAAGCGTCGACGGCTCAGACGGCGTCGTAAAGCTCGCCGACCAGCTCGGGTGGCCCGACGTGCTCGACGCCGGGTACGTCGCAGCGACTCAACTGCAAGCCGAGCGTTCGCCACGCCCGACTCGAAACTCGCCCACGCGGTCAGGGACCCGGTGAAGATCGTGCCCATCGACGTGTGTGCTGATCGACACACTCTTACGCCGGTCGCGCGTGCGCACATCGCCCGCAGAGCCCCATTACGGTGCGTAACGGCCTGGCGTGCAGGAGCCCTTGATCGACTCACTTATTTGCCGATGAGCGGATACCTGATCTTCACTGGTTGTGCGAATCGATCTTTGGTGTGGTGCCTGGGTTGTTGGCGTAAGGGTGATCCGGTTCGCGGTCGTCGGCACATCGGGGTGGGGTCATCGGGACGCAGGATTACGGCGAGCCACGCCGTCCGTGCTCGTGTCGTGCACGTGATAGGGGTCTGGTGGGATCGTTGCTGGGCACAGCCAAGCACGGAGTTGGTGGCGGCATATGGGTTGTTGGATCCTATTAGGATCGATAAACGGCCGTATGTCGTGCTGCTGCTTTGGCGTGGTGGTCGGTGGGACTACGCTGGCGTACCCGAGTCGAAGGTCGGGTTGGATACATGGGGCTTGAGTGGATCACTGACATGGGCGATTGTGTCTGCGTCGATCGTTGTAAGAGCCGTTGTGCAGGTGCGGCCGGTTTCAGAGATTGGAAATCGCATTGTGCCGGTTGGGCTGGCGGCGTTGCCTGCTTTGTTTGGCGTGGGTTCTCTCGGCCTAACTCGGTACGTTTCTGTGATTCCGGGGTTGAGCGATTTGGGGTAGGACATGGCGCAGGCGGTGCCGGTTTCCGCGAGTGGCGTGGAGTTTTATGCCGAGGTGGATACGCCCTCGGGGCCGTCGAACGTTGCTTTGGACAGGGTGTTTTCCTTTGATGGGGTGCGCGAAACGGTGCAGGCGATCTCCTGGGAGTTGCTGCAGGCGTGGGAGGCGGTGCGTCCGGATGAGGCCAGTGTGGAGTTTGCGCTGACGTTGAAGGTAACGGAGGGGCGGCTGACCGGTCTGTTGGTCAGCGGTGGTGCGGAGGGCGCGCTGAAGGTGACGCTGTCGTGGAGACGTGGGACGGACTCCACAACGGACGCCGGAATCGCCGGCGGTGTTGTGGCAGGTTGACTGATCATCGGTCTGGGGCCGAGATGGTGACGGACGATCCATGGGGATTTCGTGGTTGAGATTCGGGTGGATACAGCGGCGTTGCGGTCGTTTGTCGTTCGGGTTCGGGACGTTCGCGGGCGCACGCTCGGTTCGGGGGTGCTCGCTGCGCCTGGCTGGACGCTGACCTGCGGCCACGTGGTGGCCGGTCATGCCGATGTCCTCCTGGATGGGGCTGGTCTGCCGTCGTCAGCGGGGACTGGCGGCGCCGTTGGGGGCTGGCCGGCGGTGGTGACATTGCGTTCGGAGCCGCTACGTGGTGATGGCCTGTGGCCGTTCCCTGATCTTGCGTTGCTGCGGTTCGACCCGGGCCTGGCCCATCCGGTTGCGCCGCTTGATTCCGCGGTCTGGCCTGAACGGATGGGCCGGGAGCCGGTGTTGACCGGTGACACTGTGACCGGTTGGGGTTTTCCGCGAAGGGAGGAAGGCAGGGAACCGCCGGGTTCACCGGCTTCGTTCGTCGTGGAGGGGGTCGAGGGCGACGGCTTCGTCACCCTCAAAGCAGGTGAGGCAAGACCGGGGCTAAGCGGTGCGCCGATGGTGTGCCCGCGGGCGCGGACCGTGGTGGGGTTGATGTCCGCGACTCGTGGGACGGGCGTCGAGCTGGGCGGGTACGTGTCCCCGGTGTCCGCGCTACGAGAGCCTGACCTGTTCACCATGGCCGTCGATCACGCCGAGGCGGCCTCGATGCTGGCCGACGTGCTGGCGGCTAATCGCTTGAGTGTGCTCACCGATCGCACGCCGTGGCTGTCGGTGCTTGCGCTACGCGAGCCTGGCGATCTGGTAGAGCAGCCGTGGGGGCAGTTCCACAAGACGGCCAGATCAGATCCGGCGGACCTACTGCGAGCGGATTTCGGTGTAGTCGATTACCTGTTTCGCGATGCGGAACTGGAACGCATCCGTCGGGAATGGTGCGAGACGCCGGAGCCGCTGGGTGTGCTGGTGGTCCGTGGCGTTGGCGGGTCGGGCAAGACACGGTTTGCGATCCAGCTGTGCCGCCGCATGATCGCGCGCGGGTGGCTGGCCGGCTGGTTATCCCACACCGACGGATCGGTGCCCGACGATGCGCCTGCCCTCGCCGTCGCAGTGCCGCGGTTGCTCGTCGTTGATTACGTCGAGGCGACCGATCCGCAACGGCTGGCCACCGTCGTGACACGGCTCGCCGAGTCCGCGACGGCCCTGGCTCCGGCCAGGCTGATCCTGGTCACCCGCACCCGGGTTGGTGGGTTGGCCGACCCGCTGGACACGATCGGTGAGATTGCCAACGCCCGAGTCAAACACCTTCTTAATCTGGGCCAGGAATCGGATCGGGCCACCCAGCCGCTGAGTCCGTCTCAGCGCACCGTGCTGTTTCAGACGGCGTCGGCCGCGTTGGCCGCCGCTTGGCAGGTGCCCGCCACACCGGCGATGGTCGACCTGTCCCATGAGCGGTACCAGTGGCCGCTGGACGTCCTGTTCGAGGCCCTTGACCGCGTGCTGACTGGCGACACGACACCCAACCCGACCCCTCCGGTCGGGCGGGTTCTGGCCCACGAACAGCGCTATTGGTCCGCCACGTTGCCCGATGTCGACCCGCATCTGGCTAGTTGGATCGCCGCCGCGGCAACCATCGCCGGCGCCGACACCCTCGATGAGGCCCATACACTACTGGCAATCCACCCCGCCCTGCGCCACGACGACCAGGCTGCGCTGCGTACACGGCTCATCGACTGGTGGTCTCAGCTTCAGCCCGGCCGCCGTCACCTCAACCCGTTGCGTCCCGACCGGCTCGGTGAACATCTGGCCGCCAGCGTACTGCCCGACTTCGGCGACGACGCCGGGGCAGTCCTCTCTGACCTGCTTACCCTGCCGTCTGATCGGCAGCTCGCCGCATGCCTGGACCTACTCGCGCGGGCAAAGACCAACTCGCCGACAGTTCGACAGCTGTTGAGAATCGCCATTCCGCAACAACTGGAGGTCCTCGCAGCACGCGCGCAACGGGCCGCCGACCCTGCCCACGACGGAACTGTTGACCGCAGTATCGCCGATAACGTCCTGCGGCACCTCACACCAGACATCCTCGACCGGATCACCGACCCTGCCCACGCCCTGCCCGGCCGCTATCGCGACGCCGCGGTCGCGTGCACCGCGCTGAGCATGCTCGCCCGCGAAACCGGACGATCAGAAGACGCCAGACGAATCGCCACCGCCGCCCTCCACATCGACCGTGCACTCGCCGATGCAAATCCCGACAACCCCGTCCACCGCCGAGACATCGCTATCGACCATTTAGCACTGGCGGATCTGGACCGGGATGCCGGGCGCCGCGAGGCGGCCGCCGAGGGCTACCGCCAGGCACAGCAGGTCTACCAGCAGCTGGCCGATCTCGACCCGAGCAACCCCACCTACCGCCGCAGCGTGGCGGTCGTTCTCACCAGCCGAGGTGATCTAGCTATGGACCTTGGCGGTCTGGACGAGGCTCGCCGTTACTACCAGGAGGCGTATGAGATCGACCAGACCCTCGTCGCTGAGCATCCCGGCAACACGACGTACGCCGCCGACCTCGAGGTTGACCGCGATCGCCTGCGTCGCCTCGACCAAGGTGCACAACCCTGAATCACAGTGCAAACTCTTCGCAGCAATGGGTGTCGCTTCGCTGACGGGATCTTCCGGTGCGGTTTGACCTTTACGCTCATGCCGCCGTCCGGGCGGTACGGAGAGGAAGAAGACAGCGCGTCGCTTCGCTCGCGCTGTCTTCTTCCGGTGCGGGGTTGATCGTGGTGTGCGGATTTGCCGCACCCGGCGCGGTATTCGGATCTTCCTGCGGTGCGCGCGTGGCCGTGCTGACCCGCGCGGCCAGGGCTCGGAGATGGTCGTGGGCGTGCCCGCGTGTTGAGCGTCTCTACTGTTGGCTTATGTCGACCGAGATCGTCTTTGAGACCCACTCATGGAGTGAGGACAACGAGCGCGGGATCGCCACTGGCTGGCTGCCGGGACGGCTATCGGCCCGTGGCCGGGCCGCGGCCGTGCAGCTAGGCCGGCGTCGGCGCAACGACGGGATCGTCGCGGTGTTCACTTCGGACCTACGCCGTGCCGTGCAGACCGCAGAGCTGGCCTTCGCCGACACCGCGACCCCGATCCTGCATGACTGGCGGCTGCGCGAATGCGACTACGGAGACCACAACGGCACGACGGCAGAAGACGTGCACCGGCACCGACGCCACTATCTCGACCACCCCTACCCTGGTGGCGAGAGCTGGCGGCAAGCGGTACGCCGGGTCGGCGGCTTCCTCAACGACCTGCCCATCCGATGGCAGGACCAGCGGGTCCTGGTGATCGGGCACACCGCCACCCGGTGGGCGCTGGACCACCTGCTCAAGGACGTCACCCTGGAAGATCTGATCGACAGCGACTTCATCTGGCGTGAAGGCTGGCGCTACCGCACCCGCGACAACGCGATCGGTACATCAGGACCCGACGCGTCCTGAGAGCGGAACAGGCTGATTTGCCGCGCGTAGTGCGTCCGATCTTGGATTCAGCTACGTCTTGACAGCATCGCGTGCGGCGTCCAAGACATCGCGCCTCGCAGGTGGTGCTCGTTCTGCTGCCGTAAGCCGCAGACTCGAGCAACGCCCGCGCGGCAATTAGTGTGCCCGATTCCATAGCGGCATCGCGTGCAAGGCGGCGAGCACCTTGCGCTCCAGTGCGGCAGCCGAGGACCTGTCCTTCGTGACCGCCCATCGAATGTGAAGGTCGGCCCAGGTGAAAGCATCCCGCGCCCAAGCCGCCGCCCGTTTTGTCGTCCCTTCCCTCAGTTCGTCGAGGCGTTGCCGAACGAAGTCAACATCAGCGAGCGCACGATCGAAAACTGCCTCGCCGAGGCCGCTGACCGCGGCTTTGCCACGCCGGTAGACGGTTAACCGACCTCGAATACCCTGCCCGCGACGCTCTCCGGCCATCCCGACGTAGACCAGCCGGCCCGCCGTACCTTGTCGAGCTAGGTAAACCCCAGGCTGACGCGGCGCATGGACCGCCGCCTCCGCAAACGGCAGCCAAGGCGACCACATCGCTAAATGGTTCACTAGATCATCATGAGTCGCCACAGGCCCAGGATGCCCTGCCCCATCCGCCACGACACTGCCGACCCTTCTCGCTGGAGCGCCTAAGGCGGCGTGCCGGTACCGTACACATCTGCCGCGACCCGCTCGCCACAGGCATGCTCACGTTCCTGCGCCTGAAGAACATCCTGGCCCGCTGTTAGGCGGCCACGTCGCTCTCCGGGTCTGCGACGAACGCCAAGAAGTCGGCCGCGAGCGGTGTCGTGGCTGCCGCCCACAGCCCGGCCTCGGACATCATGCCGCTAAGCGACTGCGCGATCAGGCCAGCGCCACTCAGCGCTGCCGCGTACCGGTCGATGAGGTCTTTCCGGTTGGCCAGCTCGGGCATTCCGGACTCGATGATCACGGACTTGCCGCCCATCATCACGTTCGGCTTGGTGATGTTGTGCTGCGCGAACCATCCGGGCGGATCGGAGAGCAGCTTGAGCAGTCTCACATGGGTGGGTGTGAACCGGTCGAGCATGTCGAAGAACAGCTGTTGAGTGTCGTCGTCCGGCGCGTCCGGCAAAACGGAGTTCACCACCGCGTTGCGCAGAAGCTCCAGCTTCCCTGCGCGCGACGTCCGGTCTGCGGTCTGCGATGCCGTGGTCACCGCGTCCATGAACGTGTCCTGGTCGAGGAGATGATCGAGATCCCCGATCTGATCCTCGAGGCGGTGCACCTTCTCCGCCAGATCGTTCAGCCACCGCGTCCGCCGCTCGGTAAGACGTCGGCCGGCCGCCTCCTGGAACGCGATCTGCAAGGGGCCGCCGACGCCTGGCATGGCGGCGATCCCCATCTCGACGACCTTGGTGAGGCCCTGTCGCCGGTCGGTGTCCTCCGGATAGCTGTCCATGGCCACACATCATGCCCAACGGCACCCGGCCGCTGTCGTCGTCCGGCAGTTGTGCTATTCAGGCCGATGTCGAGCGCCCGGGTGTGTCAGGCGGAAGGGGATGCCAAGTCAGTCCGCGGCGTGTACACCGCGCACTGATCTGGCTCCCCTCTTTGTCAAGGGCTTCGGGGAGATCGTCTCGTCTGCGGGTCGGTTCGGGTGGCGGATGTGCTGGTCAATGGCATTGCTTGGGCACTGCGACAGGGCCGGCGAGCCGTTCGGGCCGCTGGCGGCGAGA
>DASRII010000231.1:0-19752 GCA_035650075.1 Micromonosporaceae bacterium | reverse complement strand
GGTCAAGAGCAGCCCGGCCGCCGAGACACCCAGCAGCTGGACACACCGCTCGGCCAACACGTGCAGGAAGTCGATCACATCGAAGTCGTCGACGAGGGTGTCGGCCATCTCCACGAACACGTCGGCCAATTGCACCGGGGCCATCTCGCTCACGTTCATCACAGTAGCCGGGGGCTGTCCTCGGGATCGAATCGCAAGCGCCGGGCGACCACATCGGCGGCGACATCACGCAACCGTCGGTCATGGACGTAGGCGTGAGCGCGTAGCCGGATGAGGGCAACCGCCGCGGTCACTCCCAACTGCACGATGACCATGCCGGTGGCCTGGTGCACGACCGGGTGCTGCGCGCCGGCGTGCTCGGGCCACAATCCGTCCGGCCGAAGTCGGTCGCGCTCCGCTTCGTCGAGCAGCAGCGCGCCTACCGTATCCGCCAACACCAGCACATCGGACAGTTGCTCCTGATCCAGTCCACCTGGTTGGTCGCGGTAGAGGTCCAGTACGCCGAGCCGGATCGCGCCGATCCGCAGCGGCAGCGCAAACACCGCACGTACACCGGCCCGCGTCGCCGCCGGCGCGAACACCGGCCAGCGGGTCAGACAGTCGGCGTCCATCAGATCGGCGACCAGCTCGGGTCCGTCGGCGAAGGCGTCCACACTCGGGCCTTCACCCAACGTCAACGTCAACTCTTCCACATGCGAAGCAACCTGATCACTGGCGTAGATCGTCTCCCGGGGAGAGGCGTCGAGGACCACCGCGACCGCGGCCGCGTCCACGCCCGCCGCCGATATCATTACCTCGACGACATGCTCGATGGCGACCTGCCCACCATCTGCGTGCGCGACTACCCGGCCCCACAGCTGCATCCTGCGCTCGGCCTTCACGGCGCCGCCCCAAACGAACACCGCGCTGCTGACGATGAGACCACCAGCACCGCCTCCGATACCTAACGGTTCGGGGGCCGCGACGGGCGAGTGACGTTGAAACAGGGACCGGGTCGAACGCGAACCAGCTCCCCGGGCGGCTTGTCACCGCAACCCTACTACCGATCCACCGATCCTCGCCGATGTCGCCCCCCACGGACTCTGTCAAATGCGCTATCCGCCAACGCGACATCCCCGATGCGCCATTGGCGCAGTGTCGCCGCTGGAGCCATCGCATGCGAACAGGCGTAGGATCAGGTTGTCGCCCAGGACCCCGGTGGCCGACAGTCCGCCGCCGGTGGACGCACCGCCTCCCATCGAGGCCTTGGCCGGGCACCTCAGACGAGACATCAGCTTCCCCGGGTCGTAGCCGCGACGCCTGGGCGCCGGAGATCGACCGGAACAGCAACTCGATTGAACTGAGAGGCGGCGGTTGTGATGACCGCAACGCAGAACCGTTCCGACCCACCGGACACCAGATCCCACGGCACCGGCCCGCGAGACGAATCCGACCGATCGATTACCGGGCCGAAGGTACCGCGTAGCCGGATGGGCGGAGTCTGGGTGACGCTGCTGGTGGCGGCGTTTGTGTTGCTGCTCCTACTGATCTTCATCCTGCAGAACGGCCAGCGGGCCGAGGTGTCGTTCCTCGGCGCGCACGGGCACCTACCAATGGGAGTGGCGCTCCTCCTGGCGGCAGTCTTCGGCGTTCTGCTCGTTGCGCTTCCCGGCACCGCCCGCATCATCCAACTGCGAGTGTTGAGCCGCCGCGGCGGCCACAACGCCGCTTTCCGGCCTGGCCCTTTGGAGCCGAACCGTCC
This sequence comes from Micromonosporaceae bacterium, assembly GCA_035650075.1. Taxonomy (GTDB): domain Bacteria; phylum Actinomycetota; class Actinomycetes; order Mycobacteriales; family Micromonosporaceae; genus DASSUC01. The sequence continues at coordinate 18,011 of DASRII010000231.1, read as the reverse complement.
AGTCGCCGGACCGGACGACCCCGCCGGCACATAGCGCTCGCTGCGCTTCGCGGATGTCCGGCGCGGACCGGCCGATACCGCCAGCACCAACCCGCCAGCACCAACCCAGCCGGGCGGCTGCCCATGCCACCGGACGGGCCGACAAGGAGGACCGTTGCCATGTCCGCCAACGAAATCCGACGTCCGCCGATCGTCGCCTCCTCGCCGCCGTCGACACCTCGGCTGGTCCTCGCCCCCGTCCGCGCCAGTCACGCGGTCCTGGACGGCGGATGGTGGCCGCGGTCCTGGGACCCGGTGGCCGAACTGCCCGGCCTCGTACTGGCCCTGTCAGACCGGTACGGACCGATCCGCCAACTGATGCTCAACGGCGTTACCTGGGGCGGGGGCTTCCGCCGGCTCGCCGTCGGCACCGCCGTGGTACGGATGGGTTGGTTCGCCAGTCTGGATCCCGCCGTATTGATTGCCACCACCAACGGTGGTGACCAACTCGACATCCTCGTGGTTCCGCCCGAAAGCGCTCCCGACGCCGCCAACCTGGCGATGACCGGGGCTGCGGACCCAGCCGATACGAGACGAGCGCCGGACATCCTCGCCGCCAATCCCAGTGCCGCCCTGGACCCGGCAAACGACCCCGCTGCTGAAGTCGTTGTCCGCATCGAGGGTGTCGCCGGTGTCGAGGAAAGTCGTCGACGGCTGCCGGCTGGTCAGTCCGACGGGGTGAGGCTCGCGAAGAACTCGCGCAGATCCTCGACAACGAGGTCCGGGTCGGTGGTGTAGGCGAAGTGACCGCCGCGGTCGAAATCCGTGTACCGCACGATGTTGTTGGACCGCTCGGCAAAGGTTCGTATCGTGCGGAAGTCCTGCGGGAAAACCGCCACCGCGGTCGGTACCTCGTTCGGCGCCTCCCGGTACCCCGCACCGCTGTGCGCGTCCTCGTAGTAGTGCCGCGCGCTCGATCCGCCGGTGCGCGTGAACCAGAAGATGCTCACGTGGGTGAGGTAGGTGTCGACGTCGACATAGTCGGCGTACTCGCCCCAGCCCGTCCACAGTTCCGCGTTCCACGCCAGTTGTCCGGCGGGTGAGTCGGCCAGCGCGTACGCCAGCGTCTGCGGCCGCGTCTGATGGATCTTCTGGTACCCCGCCTTGCTCTCGTAGGTCGCCAACGTTCCGGTCAGGCTGGCCTGGTCCGCGTCCGACAGCTTCTCGAACTCGGCGGGATCGCCGGATGGGAATGCGAAGATCTGCAGCAGGTGTACGCCGATCAGCCCCTTCGGCGCGAGGATGCCGAGTTCCCGGCCGACCAGTGCACCGGCATCGCCGCCGGCCGCGCCCCACCGCTCGTACCCGAGCCTGGTCATCAGTTCGGCGAACGCCCTGGCCATCCGGGCGCTGTCCCAACCGGGTTCGGTCGTCGGGCCGGAGAAGCCGTACCCGGGCAGCGACGGCGCGACGACGTGGAACGCGCGGGACGGGTCGCCGCCGTGGGCACGCGGATCGGTCAGCGGGCCGATCATCCCGAGAAACTCCACTACCGAACCCGGCCACCCGTGCAGGAGTAGCAGTGGCGTCGCGTCCGGCTCGGCCGAGCGGACATGCAGGAAGTGGATGTTCTGCCCGTCGATAGTGGTGGTGAACTGCGGGATCTCGTTGAGCCGCGCTTCGTGCGCCCTCCAGTCGTACCCGTTGCGCCACCGCTCGACCATCCGGTTCACCACGGTGAGCGGCATGCCGTAATCGGCGCCCGTCCCGGCCAGCTCGTCGGGCCAACGGGTGTTGGCCAGCCGCGCGGTGAGGTCGTCGAGGGCGGTCTGCGGGATGTCGATCCGGAACGGCTGGATGTTTGTCGTATCGGTCATGCCATCTCCCCGCTTCGCTCGAAGCCGGCATGACGTGCCGGCTGGACCTCGCGAAAGCGCTCGGTCGTGCCAGCAAGATTATGACGAGTTGCGGTCAGGTTCTGTCCTAAAGCGCTGGCAGACTTCAGGTCATGCGAGAAACCTCGGCTCGCCTCCTGAAACTCCTGTCGCTCCTGCAGGCCCGACGGGACTGGTCCGGTACCGACCTGGCCGCGCGGCTGGAGGTCAGCCAGCGCACCGTGCGGCGCGACGTGGATCGGTTGCGCGACCTGGGCTACCCGGTGCACGCCACGCGGGGCACCGACGGGGGATACCGGCTCGGGGCCGGGGCCGCCATGCCACCGCTCCTGCTGGACGACGACGAGGCGGTGGCCGTCGCGGTCGGGCTGCGCACCGCCGCCCGCAGTCCGGTCACCGGCATCGAGGAGACCTCGGTGCGCGCCCTGGCAAAGCTGGAGCAGGTGTTGCCGCCCCGGCTGCGGCACCGGGTCGGCGCGGTAGCGGACTACACCGTGCCGATCCCGCCGGACTCGCCCGCACCGGCCGTCGACCCGACCGTGCTGACCACGCTGGCCGCGGCCTGCCGCGACCACGAGCGGGTGCGCTTCGACTACCAGTCATTCGACGGTACGAGTGCGGTCCGCTCGGTCGAACCGCACCGGCTCGTCACCTGGGGCCGCAAGTGGTACCTCGTTGCCTGGGACACCGACCGCGCCGACTGGCGCACATTCCGGGTGGACCGCATCGCGCCGCGCAAACCGACCGGCCCGCGGTTCACGCCCCGCGAGCTGCCCGCCGATGGCGATGTCGCGGCCTACGTCGCGCGCGGTGTGTCGTCGGCGGGCTTCCGGTTCCGGGCGCGGGTCACCGTCCACGCCCCCGCCGCCGTGGTCACCGCCCGCATCAACCCGGCCGTCGGCGTGGTCGAGGCCATCGACGACCATTCGTGTGTACTGGCCACCGGCGCCGACCGCGTCGAAACCGTCGCCGTCTATCTGGGTCTGCTCGACGCCGACTTCGAGGTCACGGAGCCGCCCGAACTGGTTGCGATGCTGGGGGTACTGGCGGACCGGTACCGCCGCGCGGTCAGCGGGCCAGGAGGAGCATCACCTCGCCGTACCACGAGCCGCGCTGTGAGATGAGGAACACCGGTACGGTCCCGTTGTTCGGGTCGGCCGCCGGCGGTGGCGAGCTGGTGGCGAACACTATCTCGGTGTTCAACCCGCCCGACGCGTGGCGCGCGGTCAGGTGGATGTGGGCCGGGGGAGCGCCCGCCACCGGATACTGCGCGGGCCGGATGGTATCGAGCGAGAACCGTCCATTGTGGTCAGTAGTGACCGAGCCCCGGTAGTAGCAGCACGCATCGCGGCCCTCCGGGCGGTACTCGCCGCGGGCATCGGTGTGCCAGATGTCGACGATCGCGCCGGCGGCGGGACGGCACGACGGCTCGAGCACCACCGCCACGATGACCAGCTTCTCGCCGCGAGCGGTCGAGGGCCGCAGACCGTCCGTGGGGCCTGGCACGAGTACCGAGCCGGCGTCGGCCGGACCCATCGCCGGCGCGGTGCAGCCGCTTGGAGCCGTCGTCGCAATCGTCGCAGTCGTCGTGGTCGTCACCGGTGTGGCCGTGTCGGCGTCGCAGGCGGCTACCGACAACGCGAAGGTCATGGCCACCGCGGCTCGCCAGATCGTCCTCACACCGTCTACGAGCCTCGGGGCCGGGGTGCGGTTCCAGGCGGATTGTCTGGGATAGCCTGCGACGATGTCACTGAGCTGGTCCCAGGCGTTGGCATGGCGTATGCGACGGCAGTTGCTCGACCCGATCGGTACCGAGTCCGTCGCCGGTGTCGTGCGCCGCCTGGGCGCCATCCCGGCGCAGTCCGACGCAACGGCCGAGCTGGCCGTTCGCGTCAGGCGTCAACGATCCCGGTCCGGCGAGGTCGCTCGCGCCTTGGCCGAGGGCCGGATCATCAACACGTTCGCGTTTCGCGGCGCCTCCCACCTGATGACTCCCGAGGACGCGGGCGCGTACCTCGCCCTGCGGGCCGCCAGTCGGATGTGGGAGCTGCCGAGCTGGCAGAGCTACTACGGCCTCACGCCATCGGACTGGCCATCGTTTCGGGAGGCTGTGCGGGAGGCGCTCGCCGACGGGCCGATGACCCGGGACGAACTCGGGGCGGCGGTCACCGCCCGGCCCAAGTTCCGCCACCTCGGCTTCGCCTTCGCCGACGGCGCCGGTACGTTGCTCAAGCCGCTGGCGTGGCAAGGAGACATGAGCTTCGGGCCATCACGGGACGGACACACGACCTTTCAACGCCTGGACCACAACCCCCGCTGGGCGGGCCTGCCCGACCTGGACGAGGCCGGTACGCGCGCGGTCGAGGCATATTTCCGGGCGTACGGGCCGGCCACGCCCGACCACGTTCATTACTGGCTCGGCAACGGCCTGAGCGCTGGCCGTAAGCGGATCCAGTCTTGGATCGCTGGCTTCGGTGACCGCCTCGCGGCAATCGAGATCGAGGGCGAGTCCGCGTACGTCCTGCGGAAGGATCTCGAGGAACTGACCGCGACGCCCGCGACGACCGCCGTGCGACTCCTGCCCGGGTACGACCAATGGGTCCTCGGTCCCGGCACGGCCGACACCCACGTCGTGCCGCCCGCCCGGCGGACATTGGTCAGCCGCAAGGCGAACATCGTGGTCGCGGGCGGAGTCGTCGCCGGCACGTGGTCGCTCACCAACGATCAGATCGTCGTTTCGTGGTTCGCCGAATCAGGGCCGCCCGCACGGAAAGCGTTGATGGAAGAGGTTGCCCGAGTCGCCGCGATGCTTCCTCGGCCTGCCCATTTCGGGGACATCACGGTTTCGCCCTCGACAGAAGAAAGTCCATGACGGACGAGGCGAACGTCGGGCCGAAGGTGGGGACGTGTACGCCACCGTCGATGGTCCACGCCTCGACGACGGACCCGCCCGCACAACCGGTGGTGTAACGCGTCACCTTGGTCTCGGCGCCGGGCAGATTCGAAACGAGGTCGAATGCCGGCGCTTTGGTAGCGCGATTCGCACACCGGTCGAAGCGCACCCAGTCGGCGTCCGTCTGGGCCGCCGAGGGATATGGATTGTTCCGGATATTACCGCCGCCGTATCTGATGGTCTGATCTTCCGTGCTGCGGATGTCGAGGACGCTGACCGGACCGGACGGTTGGCAGCGTGATGCGTCGTGCCACGTAGCGCCGTTGAGGGCGACGATCGCGGTGATCTGGTCGGCGTGGTCGCATGCCATCCGAAACGCCATGAACGCACCGTTCGAGTGGCCGACCAGATATACCCGCCTCGCGTCCACCCGGTACGAGGCCTGAATCTTCTCGATGACTTTGCTGAGGTACGTGGAATCGTCCACTTTGGAGTCGTCGAGATCGCAACACGCGTCGGTGGCGTTCCAGTACCGGTTGCTTCGGCTGTCGACCTGACCATCCGGGTACGCGTAGAGGAAGCCACGCCGCTCGGACTCGGGAGTGAACTTCAGGTACATCTCCTGCCGAGCGCCGGAGGCGGTGTAGCCGTGCAGCAGAATCACCAGCGGTGCGGGCTTCGCCGGGTCGTACGAGCCAGGAACATGAATGGTGAACTGGCGGCCGCCGAGGTCGATCGTGCTCACTCCGCGCACCGGCGCTGGTGGCGAGTTGGTGTCCGGAGCAATCGGCGGCGGCGCGTCCGAGCCACAGGCGGTCACCAGACATACGAGAATCGCCGTCAGCGTGGCCGTTGCCGCTCGGGTCAGCATCAGTCGAGACCACGGTGCGCGGCCCACAGCGCGCCAGCGCGCCCTGCGGCCTCGGTGACCAGGGTCGTCATCTCGGGCGTCTTGGGGACGGGGAACGACACGTAAGTGCCGCGGCCGCCGGCGGTCGGTCGCCCGTAGGCCTTCGCCGCAAGGTGTCCGTCCGGGAGGAGTCGCACGTTGAGTGTCGTCAGAGTGAACGCCACACCGCGTCGAGTGTCCGTCCAACGGAGATCTTCGGGGATCGTGACGTTGATCGCGAGGGCGCTCACCTGAGGCATCATGTCGCCAGCCATGGATGGATTGTGCCTGACCCACCTCCGGGGCGGAACGTTCGAGGCGGGTAACGTCGGTCGCGTGATCGAGCGGGATGACGTCGACGAAATCGCAGTGGTACGCCTCGCCCACGGCAAGGTCAATGCGTTGGACTTGGAGCTTTGCGAGGCCATCACCCGGACGTTTGCGGAGGTCGATGCCGGCCCTGCGCGGGCCATCGTGCTCACCGGGTCGGGCAGGAGCTTCTCGGCCGGGGTCGACCTGTGGCGGTTGCTCGACGCCGGCGAGGCCTACGGCAAGGCGTTCCTGTCCGCGCTCGTCGACGCGTTCGAGGCCGTCTTCACTTTCGGCAAGCCGGTGGTAGCCGCGGTTAACGGGCACGCGGTCGCCGGTGGCTGCATTCTGGTCAGCGGCTGCGACCGCAGACTGATGGCTGCCGGCAGCGGCCGGATCGGAGTTACCGAGTTGCCGGTCGGGGTGCCGTTTCCGGTCTCGGCGTTGGAGATCCTTCGGTACGCGTTGGGTACCCAGCGCACCCGGGAAGCAGTGCTGGTCGGCGCCACGTACGAACCGGAGGCGGCCGTGGCCAAGGGCTACCTCGACGAGGTCGTCCCACCCGAGCGGTTGCTGGCCGACGCGGTGGCCACGGCCCGGCGGCTGGCCGGGGTGCCAGCCGATACGTACCGGTTCACCAAGGACCAACTGCGTCGCGAGACGGTACAGCGGATCGCCCGGTTCCGCCCGGAGGACGACCCACGGGTAGCCGAGCTGTGGACCGCCCGGGTCGCCGACGGGCACATCCGCGGCTACATGGAGTCGGTGACCCGCCGAAGCTGAGCCGCTCCCGCTCGACGGTGCGATCATGAGTTCATGACGGCATGGCGGGAGGTCGAGCAGGCAGAGCCGGAGTTCGCGCAGCGCGTACGGGCACTGTTCGACGCTCACAGACACAAGACCATTGCCACGTTGCGAGCCGACGGATCGCCGCGGATCTCCGGCATCGAAGCGGTCTTCGAGGACGGCGACCTCGTCTTCGGCTCGATGCCGAACGCGCGCAAGGGCGCGGATCTCCGTCGGGATCCACGGTTCGCGTTGCACAGCGCGACGGTCGACCCGGTCGAGGGCTCCGAGGCGCAGTGGCCGGGCGAGGCGAAGATATCCGGCCGGGCGTTCACCGCCGGACCGATCGCCGACGGACCGGACGGTGAACGCTTCCACGCCGACATCGCCGAGGTCGTGCACACCCACCTCAACAAAGAGGCCACGATGCTCGTCGTCGAATGGTGGACGCCCACGCGAGGACTGCGAAGGATCGAACGCCAGTGACCGGCTAGGTCAGAACAGAGTCAACTGGTCGGGGCTCGGCTCCCGCCGGCGACGCGCACTGATCGGCATCCACGGCCGCAGAGCCGCCGGCAGCTCTTCGATGCTCAACGGGGGAGCGCCACCGGTCAGCGCCCACAGCGAAGGCCCGAGCCGGATCCCGCGTTCGGCCAACGCTCGTCTCATCGAGGCCAGATCGAGCGGCAGGCGCGCCGAATCGAGGTCGGGCAGCGGAAGGTCGGCACGCATCCGCATGAGCCGGCGGTTGCGGTGGACCGCATCCCGCGTCTCCGGCGAGGCGAGGGACTCGGCCGCCGCGTCGCCCACCGCCGCCCGGACGGCGGCATCGTCGCCGTTGTCCAGTGCGTCCCACGCGGCGTCCACGCTGCCGAACGTGGCCAGCAAGCGAGCGGCGGTGACCGCGCCGAATCCGCGGACCCCAGGGAGGTTGTCGGACGAGTCGCCACATAGCGCGGCGTAATCACGGTACTGCGACGGCTCTACGCCATAGAGATCGGGCAGCGAGGCCGCTGTCATCAGAATCGCCTCGTCGAGGCCGCCGTTGCGGACGCGGAGTACGGAAGTCGTGGCGTCGATCAAGGCGAAGGCATCCCGATCGCTGGTGACGACGATGGACCTCCAGCCGTTGCGGCGAGCCTGCTCCGACGAACTGGCCAGTACGTCGTCGGCTTCGTATGACCGCGGCACGACGGTACAGAAGCCGGCCGCGCGCAACAGGCCAGGAGCTTCGGCTAACTGCTCGGCGAGGTCGGCGGGCTTGTCCGGCCGGTGGCCCTTGTACGCCGGGTAGTCGGCCTTGCGCGCCGAGTCGTCGGGGCAGTCGAAGCCGACCACGAGCGCATCCGGCCGTAGCCGGGCCGCCGCTCGGGCAATGAACCCGATCAGCCCTTTCATGGCCCAGACCGGCCGCCCGTCGTCGTCCAGGAGCCGGCCCGTGGCAGCCGCATGGTACGCCCGGTGTAGCAGGCTGTTGCCATCCACCGAAAGCAGCAACGGCACAGCGGGTGCCGACATCCGCTGAGCGTACCTGCAACCTCGCCCGGATCAACGCGAGTGGCGGCCGCACCCACAGCCGGAGATCGTCCTGCGGCTGTGGGTACGGCCGGATTCGGTACTAGGACTGGGTACCGATGAGCAACCCGAGGCACATCTCGTCACTGGTACCGTCGCCCCACACGACGTAGCGCGGCGGAAGTTGCTGGAGCTGAGGCAGCAACGTGCGCAGGCCGGCATCGTGGGTACAGGTAACCCGGATCATGTCGCCGTTCTGAATCTTCACGGGGCTGTCCAACGGCCGGATGGCCTGGTCGTCGAAGTTGTACTGCGGGATGTCCAGCAGGGTCTTGGCGCCGGGAGTACCGGGGTTGAGTTCTACCTTGATCGATCGGCCCAACAGGTGCATGTGCCCGGCCACGGCGTACACGGTGGCGGAGCCGTCCATCGGAAGGTCGCAGTGCTGGGTGGGTCCGGGTACCGGCTGTCCGTTGCCGCACCGGCGGATCAGTTCCCCGGCCATCGCGCCGATCTCGTCGCCGAAGCGGCGGCCCACATCCTCGATCGCCTTGGTCCGGTCACAGAGCGGGCCGCTCTCCTGTGCGGTGCAGGGCAGCTCGACCGGCGCCGGTACCAGGAACGTACCCAACGGGGTCATCGGCGCACTGCCGTCCGCGACGCGCAGCCGGATACTCGACTGGTCGGTGCTGCCCGCCTGTCCGTTGGTCGCCAACAGGTTGTAGTGAACCTGCATGACGAGCTGGCTGCCGGGCGGCATTTCGTACCCCAGACCGTTGCCCAACAGCACCTCGTTCGCGCCCGGCGCCCAGTGGGCCACCCACGCGGCGTCGCCATCGATGCCGGCGTCGCCGAAGCACTGCCAGCCTTCGCCGTTGGTACGCGTGTCAGCCGCACGTGCCTTCGACACGTCCTCCGGTGCGATCCGGAAGAAGATCGCGTGGTGCACGATGTCCACGTTCTGCGGCAGGAACTGGCTGCCTGTCAGGTACATCTTGGCGGACAGCTGCGGATCCACCAGGAAGCAGCGGTACTCGTCGGTGCCCCCGTTCGGCGCGGCCGGCGCGTACGGCTGCGGCATCGTCAGGGTGACGAATCGTTCGCCGGCCCGCAGCGGTGCGGCGGACGGTGGCACGAACTGGCTGTGACTGTTGTGGGTCGGTGTGGCCGGGCTGGCCGGATCGGCAGTCCTACCGCACGCCGCGCTCATCCCGACCACGGTCAGGACCAACGCGGTCAGCGCGAGCCGCCCGCCGAACCCCGTTGCACATCTCACGTATGCCTCCCCCATCGGAGTCCGCGGCCAGCTCGTGCGGCCGCCACCATCGATGATCGAGCCAGCAAGGCATTTACACATCCGGGCCTGCTCCCCAGATCAACCCCGAAGGAGTGATCGACAAAGATCAGGGTCGCGCCGGGGTCAACCCTGGGCCACTTCCGGCGCGTGCTGGATGAGACATAGCTAGATTAGTCGCGCCGTCGGCTCGAGCTCATCCGCGAGTACGGCCCTGGTCGTGGCGTCTTCATTTATCTCGAACCAGATGTCGCGGAAGATAGAAAGCGTTGGTGGCGCTAGCCCTACCGCGAAGAGACCGGCTGGCGGCAATGATCCGCACCCCGATGCGGGCTGCAATGGGGGCATGGATGATCGGGGATCGGCACCCGCGGTCGAACTGCGCGGTGTGACACGTGTGTTCGGCTCGCGGGCGGCCGCGGTACGCGCCTTGGATGCGGTCGATGTCGTATGTCGTGCCGGATCGTGGACCGCTGTAATGGGGCCGTCCGGGTCGGGAAAGTCGACAATGCTGCACTGTGCCGCGGGACTCGAACGCGTGACGAGCGGCGAAGTGCGGATCGCGGGGCAGGACATCACTCGGGCCTCCGACACCGAGCTGACCCGGTTGCGCCGTACCGACGTTGGTTTCGTCTTCCAGAGCTTCAACCTGATCGAGTCGTTGTCCGCGGAGCAGAACGTGGCCATGCCGCTGCGGCTGGCCGGCCGGCGACCCGGACGCCGTCAGGTGCGCGAGGTGCTCGCCTCGGTGGGCCTTGCCGATCGGGCCCGGCACCGCCCACGCGAGCTGTCCGGAGGTCAGCAGCAACGCGTGGCCATCGCCCGGGCGATGGTGACCAGACCGAGTGTGCTGTTCGCCGACGAGCCGACGGGTGCATTGGACAGCCGGTCGGCGCGGTCGGTTCTCGGCATGCTGCGTTCGATGGTCGACGCGTCGGGCCAGACCATCGTCATGGTCACTCATGACCCGGCCGTCGCGGCAAGTGCCGACCGGGTGTTGTTTCTGCACGACGGGCGATTGGTCGACCGACTCGATCGGCCGACTATCCGGCAGGTTGCCGAGCGGCTCGCGCGGTGGGAGGAGTAGCCGTGCTGGGCATGTCCTTGCGAACCTTCCGCGACCGCTGGCCGGTCTTTGCCGGCGCGGTCGTCACGGTCTGCCTCGGTGTCGCATTGGTACAGTCGTCGCTGCTGAATCTCGTCTCGGCGGCCACGGCACGGATTCCGCCCGGGCTGCCGGCGGCCGAGGCGCTCGCGCTGCGATCGGGGTACGAGGCCGGAATCTCGTTGCTGGGCATCTCACTCGGGCTGTCGACATTCGTGGCCATCTTCATCGTCGGTACGACGTTCGCATTCACTGTCGCGCAACGTCGGCGCGACCTCGCGCTGCTGCGGCTGACCGGGGCGAGTCGGGGACAGGTGCGACGGCTGCTGGTCGGCGAGGCGCTGCTGCTGGGTACCGTCGGCTGCCTCCTGGGCATCCTGCTCGGGTTGCCGACGATGCGGGTGCAGGCCGGGATGCTGGTGCACTTCGGCTTCGTACCGACCGGTTTCGGGCCGCAGTGGCGATCGTGGATCATCGCCGTTTCGGCGGGGACGGGCATCGGCATCGCGGTGCTGGGTGTGCTCGTCGCATCCCGCCGCGCGTCACGGGTACGGCCGCTCGAGGCGCTGCGCGAGTCGGATCGGATAGCGCGGGTCATGACGGCCTCGCGGTGGATTCTCGGCATGTTGTTTCTCGCCGGCGGCATCGCGATGGTGATACTCATCGCCGCGCTGGGTGGCGAGGCTGCGTTGGCGCTGTCGGTATTCGTGTCGATGATGCTCGTTGTCGCTTTCACCGCGCTCGCTCCGCTCGTGGTACGGCTGGCCAGCTGGCCTCTCGGGATTCTGGCCCGAGGTCCGTTGGGTGGTCTGGCGCACGCCAACCTGCGGCACGGCGTGCGGCGAAGCGCGTCCACCGCGGCGCCGGTCATGCTGTTGGTCGCCTTCGTCGCGGGTACCGCGGGCACGCTGGACACCCTCGGCAAGGCCACCCGGCAGGAGGTCACTCGTACCCTGCGGGCCGATCTGATCGTCACCACCGATCGTCCCGTTCGGGGCCAGCTCGCCGCGGTCGACGGGGTCGCCACGGTGTCCGAGGAGGTACCGGTCACGTTCGAGGTCGGCTCGGACGACGGTGAGGGCCACCTCGAGTACGGAGTCGTCGACGGGTTGGCGGTCGACCCGGTGGCGTACGCCAGTACTCACGACGTAGGCCCGGGCAACCTCACGGCCCTGCGTGGCGACTCCGTGGCCGTCAGCCCGAGCTACGCTCCCGAGCTGCGCTTGCGCGTCGGTGACCCGCTACCGGTACGGCTCGATGGCCGAACGCGCGACCTGCGCATCGCGGTGCTTCTGCCGGACACGTTGGCTGGTCCGTACTTCCTGCTGCCGCCCGATCTCATGCCGGACTCCGGCCCCAGGCGGTACGCCGTTCGGCTGTTCGAAGGCGTCGACGTGTCGTCGGTCGCAGCCCGCCTCGCACGGGTCGGCGAGGTGGTCACCGTGGACGAGTGGATCGACCGGAACGCCGACGACCAGCAACACACCAACCTCGACGTGATGACGGTGCTGCTGGGGATGGCCATGCTCTACGCGGTCATCGCGATGGTCAACGCCGTGGTGATCGCCGCCTCCGATCGGCGGCGCGAATACGCGACCGCGCGCGTCACCGGCCTCACCCGCGGTCAGGTGGTGGCGAGCGCGTTGGGCGAGGCATCGGCTGTCGTGGCAACCGGCCTGCTCCTCGGGGGCCTGGCCGCCGCCGGTACCGTGCTCGGGATCGCCGTAGCGGTCGAGAAGATGGTCGGCATCGCCGTAGTCAGTCCACAGTGGTCACTGCTGGCGGCGTTGACCGCCGGCGCGTTCGTTGTCGTGGGAGTCACCAACGTGCTGACTACGCTGGCCACGACCCGCACTCCCGCGATCCGGCTGATCGGGACGTGGGAGTGACCTGAGATCAAGCGCAGGCGATAAGGGGATCGGCGCGTGGCCACCGTTCGACGTCGCTTCCGGACCGCAGGTACGCGGCATCCGGATTCGACGGTGACAGCCACAGTTCGAGCCCGCCGGTGCGATATCCGGTGTCGGCCGCGTCGGCGGGAAGGACGGCGTGGCGCACCAAAGGGCGCAACCGCTGGTCGAACACACCGTTCGGGTCGCGGACGAATTCGCGTACCTCGGCCGATGTCTGCGAGACCGTCCCGAGCGGCCAGCCGACGAACAGGAACACGACGCTCTGCCAACCACAGTGCTCCGGCCCGGCACTGCTGCTCAGCTCACCCCCGTCGACCGGACGGCCGTGCCTCGTCCAGGTCGGACCGGGGTGGGCCTGCGGTGGGGAGAAGTAGTCCGCGACCGTCCGCCCAGGCGGCCCCGTGGAGACCGGCGGCCCCGTGGAGACCGGCGGCTTTGCGGAAACCGGCGGCACCGCGGAGACGCGCGGCCCGGCGGAAACGGTCGGCTCGGCAGAAGCACGGGGCTTGGCGGGCGTCGTACCGCAGGCGGAAAGCAGCACCAGGCTCAGGCCGGCGAGCAGGAGACGGCTCATGTTGCTATGACGACTCACCACCGCCCCTAGGTTCCCGAACAAAGTCCGAACATAGACGTAGTGGTCGATACGATCTACCAGGAGTTCGGTCCACCGGTGAGCCACAACGAGAGGGATCCATGTCCTCCCTCGCGACGCTGATACGTACCTGGCGCGAGCGCGCTCTGCTGACCCAGGAACAGCTGGCTCACCGTACCGGTCTCGGTGTCCGCACGATCCGCCGCCTCGAATCCGGCGGTCTGCGCCGCCCCCGCCGCGAGTCGGTCCGCCTGCTGGTGGACGCGCTCGCGCTGAGCGACGTCGAGCGGGCTCGGTTCGTCGCCGCCGCCCGGGGTGAATCCGGGCCGACGATCCCCCGCCAGCTCCCCGCCGACGTCAAGGGCTTCACGGGACGCACCCGAGACCTCCACGAGTTGGACCGGGCACTGACCCGTGGCTCGCTGGCGGCGCTGGTGATCACCGCGATCGCCGGTACGGCCGGCGTGGGAAAGACCGCGCTCGCCGTGCACTGGGCCCATCGGGTCGCCCGCCGCTTCCCCGACGGGCAGCTCTACCTCAACCTCCGCGGGTTCGACCCCGGCGGTACACCGACCGACCCAACCGTGGCGGTCCGCTCGCTCCTGGCGGCGCTCGACGTACCGCCGCAGCGCCTACCGTCCAGTGTGGACGCACAGGTGGCCCTCTACCGGAGCCTCCTCGCCGATCGCCGGATGCTGGTGGTGCTCGACAACGCCGTCGACGCCGAGCAGGTACGGCCGCTGCTCCCCGGCGCGCCCGGCTGCCTCGCGCTCGTCACCAGTCGCAACTCGCTCGCCGGACTGGTCACCGGCGAGGGTGCCCGTGCGCTGACACTCGACCTTCTGTCTACAGTGGAGGCTCGGGAGCTGCTGGCACGGCGCATCGGTACCGACCGGACGGCGAAGGAGCCGGACGCGGTCGACGAGATCGTCGTCTCGTGTGCGCGCTTGCCGCTGGCCCTGGCCGTCGCGGCCGCCCGGGCCGCCACCGCACCGGACCTGCCATTGGCGTACCTGGCCAGCGAGCTGCGGAGCCTCGACGGGCTCGGTACCGGTGACCCGGCGACCGACGTACGCGCGGTGTTTTCGTGGTCCTATCAAAGCCTCGGCCCGGCGGCGGCCGGGTTGTTCCGCCTGCTCGGCCTGCATCCGGGTCCGGACGTTTCGGTGCCCGCGGCGGCCAGCCTGGCCGGCGTTCCGCCATCCGAGGTGCGCCCGCTGCTGGCCGAGCTCACCCGCTCCCACCTGGTAGCCGAGACCCACCCGCACCGGTTCAGCCTCCACGACCTGCTGCGGGCGTACGCCGGTGAACTGGCTCGAGCGCTCGAACGCGAGGCCGCGGTCCGCCGGATGCTGGACCACTACCTACACAGCTCGCATGCCGCCACCCAGCGGTTGAACCCGCACCGGGATTCCATCGTTCTCGACGCACCCGAACCCGGGACGACACCCGAGGAACCCATGGACTACGAGGCGGCGATGGCGTGGTTCGATGTCGAGCGGCCGGTCCTGCTCGCGGCCGTCGACCGAGCCGCGGTCGACGGGCTGCACACCCTTACCTGGCAACTGGCCTGGACGCTGTCGACGTTTCTCTACCGGCGTGGACACTGGCACGACTGGGTCGCCGTCCAGCGCGCCGCCGTGACCGCCACCCAGCGGCTCGCCGACTCACCAGCCCAGGCCCGTGCCCACCGGCTGCTGGCCAACGCGTACGTCCAGATCGGCCGGTTCGCCGATGCGCAGACCGAACTGCGGCAGGCCCTGGATCTGCACCGGGCGGCCGGCGACCAGATCGGTCGAGCCCACACCCACCACAACCTCGCCCAGGTGTGCGAGCGGCAGGGCAACTACACCGAGGCGCTCGGCCACGCACAGCAGGCATTGGACGTGTACCGCGCTGCCGACCATCGCACCGGCCAAGCCAACTCGCTCAACGCGGTCGGCTGGTTCCATGCGCTGATCGGCGACTATCCGCGGGCGCTGGCTGCCTGCCAGGAGTCCCTCGACCTGCACCGGGCGCTCGACAACGGCTATGGACAGGCGGCCACCTTCGACAGTCTCGGCTACGTCCACCACCTCGTCGGCGACCACGACCAGGCCGTCAGCTGCTACGAGCAGGCCCTCGAGCTGGAGCGGGACTTGGGCGACCGGTACATCGAGGCCACCACTCTCGCGCACCTCGGCGACGCCCACTGCGCCGCCGGTCGCGCCGAGGCCGCTCGTACCGCGTGGCGGCATGCCGTGTCCATCCTGGACGAGATCGACCACCCCGACGCCGAAGCGGTTCGTGCCAAGCTAGTCAGCGAATAAAGGACGGCCGGCGCGGGTGCGCCGGCCGCCTGCTGGAAGGGACTACCTCAACCAGGGCGCCTTCCGCACGATGGGCAACCGGGCCCAGTACGTACCCAGCCCGAGCGTGTTGCCCGCGTTGACCAGGGCCAGGGCGACGAGCAGCCCGGCGTAGATCAGGTGGTCGTCGAGGAACGGGTTGTTGTCCAGTGGCAGCGCGGCGGTCCACATGAGAACCAGCAGCAGCGAGCCGGTACCGGCGGCGATGCGCGTGCCGATGCCCAGGATCAGGGCCAGACCGATGCCGGCCAGGCCGATCATGAACAGCCAGTTCGCCCAGGTGTCACCGGCGATCGAGCGGTAGAAGCTCTCGAACGGGCCGGTCGCGTTGGCCAGGAAGCCCTTGGTCGGCGAACCGCCGTTGATCCAGGACCGCGCCTCGGGGGTGGCGAAGCCGAAGCCGAACACCTTGTCGAGGAACGCCCACAGGAAGATCCATCCCATGGCCAGGCGCAGTCCGGCGAAGGTGTACCGGGCCGCCTTCTCCCGGGCGGTCTCGATGTGCGGGACCGGCGCGGGTGCGGGGAATGTCACGCGGTGGGTACCGCGTTCGGTCAGTGCGGTCATGGCGCACATCCTTTGGTCCTTGTTCCGTTGTCACCTCCATTCGACTCCGCGGTACATGTTCCGGGCAGGGCCACCGGACCGTGCCACCACGGGCCGAAGGTCCCCTTTCAGCGGTGCTGCCGCCATTGCTCGAAGCCGGCGACGGCGGTCGGCAGGGTAGGAAAGATGCGGTCGTGGCCGATCGCCTCGGTCAACCCGTACGCGTCGAGCTCGTCGAGCAGGTCCTGCTTGACGCGGGCAAGGGCGAAGACGATGCCCCGGCGCTCGAGTTCCCGGCGCAGCGAGTCGAGGGCGTCGAGCGCGGTGATATCGACCTCGACGTTGGCCTCGGTGTTGAGGACGAACCAGTCGACCCCGTCGTGCTGGTCGACGGCGGCCAGTGCCCGGCGGCGGAAGTCCTGCGCGTTGGCGAAGAACAGCGGCGAGTCGTAACGGTAGACGACCAGCCCTGGCACGGTACGCGCCTGTGGATAGTCGTCGACGTCGTGCATGCCGGCAAGTCCCGGTACCAAACCCTGGATCGCGTCGTGCGGCCGAGCCACCCGGGCGAGCATCTCGGCAACGGACAGGGCGACGGCGAGCAGGATGCCGTACAGGATGTCGAGGACGAGCACACCCGCGCAGGCGAGCAGCGCCAGCCACAGCTCGCTGCGGCGGAACGCGGCCAGCCGGCGGAAGCCGGCGACGTCGATGAGGCGTACGGCGGCGTAGACCACGATCGCGCCCAGCGCGGCCTGCGGGAAGCGGGCGAGGAGCGGACCCAGGAACAGCAAGGTGCCCAGCAGGCCGACGAGAGCGACGAGCGAGTACATCTGGGTACGGCTGCCGGCCGCGTCGCCGAGCGCGGTGCGGCTACCGCTGCTGCTGACCGGAAAGCCGGCCATCACCCCGGCGCCGACGTTGGCCGCGCCGAGCGCGAGCAGTTCCCGGTTCGCGTCGACGTGTTCGTCGCGGCGCGCGGCGAACGACCGTGCGGTGAGCATGTTGTCGGTGTAGCCCACCAGCAGCACACCGACCGCCGGCAACACCAGGTCGGCCAGGTCGCCCGGGTGCGGCAGCGACGGTCGCGGCAAGCCGGACGCGACCTGCCCGACCACCGCGATTCCCGCCCGGTCCAACCCGAAGATGGCCACCGCGACGGTGGCCAGCAGGACCGCCAGGAGCGGTCCGGGCGCTTTGGGCCATCGCCACTGTACGAGGAACAGGAACGCGAGTACCGCGGCGGCGAGCAGCAGCGTGCCGAGGTGCGCTTGCGGCAGTTGGCGGAGGAACGACCGGACCTGCCCGATGACGCCGTCGCCGTGTACCGGGACTCCGGTGAGCTTGCCCAACTGTCCGATGATCATGATCAGGGCGACGCCGGCCAGGTAGCCCACCAGGATCGGCCGGGACAGCAAGTCGGCGACGAAGCCGAGGCGTGCGAGCCAGCAGATCAGGCACAGCACCCCGACGACGATCGCCAGTCCCGCGGCCAGCGCGGCGTACCGGGCCGGGTCGCCCGCGGCCAGCGGCGCCACCACGGCCGCGGTCATCAGCGCGGTGGTCGACTCCGGACCGACCGACAACTGCCGCGACGAACCGAGCAGGGCGTAGAGCAACAGCGCCGGCGCCGCGGCCCACAGCCCGGCCACCGGCGGGAGCCCGGCGACCGTGGCGTACGCCATCGTCTGCGGTACGAGGTACGCCGCCACCGTGATGCCGGCGAGCGCGTCGCCGCGCAGCCACTCGCGCCGGTAGCCGCGCAGCACGTTCGACATGATCGTGCTTCTACTCCATCGAGCCGTTGCCGTCCATCACCTCGATGACCTCGTCTGGGTTGCGACGTGGCGCGTCCGGTACCTCGTCGGCGGCCGCCGCGTAGCCGAACCGCAGGACCAGGAACGGGTAGCCGATCCCGGACAGCAGGCCGCGCAGCAGCTCGCGGGT
>DASRII010000230.1:0-2237 GCA_035650075.1 Micromonosporaceae bacterium | reverse complement strand
TGCGCGTCAATTCGATCCGGCGACGGGCAACACAGTGACACTGACATTCCCGCAGACCACCCGACGACAGGTGCGGGTCACTGTCAACGCCAACACCGGCTGGCCCGCCGGCCAGGTCTCCGAACTGGAGGTCTATAGCGCATAGTCCTGGGACACCGAGGACACCCTCCTGGTCCCGGAGGCGTCGGACGCTCGCGGCACCCAGCGGAAGAACCCCCGCTGCGACACCACGGGACGGTGCGGCGCCGTTGCACTGCCGTCCCGGCTTTCTGGGCAGCGGGTCGACCATCGTGGCCGGACCGCATCTCGCCGTGGTCGAGGTGGTGCTTCGGGCGGAGCGAGGTGGGTCCGGCAAGGGCCGGACCGCCTTCGTGCGGGGCTGGTCCTCCGACGGCACGGTCGGCCTTCGGATGAGGCCGGCGCCGACGTCGGGGGTGGCTGATCATCACGACAAAGGGTGCGGCGAGATCTCCTGGGAGTCGCGCCGCGCTGGTAGACGTACACGGCGTGGCGGCCGATCGCCTCGGTAGTGACAGCACCGGCCCGGGTGGCCATGGCACGCTGAGCGGCCGGCGGGATCAGACGGTCTCCGTGGCGTACCCCCACGCGCTCGGGCTGCCCGCTGACCTGGGCCGAGGACCGGTTGCGGCGCGGCGCCGGCCCGCCCGGCCCGCCCCGGGTTTCGTCGACAACGTACTCGACGACGTGCTCGACCCCGAACGGTCCGCCGGATGGGTGCTCCTGCTGGCTGGGTGCTGATCGTGTGGTCGTGGCTCGGCGCCTACCTGATGTGGCGGCGACGGACTGCGGTCGAGAGCCGCGGGACTCCCACGACGTTAGCGGTCGGGTCGAGTGAAGTGGCCCGGCCGTTCCTTGTTGGCGGACCGGGTCTGCGCTACCCGCCAGGCACTGGCCGCGTTGTTCGCTGACCGAGCCTGCACACTCCGCCAGGCGCGTATTCTGGCGGAGGCGGCGGAACCGTCCCGAGAGGAAGCGGTGACGACAATGGCCAGTGAGACCCCGACGATTGTCCTCGTCCACGGTGCATGGGCTGACGCGACCGGCTTCGACCCGGAGATTCGGGCGCTGCGCGAACGCGGGTTTACTGCCATCGGGTTCGCCAACCCGCTTCGCGACCTCGCAGGCGACTCCGCCTACCTCGCCGAATTCCTGCGGACCCTGACCGGTCCGATCGTGCTCGTCGGCCACTCCTACGGCGGCAATGTCATCTCCACCGCCGCGACAGGCAACGACCAAGTGCGGGCGCTCGTCTACTTCAACGGCTGGATGTGCGACGAGGGCGAGAGCCAGCAGCAGCTCCTCGAGCAGTTCGAAGGCAGCCTCGTGGGACCCTCGATCAGACCCGTGCCGTTCACCGGCCCGGACGGGAGCGAAGGCGCCGACCTCTACCTCGACCCCGAGGCGTTCCACGAAGCCTTCGCCGCCGACGTCGACCCCGAGACGGCCGCGGTGATGGCCGCGGCGCAGCGGCCGTACGCCGCAGCCGCGTTCGCGGCCGCGCCGTCGGGTCCGCCGGCGTGGAAGACGCTGCCTTGCTGGTACCTGCTCGGCACCGAGGACAAGGCGATCCCGCCGGCGCTCCAGAAGTTCATGGCCGAGCGCGCGAACGCAATAGTCGTGGAGGTGCCGGCCTCTCACGTCTCCTTCGTGTCACAGCCCAAGGCCGCAACCCAGCTCATCCTGCAAGCCGTTGAGGCAACGAGCCACAGCCGGACGTGAGCCGGTGACCGCCGATCCGCGCGGCGATGCCGAGTGACGCAGAGTGCGTCGCCACCAAACTGTTCAGCGACCTCGATCGCCGGCACTCCAGACATGACGGCGTCTGGTTATCCCCACCCGTGCCCCTCGATAGGTACGCAGCTGTACGCCGGTGATGCCCAGGCTGGGGCTTACCAGATAGAAGGGTGCCACTGGTAGCAGCTGCAACCAGTCGCAGGGAGCTATGCCGTGCCAACGTCAGCGCATACGAGCCCTCGCCAGTAAGGAGACAAGAGGATGACGGCCAAAGGAAGGCAGTCTGGACCGGCGAAGGTACGGGAGCGGTACCGGCATCTGTTCGAGGGCGACGGCGGCCGTAGCCAACCGATGCTGCACAAACTGGGTACCGAGATCCAAGACTTCGGCACGATGCGGCTGCTGCCCATCGCGCTCAGCCACGACGCGCGAGTCCGCTCATGCCAGGACCTCAATCGGATCCTCGCCGACACGCAGATCCT
>DASRII010000229.1:0-91054 GCA_035650075.1 Micromonosporaceae bacterium | reverse complement strand
AGATCGTGGTGGACGACCTGTCCGGCTCGCAGATCGCGGAGTTCCTCGCGGAGCACATCCAGCAGATGCGGTCCGTCACGCCGCTGGAGAGCACGTTCGCGCTCGACCTCGCGGGGCTGCGCCAACCGGGGATCACGTTCTGGTCCGTGTTGGACGGTGACACCCTCGTCGGCTGTGGCGCGCTGAAACGGTTGGACGACGGCCACGCGGAGCTCAAGTCCATGCGCACCGCGCCGGCACGCACGCGCAGCGGTATCGCGTCCCTGCTGCTGGCGCACATCATCAGCGAGGCCAGGCGCATGGGATACGCCCGGTTGAGTCTGGAGACCGGATCCGCCGAGTTCTTCGCACCCGCGCGGCGGTTGTATGAGAAGTTCGGATTCGAGTACTGCGAACCGTTCGCCGACTACCAGCCAGGTCCACACAACGTCTTCCTAACGAGGGTGCTCTGAGATGTGGGCGATAGCACGAGAGATCATCGACGCGAACCTGTACATGACGCTGGGCACGGCCGACCGCGACGGCCAACCGTGGGTCTCGCCCGTCTACTTCGCCACGGCCGACTACACCAACTTCTACTGGACGTCGGCACCGGAGGCGACGCACTCACGCAACCTCGCCGAGCGACCGCGACTGAGCATCGTCATCTTCGACTCGCAGGCGCCGCCGTACCACGGGCGGGCCGTCTACCTCTCGGCGGTGGCCGCGGAGTTGGCGGGGGACGATCTCGACGAGGGTCTGACCGTCTACCCTGGACCACGGCCGGGGGCAACCAGCTCGACCCGGGATCAGGTCACGCCGCCGAGTCCGTTCCGCCTCTACCGCGCCACCGCGTTGGAACACTCGATCCTCTGCCCACGCGAGCCGCGCCAACCATGCCCGTTGCACGGAATCGCCGTCGACCACCGCACCACCGTGTCGCCCTAGATCTGGCCAAAGGGCGTACCGGCGGCAGAATGGCCGGGTGACGATCGTGTACGTCATCGACGGCGCACAGGTGACCACGCTGGAGGACTTCTGGCGGGTCATCGGCGCGGCCGTCAACGGACCGGACGGCTACTTCGGCGGCAACCTCGATGCCCTGAACGACTGCCTCCACGGCGGGTTCGGTACGCCGGAGGACGGCGACTTCGTCTTCGAGTGGCGGAACCACGAGGCGTCCCGCCGCGATCTCGGGTACCCGGAGACCGTCCGCCAGCTCGAGCGCCGCCTCGCGCGCTGCCACCCCACGAACCGCCCGAGGGTCGCGCTCGAGCTGGCCGCTGCCCGGCTGGGTACCGGGCCGACGGTGTTCGACTGGCTCGTCGAGATCATCGGCACAGAGCACGGCAAGCTCCGGCTCGCGTAACAATGGTCCGGTGACCGCTCCGGATGACCTGCAGCCCGGCCTCGAGGTGCTGGGCGTGCTCGCCGATCCGGTACGGCGGGCGGCGTACCGGGTGGTCGTCGCGGGCGACGGCGCGCCCGTGGGTCGCGAGGAGGTCGCGGCGGCACTGGGCGTGGGCCGTACGCTCGCCGCCTTCCACCTCGACAAGCTCGTCGATGCCGGGCTGCTGGACGTGTCGTTCGCCCGGCGGTCCGGCCGGTCGGGTCCGGGCGCGGGGCGACCGGCGAAGCTGTACCGGCGAGCGGTAACCGAGCACGCGGTGAGCGTGCCGCCGCGGGCGTACCGGTTCGCCGCCGGGCTGCTCGCCGAGGCGGTGGAACGGGCCGGCGCCGATGCGGTCCTCTACGACGTGGCCCGCGAGCACGGCCGGTCGGCGGGAGCGCACGGCGATCTCGTCGAGGCGCTGGAGGCACAGGGGTACGAGCCGGTGCGCGAGGGGGACCGGATACGGCTGCGGAACTGTCCGTTCCACCGGCTGGCCGAGGACTTCCCGCCGGTCGTCTGCGGCATGAACCTGGCGCTCCTACAGGGGTTGCTGGAGGGCACCGGGTGGCGAGCGGCGATCGAACCGGTGGCTGACGACTGCTGTGTCGTTATTTCTAAAACTAACGATGGTTGACATAGAATCACCGGCGTGGATGCTGGCAGTACAACCCATCACCTGGCACAGCTCAACGTCGGCAGGCCCGTGGCGCCGCTGGACGATCCGGTCATGGCGGACTTCATGGCCGGCCTGGAACCGCTCAACGCGTTGGCCGATGGGACGCCCGGGTTCGTCTGGAGACTGACCGGGGACGGCGAACCGGACGCCACCGGGCTGCGGCCGTTCGGCCCGGACATCATGGTGAACATGTCGGTCTGGACGACCGTCGAGGCGCTACGGGGGTACGTGTACCGCACCGCGCACCTGGACTCCGTCCGCCGCCGCCACGAGTGGTTCACCCACGACGGACTCGACCCGTACCTCGTGCTCTGGTGGATCCCCGCCGGCACGATTCCCACGCTCGCCGACGCGTGGGAGCGGCTGGACCTGCTGCGTCGCAACGGACCCGGGCCGGACGCGTTCACGCTGCGGCAGCCCTATCCGGCACCGGTATAACCGGAACGCCCGCGGTACGGGTAGCGTCCAAGACCTATGCGTCGAGTCGTCGCCGCGATGCTTGCCCTCGCCACCCTGGCCGCCGGTTGCGCGCGACCGGCGCCGCAGCCGGCCGCGGCTTTGTCGCCCTCCCCACCCGGGGACGCCGCGCCGGACAAGGACGCGATCGTGCTCGTGCCGGATGGCTACACCGGCCGGTTCCGGGCCTTCGGCACGGTGTTGGAGAACGTGTCCGCGGACGGACCGAAGCACGGACCCCAGCTGTGCGGCGGCGTCCAGCAGTCGTTGCCCCCGCAGTGCAGCGGCCTGGACGTTGCGAACTGGTCCTGGGCGGCCGTGCCGCACGAGTCCGCACAGGGCGCGAAGTGGGGCGACTACGAAGTGATCGTCACCCTCGATCCCGGCCGGAACCGGCTGACGTTGAAGGCGACACCGGTAGTACCGGTGCCGGCAACGGGTGATCCGACCGTAGGGCGGCCCGAGCCGAACACCCCGTGCCCCGCACCGCCGGGTGGCTGGCGGCCAGTGGACCCGACGCGGGCCACCGATGGGGCGCTGCAGGCCGCGGTCGAGCTCGCCCGCGGCAGCAAGGACTTCGCCGGCGTCTGGATCGACCAGAACCAGCCGGTGGTCACCGAGCGGACGGCCAACGACCCGACCAAGCTGATCCTGACCGTGGCCTACCGGACGGACCTCGCTCGGCACGAGGCCGAGCTGCGCCAGGTCTGGGGTGGCGCGCTGTGTGTCGTCGCGGGCGGGCGGACGCACGCCGAGCTGTTGCGGATCCTGCGCGAAACCGTTCGGCTGCCGGGCGTGCGCGGCGGTGGCGTCGACGAGATACGCAACGCCGTCAGCCTCGACGTCTGGGTCGCGTGGCAGTCCCGGCAGCGCGAGCTCGACTCCCGGTACGGTTCCGGTGCGGTGCGTCAGGAACCTTTGCTGAAGCCGATCGACCTGTCGGGGTGACGGGACGCCGCGATGATCTCGGCGTACCGGTACCCGCTGGCCTTGACCGTGCGGCGCTGCGTGGCGTAGTCGACGTGGACGAGCCCGAAGCGCTTGTCGTACCCGTACGCCCACTCGAAGTTGTCGAGCAACGACCAGACGAAATACCCGGCGACCGGCACCCCGCGGGCGGCCGCCGCGACGCACGCCTCGATGTGCTGTTCGAGGTAGTCGGTGCGTTCCTTGTCCTCGACCGTGCCCGCCTCGGTCACCTTGTCGGGCCAGGCCGCGCCGCTCTCGGTCACGAAGATGCGCGCCGGGCCGTAGTCCGCGTCGACGCGCACGAGGAGCTGCT
The DNA here is from genome assembly GCA_035650075.1 of Micromonosporaceae bacterium. Classification (GTDB taxonomy): domain Bacteria; phylum Actinomycetota; class Actinomycetes; order Mycobacteriales; family Micromonosporaceae; genus DASSUC01. The sequence continues at coordinate 87,268 of DASRII010000229.1, read as the reverse complement.
CGAGGCCGGCCGCGTACGCCTCCCAACCCATTGCGGTCTCCCGCGAGCCGGGAACAGGCACCTGACGCGCGAACGGCGCCGGCCCGTCCGGATCGTCCACGACCACCACGCGGAAGTAGTAGTTGACCCCGAGGAACTCGGTCGGCGTCGCGATGCGCTCGAGGTCGCCGTCGCGCACCGGCGGCGCGATGCCGTACGTGCGCAGCATGTCGTCCGGATAACCGCGCCCGTACAGCGGATCGAGCCACCAGCGGTTGGTGTGCCCGTCGGCGCGGACGGCCGCCGCCACGTCTTCGGCCCGGTCGGTCGCCGGCTCGCACGGGCTGAGGTTGCACACGATGCCGACGGTCGCCGGCAGCCGGGCCGATGCGCGTACCGCCTCCGTGGCCAGCCCGTGTCCGAGCAGCACGTGATGCGATGCCGCGACCGCGCGGGTCAGGTCCTGTTCACCGGGTGCCATGCGCCCCTCGAGGTGCCCGATCCAGGCGACGCACAGCGGCTCGTTGACCGTGCACCAGTGGCTGACCCGGTCGCCCAGCGCGGTCGCGACGGTCGCGGCGTAGTCGGCGAACGCCGCGACCGTGTCCCGCCGCGGCCACCCGCCGGCGTCCTGCAGCACCTGCGGCAGGTCCCAGTGGTACAGCGTCACGAACGGCTCGATCCCGTTGGCCAGCACGGCATCCACGAGCCGGTCGTAGAACGCGAGGCCCGCCGCGTTCGGCCGGCCGGTGCCGTCGGGCAACACGCGGGGCCAGGCAACGGAGAAACGGTACGCGTCGACGCCGAGCCGCCGCAGCAGAGCCACGTCCTCGGGCCACCGGTGATAGTGGTCGCAGGCGACGTCACCGGTGTCCGCGTTGTCGATCGCACCCGGTACGCGACAGAACGTGTCCCATATGGACGGTGACCGGCCGGCCGCGTCCACCGCCCCCTCGACCTGGTAGGCCGACGTGGCCACACCCCACAAAAAATCCCTCACTTGACGGCTCCCGCGGTGAGCCCGGCGACGAAATACCGTTGCAGGAACAGGAAACCGGCTACCACCGGGACGCTCACGACGAGGGACGCGGCCATTACCTGGTTCCAGTACACGAGGTACTGGGTCGAGTAGCCCTGCAGGCCCACGGCCAACGTGCGCGACTGACCGTCGGTCATCACCGAGGCGAACAGCACCTCGCCCCACGCCGTCATGAACGCGTACACGGTGACCGCGACGATGCCCGGTACCGCCGACGGCAGGATCACCTGGGCCAGGGTGCGCAACGGTCCGGCGCCGTCGACCGCGGCCGCCTCGTCCAGCCCGCGCGGGATCGAGTCGAAGTACCCGGTGAGCATCCAGATGGAGAACGGCAGCGAGAACGTGAGGTACGTGATGATGAGCCCGGTACGGCTCGCGTACAGCTCGATGCCGGTGGCGTTGCCGAGGTTGACGTAGATGAGGAACAGCGGCAACAGGAACAGGATCCCGGGGAACATCTGGGTGGCCAGCACGGTCACCGAGAACACGCCGCGGCCGCGGAAGCGGTACCGGCTCAGCGCGAACGCCGCGAAGATGGCCACGGTTACCGAGAACACCGCGGCGATGCTGGAGACCACGAGGCTGTTCACGAGGTACCGGCCGAGCGGCACGGTTCGCCACATGTCCACGAACGCCTGCAGGGTCGGCCGGCTCGGCAGCCAGGTGAAGTCGTTCTGCACGTCGCGCAGCGGCTTCGCCGCCGAGCTGAGCATCACGTACAGCGGTGTGACCGTGAAGACGGTGAGCAGGGTGAGCACCACGCGCCGGCCCCAGCGCTCGCCGGTGGTCTCATGCATCGATCCTCCTCCGTCGGAATAGCACCAGGTAGCCGGCGGTGACCACGAGCAGGAACAGCAGCAGCGCCACCGACATGGCCGACCCGACCCCGAAGTCCCAGGTGATGAACGAGCTTTCGTAGATGTGGATGGAGATCAGGTCCGCCTGGTGCGGGGCGGAGCCGCCGAAGAGCAGGTACGGGGTGTTGAAGTCGTTGAACGTCCACAGAAACAGCACGAGCAGCAGTACCTGGTTGACCGGTCGCAGCCCCGGCAGCGTGATGTACTGCAGCCGGCGCCAGAACCCCGCACCGTCGAGGTATGCGGCCTCGTACAGGTCCTCCGGTACGTTCTGCAGGCCGGCCATCAGGCACAGGAACGCGAACGGCCAGGACCGCCACACCGATACGACGAGCACGGCCACGAAGCTGTTGCCGCCGATCAGCCAGAACGGCCGGTGGTCGACGACTCCGAGCTGGTCGACGAGCACGTGGTTGATCAGTCCGGTGTCCCGTTGGTACATGAACGACCACGTGATGACGGCCGCGTACACCGGTAGCGCGTACGGCGTGAGGAACAGCGTGCGCAGGAAGGCCCGGCCGCGGAACGGCCGCTGCAGGAACACCGCCGCGCTCGCCCCGAGTAGCCAGGACAGCCCGACGGATGCCGTGGTGTACGCGACCGTGACCCAGAACGAGTGCAGCAGCTCGCGACCGGTGACCGTGTCGACGTCCAATGTGGACCGGTAGTTCTCCAGGCCCACGAACGGCGCCGTGGACCAGTCGCGGATGTGGAACTGGGTCAGCTCGAGCAGGCTCATCCACACCCCGACCACCATCGGGATCACGTGGACGCCGAGCTCGAGTACCAGTGCCGGCAGTAGCAGGATGTACGGCAGCCGCGACCGGCGGGCACCGCGAACCCGCCGGGACCGCACCGGCGACGAACCGGGCGGTCCCTGCGAGCCCAACTGCGGCGAGGCCGCGGTGGTGGTGGCCATGGGGTGTGTCAGCCGCGAACCTGTTGCTGCGCGTCGCTGAGCTTCTGTTTCACCATCGCTTCCGTAATCGGCTTGCCGCTAGCGGCGTCCGCGAACAATTCCTTCATCGCGGTACCGACGAGCGTCTCGAACTGGCTCTCCTGAGCCACCTGCGGCAGCGGTGCCGCGGTCGAGCCCAGTACCTGTTGCAGCGCCTGCTGTTCGGGTGCCTGGAACGCCGCGTCGCCGCTGACCGTCTTCACCGACGGGAGCGAACCGTAGGTCTTGTTCAGGATCACCTGCTCCTCGTCGCTGGTGATGAACTTGACGAACTGCAGCGCGGCGTCGCGGTTCTTCGTGTGCTTGAAGACCGCCATGTTGATGCCGGCCACCATGCTGTTGACCCGCTTGCCACCGGCCGGCGGGGACTGCAGGAACGGCACCGGCGCGACCCCGTACGCGTCCGCGGCCATGCTCTGCGCCTTGAGCGACGCACCGGCCGCCTGCCACAGCAGCATGCCCACCTTGCCGTTGGCGAAGTCGGAGACGGACTGGTTCTGCGCATACTCCGCGTTGCTCGGGTTGGCAATCTTGTCCACGGCCATCAGGTCGATGTACCGCTTGATGGCCGACACGTTCTGCGGGGTGTCGAACGTCGGCTTGCCGGCCGGGTCGAACCACTCGCCGCCGTACTGCTGGCTGAACGTGAACGCGTGGTGCGCGTTCTCCGAGACGTTGGCGCCCTCGATGGCCAGGCCCCACTTGCCGCCGTTGGTCAGCTTCTTGCCCGCGGCGACGAGGTCCTCCCACGTCGTCGGTGGGCTCGTGATCCCGGCGGCGGTGAACATCTGCTTGTTGTAGTAGAGGGCGTACGCGAGGCTGTAGATCGGTACCGCAGTGGGCGGCTGTCCGGCCGCACCGGCGGAGGCGAGCGCGGCCGGCACGAACCGGTCCTTGCCGCCGACCGTCGCCAACGTCGCGTCGTCGAACGGGATGAACGCCCCGGTGGCTTGCAGCGACGCCGACCAGGTGTTGCCGATGTTCACGACGTCCGGCCCCTGTCCGGAGGTCGCGGCGGCCAACAGGCGATTGAGCAGATCCGACCACGGCACGACCTCGACCGTCACCTTGATGCCGGTCTGCCGTTCGAACTTGTCGAGCTCGGGCTGCAGGATCTGCTTGTCAGCGTCCAAACTGGACCCTTGGTTGCTGGCCCAGTACGTCAAGGTCTTGGGTTGCGCGGCGGAGTCGGAATCATCACCGCAGGCCGCGAGGCCGGCCACCAGCAGCAGCGCCGCGGCGACCGTCGTGCAGAGTCTCTTCGGCACAGCAAAACCCTTCTCGGGGTACGGGCCAGCCGGCGGGACGGGCGTGCGGGTCCGGCGCGGCGCACGGGTCGGACCGGCGGCCGAGGGATGGGGATGGTGAGCCTTCGGGGGAGCGCGAGGGTGGCGGAGCCCCCTCGCACCGAGGGCGCAGGGTTACATTGAGACTTAATTCACGCCGTTATTGAAGTCCCACGCACCCCACCGCGTCAAGGGTGCCCGTACAGTGACTGTCCCGAGGGGGGTTGACGGGTGCAACTCGAGCGAGCGACGAATCGGACCCTGCGCCGGCGCAACCGGTCGGTCCTGCTGTCCACGCTGTTCCTCGACGGCCCGCTGACCCGCCAGGACCTGGCCCGCCGGACCGGTCTGAGCCAGGCCGCCGTCAGCATCGTCATCGCCGAGCTGATCGACGAGGGGCTGGTCGTCGAGGCCGGCGCGGTGGAGTCCGACGGCGGGCGGCCGGGCATCCGGTTGCAGGTGGCGCCGCAGTACGCGGCGGTGGTCGGCGTGGACGTCGGGGAGACCCGGGTCCGGGTCGAGCTGTTCGACTTCGCGATGGCGCCCCTGGCCAAGACCGACTACCCGATCGACCGCGCCCGGCCCGATCCGGACACCGTGGTGAAGCACATCCTGACCGGCTTGGCACACGTCACGGAGACCGCCGGAGTGTCCACATCGGACATACTGGGCGTGGGTATCGGAGTGTCCGGCGTCGTCGAGCAGGGTGCCGAGGCGGTCGTCCACGGGCAGGCGTTCGGCTGGGACGGCGTGGCCCTGGAACGCCTGCTGCGCGCCGGTACCGAGCTGCCGCTGCACATCGACAACGGCGCCAAGACGCTGGGCCAGGCCGAGATGTGGTTCGGTGCCGGCCGGGGCGCGCGGCACGCCGTCTTCGCGCTCGTTGGCTCCGGCGTCGGCGCGGCGATCGTCACCAACGGGTTCACGTACCGCGGGGCGTCCAGCAGCGCGGGGGAGTGGGGGCACACCACGCTGGTCTACGGTGGACGGTCGTGCCGGTGCGGTGCCCGGGGCTGCCTCGAGGCGTACGTCGGCGCAGGCGCCATCATCGACCGGTACCGGCAGGCGCGCCGCGGTAAGGCCGTGCCGGGCGCGGACGAGGAATCGCAGCTCGACAGTCTGTTCGCCGACGCCGCGCGGTCGGCCACGGCCCGAGCAGTGCTCGACGAGACGGCCGGGTACCTGGGTGCCGGCGTCGCCGACCTGATCAACCTTTTCAACCCCGAACGGATCGTGCTGGGCGGCTGGGCCGGGATCGCGCTCGGTACCCATCTGCTGCCCGCGATCCGCAGTGCCGCCGCGGACCACGCGCTACGGCAGCCGTACGCGCAGGCGTCCATCGAGCTGTGCCGGCTGGGCGTGGACGCGGTGGCGCTCGGCGCTGCCACGCTACCGATCGCGCGCCTGCTGACGGCCGGCGGGGCACCGGCCCTCCGGGCCGAACATCGCGCCGCCAAACATCGATAGACATCTTGACTCGAGGGTGAGTTCGGAGTCAGACTCGAGCCGCGCCCTCTAGAGAGCGCTCTCAGCCGCCGACGCGGTCCGGCAACGACCCTGGGTGTCGGGTGGCAGCACCATGCTGACTCCAGACAGGCAGGACACCATGAGATCTCGCCTTCCCATCGCTCTCGGGATTTCGACGGCACTGGCCGCCGCCGCATCCCTGGTTGTGATCGCCGTGAACCCCGCGGATGCCGCCGTCGTCCTGCTGTCGCAGGGGAAGCCGGCGACCGCCTCGTCGACCGAGAACGCCGGTACCCCCGCCGCCAACGCGGTCGACGGCAACACCGGCACACGGTGGTCCAGCGCGTTCAGCGACCCGCAATGGCTGCAGGTCGACCTCGGCGTCACCGCCAGCGTCACCCAGGTGGTGCTGCAGTGGGAGGCCGCGTACGGCAGGGCCTTCCAGATCCAGGTATCGGCCAACGCCACGGACTGGACGACCATCTTCTCGACGACCACCGGCACCGGCGGTACGCAGACCTTGCCGGTCTCCGGCACGGGCCGGTACGTGCGGATGTTCGGCACCCAGCGGGCGACCCAGTACGGCTACTCGCTCTGGGAGTTCCAGGTCTTCGGCGAGACCGGCACACCGGTATGCGGCACGACCAACGTGGCGCAGGGCAGGCCGGCTACCGCCTCCTCGGTCGAGAACCCCAGCTTCCCCGCCTCCAACGCGGTCGACGGCAACAACGCCACCCGCTGGTCCAGCGCGTTCAGCGATCCACAGTGGATACAGGTCGACCTCGGCAGCACCGTCTCCGTTTGCCGGGTCGTCCTGCGGTGGGAGGCGGCGTTCGCGCGGGCGTTCCAGATACAGACCTCGACCAACGCGACGACCTGGACGACCATCTTCTCGACCACCACCGGAGCCGGGGGCGTGCAGACGCTCGACATCACCGGTAGCGGGCGGTACGTGCGGATGTTCGGCACCCAGCGGGCCACCGGATTCGGCTACTCGCTGTTCGAGTTGCAGGTGTTCGTCTCCGGGGCTCCGCCGTCGCCGACACCCTCACCGACGCCCTCACCGACCCCGACCGGCAACCCGGTCGAGCCGACCGACCCGTTCAACCCTAATTTCGGACCCAACGCGTTCGTCTTCGATCCGTCGACGCCGACGTCGACCATCCAAAGTAGACTGAACACGATCTTCACCCAGCAGGAGACGAACCAGTTCGGCACGAACCGGTTCGCGGTGATGTTCAAACCGGGCAACTACACCGCGGACGCCAACGTCGGCTTCTACACGCACATCATGGGTCTGGGCTTCTCGCCCGACGACGTCAACCTCAACGGCCACGTGCGGGTCGAGGCGTTCTGGATGGGCGGCAATGCCACGCAGAACTTCTGGCGCGGCGCAGAGAACCTGTCGGTGACCCTGCCGGCCGGCGTGACCGTCGAGCGGTACGCGGTATCGCAGGCGGCGCCGTACCGGCGCATGCACCTGCGTGGTACGCAGAACCAGATCCAGCTGTGGAACGGCGGCGACGGCTGGTCCAGCGGTGGGCTGATGGCCGACACGAAGGTCGACGGCGCGGTCGTCTCCGGCTCGCAGCAGCAGTGGTTCTCGCGCAACAGCCAATTCGGCAGCTGGTCCGGCTCGGTGTGGAACATGGTGTTCACCGGCGTCGTCGGGGCACCGCCGAACCACTTCCCGAACCCGTCGCACACTGTCGTCGCGCAGACCCCGATCGTCCGCGAGAAGCCGTTCCTGTACGTCGCGGGCAACGGCGAGTACCGGGTGTTCGTACCGGGGCTGCGGACCAACTCGGCGGGTACGAGCTGGTTCAACCGCACCCCCGAGGGCTCGTCGATGTCGTTGAGCCAGTTCTTCATCGCCCGGCCTGGTACGAGTGCGGCGACGATGAACGCGGCCCTGGCCCAGGGTAAGAACCTGCTCGTGACCCCGGGCGTGTACCACCTGTCGGAGACGATCCGGGTCAACCGGCCGGACGCGGTGGTACTCGGCTTCGGCCTGGCGACGCTGATCCCGGACAACGGCATCGCCGCGATGACCGTCGCGGACGTGGCCGGGGTCAAGGTGGCCGGGCTGCTGTTCGACGCCGGTACGGCCAACTCGCCGGTACTGGTCGAGGTCGGGCCCGCTGGATCCAATGCCAACAACTCGGCCAACCCGATCTCGTTGCACGACGTGTACTTCCGGGTCGGCGGCGCCGGTGTCGGCAAGGCCACCACGAGCCTCGTCGTGAACAGCAACTTCGTCATCGGCGACCACATGTGGCTGTGGCGCGCCGACCACGGCAGCGGCGTCGGCTGGACCACCAACACCGCCGACACCGGGCTCATCGTGAACGGAACCAACGTGGTGATGTACGGCCTGTTCGTCGAGCACTACCAGAAGTACCAGACGATCTGGAACGGCAACGGCGGCCGGACGTACTTCTACCAGAACGAGATGCCGTACGACCCGCCGAACATGGCCGCGTGGATGAACGGGTCCACCCGCGGCTACGCCGCCTACAAGGTGGCGGACGCGGTGACGACACACCAGGCGTGGGGAATGGGCAGCTACTGCGTCTTCAACGCCGATCCGTCCATTGTGGCCGAACGCGCCTTCGAGGTGCCGACCCGGACCGGAGTGCAGTTCACCGACATGGTGATCGTCTCGCTGGGCGGGGTAGGCACGATCAACCGCGTCATCAACAACACCGGTGGACCGGCCAACTCGACGACACAGGTCGTCTATCTGGTCGCGTACCCCTGAGAGAGGACACATGAACCGACTAGCCCTCGGGCTCGTGCTGGCGGCCGTCACCATGACGGCCGCCGCCGTGCCGGCGGCGGCCTCCGCGGCGCCGCCGGACCTCGGCCCCAATGTCACCGTCTTCGATCCCAGCATGCCGCTCAGCGAGATCCAGGCGGCTCTCGACGCCACGCACGCGGCCCAGGTCGACAACGAGATGGGTACCGCGCGCTTCGCGTTCCTGTTCAAGCCAGGCACCTACGGCACGGCTTCCCAGCCGTTGCAGTTCAAGGTCGGCTACTACACCGAGGTCGCCGGCCTCGGCGCGTCCCCCACGGATGTGGTGATCAACGGCACGATCGAGGTCTACAACCGCTGCCTGGAGAACGGCGGTACCACCAACTGCCTCGCGCTGGTCAACTTCTGGCGCACGCTGTCCAATCTGTCGCTGAACATCAACCTGGCCGGACACACCGGCTGCCGGGCCGCGGCGAACTTCTGGGCCGTCTCCCAGGCGGTGTCCATGCGCCGGCTCAACATCAGCGGCGCCACCCTGTCGCTGATGGACTTCTGTGGCAACGGACCGCAGTTCGCCAGCGGTGGCTTCATCGCCGACTCGCGGTTGCCGTTCGTCATCAACGGCTCGCAGCAGCAGTGGCTGACCCGCAACAGCGAGGTCGGCGGCTGGTCCAACGCCGTATGGAACCAGGTCTTCGCCGGGGTCGTCGGTGCGCCGAGTGACGCCGCGTTCCCGACCCCGCCCTACACGACCCTGGCCACCACGCCGGTCAGCCGCGAGAAGCCGTACCTGTTCGTCGACGCGCAGGGTGCTTATCAGGTGCGGGTACCGGCCGCCCGGCGCAACACGAGCGGTGTCACGTGGGCCGCCGGCATGACGCCGGGGCGCACGGTACCGCTGTCCGACTTCTTCGTGGCGAAGCCGTCGGACTCCGTGCACACCATCAACAACCAGCTGGCGCGGGGCAGGAACCTGTTGCTGACCCCCGGCATCTACGACATCGCCCGCAGCATCGAGGTCAAGCGCCCCGGTACCGTGGTGCTCGGGCTGGGGCACGCGACGCTCACGGCGGTCAACGGCGCGACGCCGCTCGACATCGCCGACGCGCCCGGAGTCGTCGTCGCGGGCGTGACGATCGACGCGGGTCTGGAGGAGTCGCCGGTCCTGTTGCGGGTGGGTAAGCCACACGGCAACCGGCCCAGCGATCCGGACAACCCGACCACACTGTCCGATGTGTACTTCCGGGTCGGTGGCCCGCACATCGGCAAGGCCCGGATCGCGCTCGAGGTCAACAGCGACGACGTGCTCATCGACCACACCTGGGTCTGGCGGGGCGACCACGGCGTCGACGGGCTGACCGATACCCAGCGCTGGAACACCAATACCGGTCTCAACGGTGTCGTCGTCAACGGTGCCCGCGTGACCGCGCTCGGGCTGTTCGTGGAGCACTTCCAGCGGTACAACGTCGTCTGGAACGGCGAGGGCGGTACGGCGATCCTGTACCAGAACGAGCTGCCGTACGACCCGCCGACCCAGGCCGACTGGATGAACGGCGACGTCGAGGGCTGGGCCGGCTACAAGGTGGGCGACGAGGTGCGGACGCACACCCTGTACGGCGCCGGCGTGTACGTCTTCAACCGCAACAACCCGGCGATCCACACCGAGAACGGGTTCGAGGTACCGGTCACCGAGGGGGTGAAACTGCACCACATCATGACGGTCAACCTCAGCGCCGGCACGATCGACCACGTCGTCAACGGTGTCGGCGGGCCGGCCGACACGAGCCGGATCGGCGCGCCGGTGTTCATAGTGGACTATCCGAGTTAGCCGGGCGGGCTTCCCGGGGTGATCGTCCGGCCGTCGAACTTGGCGAACGCCTCGCCGATGAGCTGCCTGAGCACGTCGAGGTCCACATCGGACAGACGCTTGACGTAGAGGCAGCTTTTGCCGATGGAGTGCTTGCCCAGCTGGCCGAGCAGCTCCGGGAAGCCGTCCACGCCCGCGGACAGGTACACCGTGAGGTTCTGCTTGCGCGGGGAGAGACCGACCGCCGGCCATACGCCGCGCCGGCCGGAGCCGTACTCGTACTCGTACGACCCGAAGCCGACGATGCTGGTGCCCCACATCTCCGGCTGCTTGCCGGTCACCTCGGTCATCAGCGTGCAGAGGGCCTGGGCGTCGGTCCGGCGTTGCTCGTCGCCGATCGCGGCGAGGAACTCCGGCACGCTGGCGTCAGTCTTCGTTGTCTTGAGGTCAGCCACACCGTCAGCCTACGGTCAACCCCATGGCGGGTGGGCTGACCGCCTGTCTAATGTCGTCCATCGATGCCCAACACACGGGAGGTAATCGATGCGACGACTCGTCGGACTGGCGACCGTGACCGCCCTGGTCGCGGTGCTCGCCCCCGCCCTGCCCGCCGCGGCCGCCCCGACCGGGGCGGCGCTGTCCTGGGGTGACTGCCCCGACCCGATCCTCGGGATCCCGCGCGATCCGCGGACGCGGTGCGCCACCGTCGGCGTACCCATGAACTACCGCGACCCGCGCGGTGCGACGATTACGGTCACCATCTCGCGGATCGCGACGAGCGTGCCCGGCCAGCGCCGCGGCGTCCTGCTGATCAACCCCGGCGGCCCGGGCGGGTCGGGTCTGGATCTGCCGAGCTACTTCGCGGCGGCGCTGCCCGCCGAGGTGCTCGCCAGGTACGACCTGATCGGCATGGATCCCCGCGGGGTGTGGGCGAGCACGCCGATCAGCTGCGGCCTCGAGAACACCAACCAGATAGACGACATACTCGGGTACCCCGATCCGGACGGCTCGATCGACCGCAACGTGGCCTTCGCCCGGGCGACCGCGCAGTCCTGCGCCGCCCACACCGGTGCCTTGCTACCGCACATCAGCACGGCCAACACCGCGCGGGACATGGACCGGATCCGGGCCGCGCTCGGCGAGCCGAAGATGTCCTACCTCGGCTATTCGTACGGCACGTACCTCGGTGCGGTGTACGCGACGCTGTTCCCGTCGCGGACGGACCGGGTCATCCTCGACAGCGCGGTGGACCCGACGCGCGTCTGGCACGAGACGTGGAAGCTGTTCGGCATCGGTACCGCGCTGCGGTTCCCCGACTTCGCCACGTGGGCGGCCGCGCGGGACGCGACCTACCACCTGGGCGCGACGCCGGACGCCGTACGCCGGACGTACTTCCGGATCGCCGCCGCGCTCGACGCCGAGCCGGTGGTCCTGCCCGACTTCGTGCTCAACGGCAACGTGTTCCGTGAGATCACCCGATCCGGCCTGTACGACGACCTCGCCTTCCCGAGCCTGGCCGAGACGTGGCAGTCGCTGTCGACGCGTGGCGCCGCCGGTCTGGGCCAGCTAGCCCGGGCGGTCCAAGCCACCGACCCGATCGAGAACAGCTACTCGGTCCTGTTCGCGATCGCCTGCAACGACGTGGCGTGGTCGCGGGACGTGGCCGGGTACGCCCGCGAGGTAGCCGTCCACCGGGCCGTCTGGCCGCTGACCGCCGGCTGGCCGGCGAACATCTGGCCCTGCGCGTTCTGGAGCCGTCCGGTCGAACCGCCGGTACGGGTCACGTCCGCGGGTCCCCGCAACATCCTGATCCTGCAGAACCTGCGTGACCCGGCGACGCCGTGGATCGGCGGCGTGGGGCTGCGTAGCGCGCTCGGGCAGCGGGCCGCGTTCGTGACCCAGGACGCGGGTGGGCACCTCATCTACGGCGTCCGCTCCGGGGCGTGTACCGATGCGATCACCAACGCGTTCCTCGTCGACGGCGTGCTACCCGCCCACGACCGGTTCTGCGCCGGTCCTACGCCCGAGGATCTGTCCACGTTCCAGGCCGGGCCATCCGTTCGTACGCACGTACGACTGCTGGGGTAGTATCAGCGGCATGGTGGAGCTGGCTCACCAGCCGTCGATGTTGGATCTCGCATCCGGGCCGGGCCTGGGACCGTTGGTCGGGCGCCTCGAGCGGCACGAGCTGTCCGCCGGGGCGTGGGTCGACCACCGGCCCGCCTGGGTGCACGGGTCCGAGGACGTCCTGGAGACGTTGCTGCGGGAGGTCGACTGGCGGGCCGAGCGGCGCAGGATGTACGACGGCGAGGTCGACGTGCCCCGCCTGCTGCGCTGGTACGACGTGGATGAGCCGTTGCCGCACCCGGTGCTGACCGAGGCGCGGGAACGGCTCACCGCGCACTACGCCGACGAGCTGGGCGAGCCGTTCGTGACCACGGGCATGTGCCTGTACCGCACCGGGCGCGACAGCGTGGCCTGGCACGGTGACACGACCGGCCGCTCGTCGCGGCACGACACGATGGTCGCCATCGTCTCGTTCGGCACCCCGCGGCCGCTGCTGCTGCGACCCAGGGGAGGGGGCGGCAGCCTGCGCTTCCCGCTCGGCCACGGCGACCTGCTCGTCATGGGTGGCTCGTGCCAGCGCACGTGGGAGCACTCGATCCCGAAGACCGCCCGACCGGTCGGCCCCCGCATCAGCGTCCAATTCCGCCCGCTCGACGTGCGCTGACGCCCCGCCGACCCCGTTGATCATGAACTTAGTTGCGTGTTCGACGGCGTGTCGGATCACCAAGTTCATGATCGACCGGAAGCCGGTACGGTCACGGCATGGCAGACGACACCCTTCGATCGGTGGAGATCGTGCGTACCGACGGCCGGTTCTCGATGCGCAACATCCGTGGCGGCTCGATACCGATTGGTACCGGTAAGGATGGCGACTTCACGCCGGTCGAGCTGCTGCTGGCGGCGATCGGCGCCTGTACCGCGCTGGATGTCGACGCGCTGACCAGCCGGCGCGCCGAGCCGACGGAGTTCGCCGTCACCGTGACCGGCAACAAGGTCCGCGACGAGGCGGGTGCGAACCGGATGGTCAACCTCAGCGTCGAGTTCACGGTCAGCTTCCCGGACGGCGACGCCGGTGACGCGGCCCGTGCCATGCTGCCGGACGCGATACGGATGTCGCACGACCGCCTCTGTGTGGTGTCGCGGACGGTCGAACTCGGTACCCCCGTGTCGACGACCGCGACCAACCACGATGGTCCCGCGTTAGGCGAAGGGGGATCTTGACACTGACCTGAGGAAGTATTGATGTTCCGTACAACCCGATGGCGGATCGGGTGGGCCGCCTTGCCGCTCGTCGTGCTTGCCGCCACCGCCTCGCCCACCGCCGCTCACTCACCAGCCAGGGCCAAGCCGGCCGAGATCGTGCTGCCGGGAGCCACGTCGGCCGAGGGCATCGCCGCCGGCAAGGGCTCCACTTTCTACGCCGGAGACCTGTTCGCCGGCGACATCTTCCGCGGAGACATCCGCAAGGGCACCGCCGAGCGTTTCATCGACGTACCGCAGGGCCGCCAGGCCGTGGGTATGGCGGTCGACCTCGAGCATCACCTGCTGTTCGTGGCCGGTGGGTTCACGGGCCAGGCATACGTGTACGACATCCGGACCGGCGCCACGGTCGCCAGCTACCAGTTCGGTGCCGCGAACTCGTCGCTCATCAACGACGTCGCGCTCACGCCCAAGGGCGCCTGGTTCACCGACACCTTCCAGCCGAAGTTGTACTTCGTGCCGATCGACGGGTACGGCGACCCGGGGCCGTTCTCCACGCTGTCCCTCAGCGGTCCGGCCGCCGATATCAGCGGCCAGTTCAACCTCAACGGCATCCAGGCCACGCCCGACGGTCGGACGCTGATCGTCGCGCACACGGCCAACGCGGCACTGTACACAGTGGACCCGGCCACCGGGGCGAGCGCCCTGATCGCCGGCGTCAGTGTGCCCAATGTGGACGGTATCGTGCTGCGCGGCCACCGGCTGTGGGCGGTGCAGAACTTCTCCAACCAGATCAGCCGGTTCAGGCTGAGCGGCGACCTGACCAGTGGGACGGTCGAGAAGATCATCACCAGTGACCTCTTCCAGGTGCCGTCGACGGCGGCCCTGTTCGGTGACACGCTCGCGGTCGTCAACGCCAAGTTCGACACCGGCATCCCGCCGACGGCCGACGAGTACGAGGTCGTCCTCGTCAAAGCCTGAGTGTGCCGCGGTGATCCTCGCCGCGCTCCCGCGTGCGAGGATCACCAGGCATGCGCGGCGTACTCGGAGCGTTTCTCACCATCTGGGCGGTCACCGCGGCCGGGTGGGTCGTCGGGCGCTGGGGTCTGCTCGGCCCGGCGGCGGAGACGGTACTGGCGCGCCTGGTCTTCTTCGTCGCGGCGCCGGCGCTGTTGCTGACCACCCTGGCCACCGCGGACCTGGCCCGGGTGTTCACGCCGGCGTTGGCCGCCTTCGTGGCGAGTACGGTCGTCGTGGCCACCGTCTACCTTGGACTGTCGCGCGCGCTCTGGCCGCGGCCCGCCGGCGAGACCGCTATCGGCACGCTGTGCGCGTCCTACGTCAACGCCGGCAACCTCGGCATTCCAGTCGCGGCGTACGCCCTCGGTGACGTCGCATACGCCGCGCCCGTGCTCCTGTTCCAGGTGCTGGTGGCCGCGCCGTTGGCCATGGCCGTGCTGGAGGCCGATCGCGACGGTCGCCCCGGCCTCGTCGGGCTGGTCCTGCTCCCGCTGCGCAACCCGATCACCGTCGGCTCGGCGATCGGGATCACGCTCGCCGCCACCGGCTGGCTGCCACCGCCGGAGGTCATGCGCCCGCTCGAGCTGACCGGCTCGGCCGCGGTGCCGCTGGCCCTGCTGGTGCTCGGCATGTCGCTGGCCGGTCCGCCGCCGCGGCTGACCGGTCCGGACGTCGGCCCGCGCTACACCGCCGTCGCGCTCAAGGTGATCTGCCAACCGGTCGTCGCGTACGTCATCGCCCGGTACGCGCTCGGCCTGTCCGGCACCGCGCTGCTCGCCGCCGCGGTGACGTCCGGGCTGCCCACGGCCCAGAACATCTACGTGTACGCCAGCCGCTACGGCCGCGCCGAAACCCTCGCCCGCGACTGCATCGTGCTCTCGACGCTGGTCGCCATCGGATCGCTGCTCGCCATCGCGGCCTGGTTGGGTTGATCTGCCGCACGGTTCTGCCGGTGCGGCTGCCGGTCGTACCGCCGCACCGAGTGTTTCAGCAGGCCACCGGCCATTCACGAAGACCGATTCGCATTTAGTCGCGCTCCCGTCAGGCCTCTATGGGACCTCCATAGCGTGGCCGCCGAGATCGGGCCCGGGTGTGCCCGGTCGGTCTGGCGGCTACGCCGCCCGCGGGGTGAGGAGGCCAGGATGTCCGGTCGGTGGCGTGCGCGTGGGTGGTCGTGGGCCCGCCTGTCGGGGGTGGCGGCGGTGCTGGCCGCGTTGGTGATAGTGATTCCGCCGCCGCAGGTAGCCTCGAGCGCCGCGCCGCCACCGACGGTCACCGAGGCGACGACTGAGGCCGCCGCCCTGTCGGCGGCCCGCCAGCAGCACAGCCGGGTCGAGGTCCTGGCGGCCCGCACCGGGTACAGCGAGACGTTCGCGCTGCCGAATGGACGGCTGCTCCTGCAGTCGCACCTGCGGTTGCAACGCGTCCGTGGCGGCGACGGTTCGTGGCGCACGCCGGACGCGACTCTGCGGCGCGGCGCCGACGGAACGGTGTCGCCGGTCGCGGCGGTCACCCCGATGTCGTTTTCGGGCGGCGGCACCGTTCCCATGGCCTCGATGGTCCAGTTTGGACGGTCGATGAAGCTGTGGTGGCCGGGGCGTTTGCCGGTGCCGGTGCTGGTCGGCAACGTGGCGCGGTACACCGAGGTGCTGCCCGGGGTGGACCTGGAGATCCGGGTCGAGCCGGAGTCGTTCACGCACCTGCTGGTCATCAAGACCCGAGCCGCGCTGGCCAGTGCCGCGGTACGGCGGTTGGAGCTGCGTACCGAGTTGAGCGGCGTGTCGCTGCACCGCGAACCGGTGACCGGGGTGGTGACCGCGCTGGACGACAAGGGGACGGCCGTGTTCACCGGCGCCACGCCGACGATGTGGGACTCGCGCGGGCACGCGGTCGAGGCCGGTGCACGCCCCGAGGCGCGTCAGTCCACAGTGGCCGTTCAGCTGTCGGCGGGCAAGCTGGCGCTCGTCCCCGACGCCGCCATGCTCGCCGATCCGGCCGTCGAGCCGCCGGTGTACGTCGATCCAACGTGGACACCCACGGGTGCGCCCAAGAACCACCACACGATCCTGCGCAGGGCCTGGCCCAACAACTCGTACTACGACCGGACCTCGGGCGTCGGCACCAACGACGCGACGGCCGGTGTGATCCGGGTCGGTGCCAACAACTACGACGGTCCGACGTACGTCGACCGGTCGATGTTCGACCTGAACATGGCGGCGGCGCGGTACAAGCACATCAACCGGGCCATCTTCGGGCTGACTCAGTCGTGGGCCGGGCCCGGCTGCGGCGGCGCCAGCGGCACGGTGAACCTGCACGGGACAGCGGCGTTCAACCAGTACTCCACGTGGAACTCGACCGGCTCGAGTTGGTGGGGAGTGCTGGCCTCGACCCGGGCCATCCACCGGTACGGCAACACGTGCGGGCCGGCGTGGATCGAGTTCGACGTGACCGGCTGGACGGCCCAGAACGCGGCGGTCGGCTCGTCCAACCTGTTCGTCGGGTTGAAGGGCGCGACCGAGGTACCCAACAGCGAGTGGAAGCGGTACCAGCCCAACGGCTGGCTGGCGATCGAATACAACTCGGTACCGAACGCGCCGGGCTCGCTGTCGGCCAGCGGGCGCGGCTGCGGATCGTCGGGCGCCCCGACGCCGGTGACGACCGCGACGCCGGCTCTGGCCGCTCGTGCATCCGATGTGGACAGTGGACAGCAGTTGCTGACGACCTCGTTCCACTGGTGGCCGGCCAGCTCGTCGCGCAACGGTACCGACGTCGTGTCGCAGTCGACGGGCAACCCCGGTGACCCGGCGCCGACGGTGCCGGCCGGCCGGCTCACCGACGGGGTGACGTACGCCTGGCAGGCGGTCACCCGTGACGATGTCGGCGACGAGCAGTGGTCCGGCGTCTGTTACTTCACCGTGGACGCCCTACCACCCAATCCGCCGGGATCGGTGACGTCGAGCGCCTACCCGCCGACCGGGTTCAACGGCGGGGTGGGGATCGCCGGCACGTTCACCTTCAACCCGCCCGCGACGAATCCGCAGGAGGTCGTCGAGTACGCGTACACATTGGACCTCGGCGTCCCGGGAGCGAATGCGCCCCGCGTGGCCGCACGGACCACGGACCGCAAGGCGGACGTGAGCGTCGCACCGCGCTGGGACGGGACGAACATCCTTCGCGTGTGGACGGTCGACTCCGCCGGTCGACCGTCCACCGGCTACGTCGACTACACGTTCAGCGTGACCCGGGGCACCGGTGAGGTGGCGCTCTGGGACCTGGAGGCGTCTTGCGGCACGGCCGACGGGTCGCAGCACGGCAACACCCTGCAGATCACCGGCGCGACGTGCGTACCGGGGCGGGCCGGCGTCGGCTCCGCGCTGCTGTTCGACGGCGTGGACGACTACGCGGCGACGGCGGGCCAGCTGACCTACCCGCCGCCCGGTGGCGGTACGCCGGTCGGCTTCCGTACCGACGCGAGCTTCACGTTGACCGCGTGGGTGAAGCTGCCCTCGATACCGACGCACAACAAGCCGGTCGTGGCGATCGACGGTACCCGTACCTGCCCGTTCTTCATGGGCTACGACTACGTGACGAGCCGGTGGGTGCTGCGGGCGCACACCCCGGATGTGGACGCGCCGGCCGGAAACCAGGTCGCCTCGACCGCGGCTCCGGTCGTGGGTGTGTGGACTCACCTCGCCGGTGTCTACGACGCGCAGGCCCGCACGATGCGGCTCTACGTCAACGGCGTCCAGCAGCCCGACACCATCACGCTCAACGGCGCCTTCAACGCGACCGGCCGGCTGACGATCGGGCAGATGAAGTACGCCGGCGTGGCGAGCCACTTCTTCAACGCCACGATCGACGACGTCCGGGTGTTCCAGACCGTGCTCGACGCCAACCAGATCAACCTGATGTCCTGGCCGCTGAAGCCCGCGATCTCCTTCCCGAACGGCACGGTCGCCGACGTCGGCGGCTCGATCGCGGTCCGGTTCGACGCCGGCGGGGACACGAACGTCACCTCGTACCGGTATGGCATCGCCAGCGACGGCGCGACCCCGCTGACCGCGACGCCGCCGGCGCCGGGCCAGCCGGTGACGGTGAACGTGCCCGTCACGACCGCGGGGACGGTGACGGTGTACGCCCGCACCGTCGACGCGACCGGCGACCAGAGTCTCGTCGCCACCGCCGCGTTCCAGGGCCGGGCAGCGGCCAGCCTCGCCGGCGTGGTCCGGGACGCGGTCAGCGGCGCCCCGCTCGCCGGTGCGCAGGTGCGGCTGGACCCGGGCGGGCTGTCGACCACCTCCGCCGCCAACGGCACTTTCTCCTTCCCCGGTATCGGGGCCGGGACGTACACGCTCGCCGCCGTCGTCGGCGACCGGTGTGCGCTGTCCGCCGCCACGCTCGTCACCGTGCTCGGCCCGACGACGCAGGATCTGTTCGTCGCGCCTATGGGCGACGCGTTCGGCTACACGTGCCGGATCGAGTCCCAGGCGTTCGTGCCGGCCAACACCACCGTGCTATCGCTGACCGGGGACGACGCGGTGGCGCAGGTGAGCCTGCCGTTCCCGGTGCCGTTCTACGAGTCCGCCGTGACGACGCTGTGGGTGGACACCAACGGGTACGTGTCCTTCGCGAACCCGGGCGGGTCCCACCCGTACGACGGCACGAACATCCCGGCACCGTCGGCGCCGAACTCGATGGTCGCGGCGTTCTGGGACGACCTGGTGGTGGACGCGTCGGCGAGCGTGCGCACGGCCACGACCGGGTCGGCGCCGAACCGCAAGTTCGTGGTCGAGTGGCGCAACGTGTACCGCAAGGGGGACACGACCGCGCGGCTGACCGCGGAGGTACTCCTCGGCGAGAACGGCGACGCGACGGTCAACTACTCCGGCCTGGATACCGCGCCGGAGAAGGGGGAGCAGGCGGTCGTCGGCATCGAGAGCCCGGGGGGCGAGGTCGGCATCCAGTACTCGTTCCGGCAGGCCGTCCTGGCCAACGGTACGGCGGTGGTGTTCGACTTCCCCGGCGACCCGGTGCCGATCCAGGAGTACACGCTGACCGGCATCGTGCGGGACAACGCCACCGGCTCGCCCGTCGCCGGGCTGCTGGTCAACCTGGCCCCGGCCGGGCGGACCGCGACGACGGCGGCGGACGGCCGATACACGTTCGCCGGCCTCGAGCCCGGCAACTACCGCGTGGCGGGCCAGTTGGGTACGCGGTGCGCCATCGCGGCCTCGGTCGACGTCCAGCTCTTCGCGAACTCCACTGTGGACCTTCCGCTGCGCCCGGTGACCGATGGCTTCGGGTACTCGTGCCAGGTCCGCTCCGCGGCGTTCGTGCCGGCCGACGGCACCGTGCTGCCGCTGAATGGTGACGACAACGTGCTGCAGGTGGCCACGCCGTTCCCGGTCATGTTCTACGGCCAGTCGTACGGGTCGGTACACGTGTCCACCAACGGGTTCGTCGCGCTGATCCCACCCGAGAGCTCGTACCCGGACCAGGCGGCGCCGATCCCCGACGCGGCGTTGCCCAACGGTCTGGTGGCCGCGTTCTGGCGTGACCTGGTCATCGATCCGGCGTCGGCGAGCGTGCGCACGGCGGTGGTCGGGGCGGCACCGAACCGCAGGTTCGTCATCGAATGGCGGGAGGCGGCCTTCTTCGGGAACTCGACCGTGAAGGTCACCGTCGAGGTCATCTTCGAGGAGGGCGGCGACATCACGCTCAACTACGCGGGCCTGTCCGGCTCGCTGGAGCAGGGCGCGGACGCCGCGGTCGGGCTCGAGGACCCGATCGGCTTCGGCGGCTACGAGTACTCGTTCGCCAAGCCGGTACTGGCCTCGGGTCAGTCCATCGTGTTCCACCCCTCGCCCCAGCTTCCGGTGATGTCCGGCACGGTGGTGGACGCGGTGACCGGGGCACCCGTGGCCGGGGCCACCGTGTCGCTGGGGACGGGTGCGCCGTCCGCGACGACGGCCGCCAACGGCACATACCAGCTGTACTTCGTGCCGGGCAACTATTCGGTGTCCGCGCAGATCGGCGGTCCGTGCGGCCGCGCGGCGGAGGTACAGCAGCTCGAGCTCGTCGCGCCGGTCACGGTACAGTTCGCGGTCGCGCGGCGCGTCGACGGGTACGGCTACACCTGCGAGGTGACGTCGACGCCGTTCGTGCCGGCGAACACCACCGTGCTCACGCTCACCGGAGACGACGTCGTCGCGCCGCTGACGCTGCCGTTCCCGGTACGGCTCTACGGCCAGCAGTACACCTCGATCTGGGTGGACACCAACGGCGCCATCTACGTGACCAATCCCGGCGAGAGCCGGCCGGACCCGGCACCGATGCCGAACACGGCCGCACCCAACGGGGTGATCGCGCCCTACTGGGCCGACCTCTTCCTGGTCGACGCCTCCGCCACCGTGCGCACCACGGTTGTCGGTACCGCGCCCAACCGGCAGTTCGTCATCGAGTGGCGGGACGCGGCCGTCTTCGGTCAACCCGTCGACAAACGCGTCACCGTCGAGGTGATCCTGCACGAGAACGGGCGGATCACGTTCAACTACGCGTCACTGGACGGCACGTTGGAACAGGGCGGCTGGCCGCGCGGAACGACCGCCGGCATCGAAGACGCCGCCGGGGTCAACGGCCTGCCGTACGTGGTGAATCAGCCGCTGCTACGCAACGGCGAAGCCATCACCTTCATCCCTCCGTCGAGCTGAGGTGGCTGTCGTGTCCGCTCGCCGTTGTATAGCGCTACTCCTCGTCGCCGCGCTCGCGACGACCCTGCACGACACAACGGCTGTCGCCGCGCCGGCGGCCCGGAACAAGCCGCCCGCGGTGACACCGATCGAACCGGTGCCGACCGTGGACATCCGACCGGGTGGCGCACCTGTCCCGCCACCCGTTCCGGACGGCACCCAGCGACCCGCACCGGTGTGGCCGGCGGCCGGGGCGACCGAAGTATCCACTGTGGAGGCCGCACCTGCGCGGGTCGGTGGGTTGCCCGTCTGGGTCGGTCGTGCCGCGGGTTCGCCGGATCGGGTACGCGTCGAGGTGCTCGACCGCGCCCAGACGGCGGCCGCCGGGGTGCGTGGTCTGCTGCTGCGGGTCTCCGGGGCGGCAGAGTTGACGGTGGACTATCGCGGATTCCGCAACGCGTACGGCGCGGACTGGGCGAGCCGGCTGAGGCTGGTCGACGTGTCGTCGGGGCGGGTGCTGCCGTCGCGCAACGACTGGGTGGCTGGCAGCGTGTCCGGCACCATCCCGGGGGCAGGGCTGCTGGCGGTCACGGCCGGTGCATCCGGGCCGGCGGGCGACTACAAGGCGACCTCGCTGCAGCAGTCGTCGACCTGGTCGGCGGGTGGGAGCTCGGGTGACTTCTCGTGGTCCTACCCGATGCGCTCGCCCCCGGCCGCGGGCGGTCCGTCCCCCGGCGTGACCCTGTCCTATTCGGCGCAGTCCGTCGACGGCCGACAGCCCGCCAACAACAACCAACCGTCCATTGTGGGCGAGGGCTTCGAGCTGTCGGCCGGCGGCTACATCGAGCGCAGGTACCGCTCGTGCAACGACGACAAGGCCGGCGGCAACAACAGTTCCCTCGACGTCGGCGACCAGTGCTGGGCTACCGACAACGCCACGCTCTCGCTGGCGGGGCACTCCGGAGAGCTGCTCTACAACGCCACCGAGGGACGCTGGCACCTCCGCGGCGACGACGGTTCGCGGGTGCAGCGGTTCACCGGTGCGGCCAACGGGGACGACAACGGTGAGCACTGGGTGGTCACGACGACGGACGGGACGCAGTACTGGTTCGGCCTGAACCGCCTGCCCGGCTGGGCTTCGGGCAAGCCGGAGACCGCGTCGACGTGGACGGCGCCGGTGTTCGGCAACCACGCCGGAGAGCCGTGCCACGCCACCTCGTTCGCGAACTCGTCATGTACCCAGGCGTGGCGCTGGAACCTCGACTACGTCGTCGACATCCACAAGAACACCATGTCCCTGTGGTACGCCACGGAGACGAACAAGTACGCCCGCAACAACGCCACCACCAACCCGGTCTCCTACGTGCGGGCCGGTTGGCTGGACCACCTGGACTACGGCACCGACCAGCGCACCGCGTCCACCGACAGCGTGTTCACCGGCCTCCCGCCGGCCCGGGTGGCGCTCGGCTACGCGGACCGGTGCCTGGCAAGCTGCTCCATCCATGACGGTACACACTGGACGGACACACCCTGGGACCAGGAGTGCACCGGGTCGCCGTGCGACAACATCGGGCCGACATTCTGGACCACACGCCGACTGTCCACAGTGACAACCCAGGTCTGGGACCCGGGAGTCTCGGCCCTGCGGAACGTGGAGCGGTGGACGCTGACCCACTCGTTCCCGAACCCGGGCGACACCAACCGGGCGGGTCTGTGGCTGGATCGACTGGCCCACGTCGGTCTGGCGGGTGGGCAGAACACCACCATGCCCGACGTCGAGTTCACGCCGGTGGCGTTGAACAACCGGGTCGACGGCGTGGACTTCGCCACCTCGATGAACTGGCACCGGCTGGCCCGCATCCGGACCGAGAGCGGCGGAACGGTCTCGGTAACCTACTCCGGCTCGGACTGCACGGCCACCGGTCCCAAGCCCACCCCGCACGCCAACAACCGGCGCTGCTATCCGGTGAAATGGAAGCCGGACGGCTTTACCACCCCGGTGCAGGACTGGTTCCACAAGTACGTCGTCACGGACATCGTGGAGGCCGACAACACCGGTGGCGTACCGCCGTTCGGCAGCCCACGCGTCGCGTACCACTACTCGTATCTCGGCGACCCGGCGTGGCACTACACCGACGACGACGGCATCATCGGTCCCGAGTACAAGACGTGGTCGGTTTGGCGCGGCTACGGCACCGTCGGTGTGACGATGGGCGACCCGGGGGAGCAGACATACTCGACCACCCGGTACTTCCGCGGGATGCACGGCGACAAGCAGCCGACCGGTAGCCGGACCGTCGTCATCGACGGCATCAACGACGAGGACTGGTGGGCCGGTTCGGTTCGCGAGCAGATCACCTACAACGGCCCCGGCGGCGCCGAGGTGTCCGCCACGGTCAACACGCCGTGGGCCTCCGCGCCGACCGCCACGCGGACCATCAACGGGGACACCGTGCACGCCCGGTTCACCAACACCGCGATCGTCGTCAACCGCACGGCGCTGGACGGCGGCCGGCCGGCCCGGCAGACCCGGGTCACGACGTCGTTCGACGGGTACGGCATGCCGATCACCGTGGATGACGAGGGCGACCTGGCGGTGACCGATGACCAGCAGTGCACGAGAACCGTCTACGAACCCCGCAACACCACCGCGTGGGTGGTCGAGGCCGAGCACCGCGAGCAGCGGTTCGCGGTCGGCTGTGCGCAGCCGGTGGCCGACGAGAACGACGTCATCTCCGACGTGAAGTCGTCCTACGACAACCAGGCTTGGGGTACGGCGCCCAGCAAGGGCGACGAGACCCTGGTCCAGCAGGCCGACGCGTGGAACGCCGGGAGCCCGACTTTCGTCACGGTATCCGGCACGTCGTACGACGCCCACGGCCGGTCCGTCGACACCTGGGATGCGCTGAACCGTCACACGCTTACCGCCTATACTCCCTCGACCGGTGGACCGGTCACGGCGAGGACGGACACGAACCCGTTGCTGCACGAGACGCGGGCGAACCTCGACCCGGCATTCGGGTCACCGACATCGACCGTCGATCCCAACGGTAAGCGCACCGACCTGGCGTACGACGGCCTCGGCCGACTCACGGCGGTCTGGACACCGGGTCGCGACCGGGCCACCCAGACGGCGAACTTCACCTTCGCGTACCTGCTGCGCAACGATGCCCCAACCGTGGTGACCACGGCCAAGCTGTTACCGAGCGGCAGTGGCTACGTCACCACGTACGCGCTGCTCGACGGGATGCTGCGGAGCCGGCAGACCCAGTCGCCGTCGCCCTCCGGAGGCCGGATACTCACCGATATTTTCTACGACACCGTCGGGCGGGCCGTGCGCAGCTACGGTGCCTACTACGACAACCGTGGCCCGGCGGGCACGACATTGGTCCGGCCCGCCGATCCGACCGATGTGCCGAACCAGACAAGGTCGGTCTTCGACGGTACGGGACGGGCTACCGACGAAATATTCCAGCCGTACACAGTGGAACGTTGGCGAACCCGCACGAGTTACGGTGGTGACCACACCGACGTGACGCCGCCGGCCGGTGGCACGGCCACCTCGACCGTTGTTGACGTGGACGGACGCACGGTCGCCTTCCGCCAGTTCCAGGCGCCGACTCCAACCGGCCCCTCCGACACGACGACGTACACCTACGACCGCAAGGGCCAGCTGACCTCGGTGACCGATCCGGTCGGGAACCATTGGGACTCCACATTCGATCTGCTCGGCCGACAGCGGACCATGGTGGATCCCGACAAGGGCACCACCACGCTGACCTACGACAACGCCGGCCAGATCACGTCCACCACCGATGCCCGTAACAAGAAGCTCGTCTACACGTACGACGCCCTCGGCCGGAAGACGGCCGTCTACCTGACCGCGGTGGTCGGCACGGCTCGGGCCCGGTGGACGTACGACACAGTCGCCAAGGGCTACCTGACCAGTTCCATCCGCAACATCGGCAGCAGCTCCTATGTGGACGAGATCGTCAGCTACAACGACCTCTACGAGCCGACCGAGCACCGAATCACCGTACCGCCGTCCGAAGTCGGGCTGGACGGTGTCTACACGTACCGCTCCGGTTACCTGGCCGACGGCAGCCCTGACTGGTCGACGGTGCCCGCTGCTGGAGACCTGCCCGGCGAGTCCCTCGACTACCACTACGACCAGACCCTCGGTCTACCGATCTGGCTGTCCACGGTGTATGGCACCAGCGAGTTCAGCTACGTGTCGGACACGCGCTACAACGCACTGGGCCTGATCGACCAGCTGACTCTCCACACTGGACTGTTCAGTGGCACCGGCTACAAGACGTGGCTGGCCTACGCTCGGGAGCCGGACACGAACCGGCTCACCCGCATCGTTACCCAGCGCGAGTCCGGTACGCCCGCCACGGTCGCCGACCTGAACTACACGTACGACAACGCGGGGAACATCACCCGCATCTCGGACACCGCGACCGGTGACCACCAGTGCTTCCGGCAGGACTACCTGCAGCGGCTCACCGAAGCCTGGACCCCAGCGAGCGGCTCGTGCGCCGCGAACCCGACGCCGAGCGGGCTGGGCGGGCCGGCAAGGTACTGGCTGTCCTGGGCCTACGACAAGACCGGCAACCGGCTGAACCAGGTCGACCATGCCACGCCCGCCGGCGATGTCACGACGACCTACACCTACCCCGCCGCGGGTGGCCCGCGCCCACACACCGTCACCGGCACGTCGACGACCGACAACACCGGCACGCGCACCGCGTCGTACACGTACGACACCGCCGGCAACACGCTCGGCAGGCCGACCGCCGCGGCGGGGCCGCAGACGCTCACCTGGGACCCCGAGGGCCACCTGGAGACGTCCACAGACAGCACCGGTACGACGACCTATGTCTACGATGCCGACGGCAACCGGCTCGTCCGTCGGGATCCCACCGGCAAGACGCTCTACCTGCCGGGACAGGAGTTGCGTTACACCACCACGACCGGTGCGCGTACCTGCACCCGTTACTACGGCTACCGCAGCTCCACCATCGCCAGCCGGACCGCCGCCGGCCTCACCTGGTTCGGCGGTGACCATCAAGGTACCCAGCAGACCGCGATAGACGCGGTGTCCCAGGCAACCACCACTCGACGCCAGACGCCGTTCGGCACGCCGCGTGGCGCGCAGCCCGGCTGGCCCAACAGCAAGGGCTTCGTCGGCGGCACCGTCGACAACACCGGTCTGGTCCACCTCGGCGCCCGCGAGTACGACCCGTCGATCGGACGCTTCGTGAGCGTCGACCCGTTCGTCGACCAGAACGATCCGCAGCAGATGCACGGGTACAGCTACGCCAGCGGCTCACCGGTCACATCCAGCGACCCGGACGGACTCGCCCCCACCATCTGCCTCGACGTGTGCGGCGGCGCGGACGACCGGGCATTCCAGGCCGAGATGAACCGCAGCCGCGCGGAGAAGCGAGCTGAGGAGAAGCGGCAGCGACGGTACGAGTGCCGCAAGTTCGGCGAGTGTGG
The DNA here is from genome assembly GCA_035650075.1 of Micromonosporaceae bacterium. Lineage (GTDB taxonomy): Bacteria > Actinomycetota > Actinomycetes > Mycobacteriales > Micromonosporaceae > DASSUC01. The sequence continues at coordinate 60,636 of DASRII010000229.1, read as the reverse complement.
CGCCACGTACGACGTGCCCGGGCCTGGGGCCACACCAAAGGCGCCGAGCCAGCCGAAGAAGGAACCCAAGAAGGAGGCGAAGAAGAACTGGTGGAACAAGGCGGTCGACTGGGTCAAGGATCACAAGGCTCAGATCATCGGCATCGGGGCCGGGCTGCTGGTCGCGTCCGCCTGCATGGCCATCACGATGGGGGCCGGTTCGCTGGCGTGTGGCGCGCTCGCCGGTGCGGTCGGCGGTGCGGTCACCGCGGCCGTGGAGGGCAAGGGCCTCAAGGACATTGTGGTTTCCGCCGTCATCGGTGGGGTCTTTGGCGCGTTGGGCGCGGGAGTCGGGTTCGTGCTGGGCGAGGCGGCCGGTGCGGCGGCCGGTACCTTTGCCCGGAGTGCCGGCTCCTTCGCCGCGCGCGCCGCCTCGAGCGCCCGAGCGGGCACGAGCGTCGGCAAACTCGCGACCAAGGAGCTGGTCGGCCAGGACGCACGCCAGTTGTTCACGGCCGCGGGTGTCAAGTCGCTGCGCCTCACGCACCAATCGCTACGTACGCTCGCACTGCCCCGCCACCCCGGCTCGGCGCGGGTGCCGGGTCTCGTCCAGCGCAGCGCACACGTCTACAAAGGTATCGTCCAGGAGTCGTGGCCCAGCATCTCCGGTGAGCTCGGCGGAGGTGTACTGGCCGATGTGATCAAACACAAGGTGTTCCATTGACAGAACCACCCGGGGATGGGGTGCTGAGCATCGACTTCCGGCACCCCACCTCCGCGATCCGTGCCGTGTACGAGACGACCTCTCCGGTCCTTCTCGTCGACGGCGAACGCGTCGAGACCCGTGGCTGGGAACCGCATCGGATGCCGTTACCGGCCGGGGAGCATCGCGTTCAGGTCAGCGTCACCGTCGGCCGCTACGAGGGCTTCGGCGCAGCGGAGCGGGCAGTAACCATTGTGGACGGTGCCGAGGTTGGTCTCGTGTACCTGGCTCCGCGAGTGCCCGCGTCGCCGGGGGCGATCCGCGGTGCCGACGAGAAACAGACAGTCGAGATCTCTTGGTTGATGGTCGGCTGCCTGGTCGTCGTGTTGGTGGCTGCGGTGGCGCTGACGGTGGTTAGCCTGCTCTGAGGTTGGGTGGCGGCGATACCATGCGGATGGTTGGACCTTTCGATACCTGATCTAGGAGCTTCTCTCGGATCCAGCACGCGCGGCCCGACGGAGCAGACTGTCGCCGTCACGGTGCGGTTCTGCGAACGGGTCGGGCCGGTGAGCCACCATGGTTTCGGGTACTGGTGGGAATGCACCATCGTGGCGCCTGGCCACGGCAGCACCGTTGTCGACCGGTCGATCCTCGGCCCGCCGGATGTCGGCCTCGACGTCGAGCTGCAGCAGGCGTGCTTCCGCGAAGATTACTGCGTCTACGGGAAGCGGGTCCACTGGCTCGTGACGACCGCCTTCCTGGCCCTGCGCATCATTGATCGACTCGCCTCGGTTCTCTTCGTGAGCTGCGCGCTCGTCTGGCTGGCGCGTGGCGTCCTCGGCCCGGAACGGTACTGGCGGCTCGTGGCCTCGCGAATCTATCCCGACCGCGGGCAAGCTGGTTGAGAGCGGGCCCCGGCGGGTACGGCAACCGTATGCGGATCCAGCACGCCATCGACGAGCTGGTGGAGTCCGGTGTCGAGCGCGGCGTTCAGGTCGCGGTCCACCGGGACGGCGTGCTGGTGGTCGACGCCGTCGCGGGCATGGCGGATCCGGCGACCGGACGCCGGGTCGGGTCGAGCACGCCGTTCTACAACTTCTCGATCGGCAAAGGTGCGACGGCGGCCGTGGTGCACGTGCTCGTCGAGCGCGGCCTGTTCGGGTACGAGACCCGGATCGTGGAGGTGTGGCCGGAGTTCGGCGCCCACGGCAAGGACACCGTGACCGTCCGGCATGTGCTGACGCACTCGGCCGGAGTACCCGAAGTTCCGAGCGGGACCACGCCGGAGGACCTGTGCGACTGGGATCGCATGTGCGCGACCGTCGCCGACGCGCGGCTGTCGTGGGAACCCGGCACGAAGATCGGCTACCACGCGTGGACGTTCGGCTACATCCTCGGCGAGATCGTCCGGCGCGCCACCGGCAGACCGATCTCGCAGGTGCTCCGGGACGAGGTGGCTGGGCCGCTCGGTGTGACCGACGAGCTGTACCTCGGCGTACCCGAGCGGGAGCAGGGCAGGCTCGCCCGGCTGGAGGACGCCGAGGACACCCACGCGGCCACGCTGGCGCCGTCGGCCGAGTTGGGCAACCGCGGCGACATCCTGGCCGCGAACATCCCGGCCACCGCGGCGACCTCGGCCCGTGCCATGGCGCGCGTGTACGCCGCGCTGTTGGGTGAGGTGGACGGTGTACGCCTGATCTCCCCGGAGCGGCTGGGTCAGGTCACCGCGATCGCCGCCAGTGGCAGGGACGAGCTCTTCGGCAACCCGTCCGTCTGGGGACTCGGGTATGCGATCGGGCTTCCCGGCGCCGCCCCCGGGCAGCCTTCTACCGCGTTCGGCATGGGTGGCGCGGGCGGGAGCTACGCGTTCGGCGATACCGCCACCGGTATCGCGTTCGCGCTGACCAAGAACTGCATGACCGACGACTTCGAGACCGTAACCCGGATCAGCCGGTTGGTCACCGGGACGGCGGTCGTCGGCTAGCGGGAGGAGGCAACATGGTCGACAAGGCGCCACCGAGCGAACTGGACACCAGGTTCAGCAGCGCGGGCGCGACCCCACCGACCTGGACGCGCGTGCGCCAGCACCTGGCCGACGCAGAGGTGTCCTGGCTGTCGACCGTGCGACCCGATGGGCGGCCGCACGTCACGCCGGTAATGTCCGTCTGGATCGACGACGCCGCGTACTTCTGTACCGGTCCCAGCGAACGCAAGGCGCACAACCTTGTCCAGAACCCGTACTGCGTGCTCACCACCGGATGCAACGCCCTCAACGAAGGGCTGGATCTCGTGGTCGAGGGCGGGGCCATGCGAATCCGCGACGACGCCTGCCTCCGGCGGATCGCGCAGGCGTACGAGTCGAAGTACGGCAGCGACTGGCACTACGACGTGCGCGACGGCGCCTTCCAACACGAGGCCGGCGAGGCCGTGGTGTACGGGGTGGTCCCGGTCAAGGTGCTGGGCTTCGGCAAGGGGGAGTTCAGCCAGACCCGTTGGCGCTTCGACGTGCCGGAGCCGACCGACGTCAGCTGAACGGGTTCGCCGACCGCAGCTCGTCCGTCAACGCCTCGACGGCCTCGGGCCGGCCGTGGAACTGGGCGGGCGTGTTGTGGAAGAGCGCCACCCGCCACCCATCGGCGTCGCGTGCGGCCACCATGGACTGCACCGCGTTCCGGTCGGGCAGGACGTCACCGCCGTCGGGTGGCACCATCCCGACCTCCGCTCGGAGTACCGCCACGTCGTTGCTCGGGAAGCGGACGCCGCGCACGAGTGCGACGAACCGCGCGGTCCGGTGGTCGGTGAAGATGCGGTCCAACTCGGCGGCGATCGCGGTTGCTCCCGCGACCTGGCTGCCGTCGAAGCCGATCTGTTCACCGTCCTCTGTGAACAGTCGACCGAACCCCTGCGCGTCCTGCCCGTTCCACGCGGACAACAGGCGCTGGTACAACGCGACGACCTCGTGCTCGGCGCGATCCATACCGTCGATCCTAGGCGTGCGGCGGACCTGCCGCTGGTGAGTTAAATTCCTGCAATGACCCTCCGCGCGGATGCCACTGCCCTGCACGAAGACCTCGTTACGCTGCGGCGCGAGCTGCACCAGATTCCCGAGGTCGGCCTCGATCTACCGCGTACCCAGGAAAGAGTGCTCGCGGCGCTGGACGGCCTGCCGTTGGAGATCGGCACCGGGAAGGCGCTGTCGTCGGTCACCGCCGTCCTGCGCGGGGGCAAGGCGGCCGCCGGAGAGCGGCCGGTCGTGCTGCTGCGCGGCGACATGGATGCCCTGCCGGTCGGTGAGAAGTCGGGGGAGCCGTTCAGCTCACGGCACGAGGGCGCGATGCATGCCTGCGGCCACGACCTGCACACGGCGGGACTCGTCGGCGCGGCCCGGCTCCTGTGCGCGCACCGGGACGAGTTGGCCGGTGATGTGGTGTTCATGTTCCAGCCGGGGGAGGAGGGCTTCGACGGGGCGGGCCACATGATCGCCGAGGGAGTACTCGAGGCCGCGGGCCGGCCGGCCGACTACGCCTACGGGTTGCACGTGACCTCGTCGCTGTTCGCCCGTGGCGTGTTCACCTCGCGGCCCGGGCCGTTCATGGCCGCGTCGGCCGGGTTGTTCGTGCGCGTGGTCGGCGCCGGTGGGCACGGCGCCCGCCCGCACGACGCGCGCGATCCGATTCCCGCCGCGTGCGAGATGGTCGGTGCGCTGCAGACCATGCTGACCCGCCGGTTCGACTCGGCGGACCCGGTCGTCCTGACCGTGGGCATGTTCCATGCCGGCGTCAAACGCAACGTCATCCCCGACGACGCCACGTTCGAGGCCACGATCCGCGCGTTCTCGACGCAGACCCGGGACCGGATCGGCGAGTTGGCGGTACAGCTGTGCCAGCACCTCGCGGCCGCGCACGGGGTCGAGGTGGAGGTGCGCTTCGAAGGCGAGTACCCGGCGACCGTCAACAACGCCGCGGAGTACGAGTTCGTCGCCGACACGGCTCGCGACGTGTTCGGCGAGGAGCGCTTCTCGTTGATGGACAAGCCGCTGACGGGATCCGAGGACTTCTCCCGCGTACTGGCAGCGGTCCCCGGCTCGTACATGTTCCTCGGCGCGTGTGCCGGCGATCCCGCGTCGTCCCCGCCGAATCACTCGGCGCGTGCGGTGTTCGACGACAGCGTGCTCGGCGACGCCGCCGCGATGTTGGCCGAACTGGCCGCGCGGCGGCTCACCGGGGCATGACCCCGGACCGGTCGGATGGTCCACGCGATGGGACATAATCAACCACGTGGCCAGGTATGCGGCGTTGCTTCGCGGTATCAACGTGGGCGGCAACAAGAAAATCGCCATGGCGGAACTGAGGCGGTTTCTGTCGGATCTCGGGTACACCGATGTCGCCACCCACCTGCAGAGCGGCAACGCGGTGTTCACCAGCAAGCGCAAACCCGACAAGCTGGCCACCGAGATAGAGAAAGGCATCGAGCGGGAATTCGGGATGACGGTACGGTGCCTGGTGCGTACCGGCCCGGAGCTGCGCAAGGCACTCGACGGCAGCCCGTTCCGCGACGTCGCCACCAACGGGTCGCGCATGTTGGTGCATTTCCTGTCGGCGTCACCGGCTCCGAAGCTGCTGGCGGCCCACGACCCGACACAGCTAGCGCCGGACGAGATAGCGATCGGCGACCGGGTCGTCTATCAGTGGTGCCCCAACGGCATACAGGGTGCGCCGCCGGTGAGTGCTTTCGTCGAGAAGAACCTGAAGGTCTTCGTCACCGCGCGCAACTGGAACACGGTCACGAAGCTCTGCGAGCTGCTCGATACCTGACTGCCTAATCGCAACTTCTCGCGCGGACCAGCGGCTCGGTAGGGCCGAAAGTGCCGCGTATCGCGGCCGGCGTGCGGCCGTACTCGCGCCGGAACGCGCGGTGGAAGCTGGTCACGTCGGTGAACCCGGCCTCGACGGCCACGTCGATGACGCGCAGGTGGGCCCGGGCCGGGTCCCGTAGGGTGCGCCACGCCACCTCCAGCCGGCGCCGGCGCACCTCGGCGGCGAACGTGCGCTGCCGTCCGGCGAAGACCGCGTGCAGCAGGCGTACCGACACACCGAGCCGGCGTGCGGTGGCGGGCGGGGACAGGTCGTCGTCGGCCAGGTGCTCGTCGATGTCGGCCAGCGCCGCGGCGTGCAGCCGATCGTGCCGGTACGGGGTGGCCCACGTGGCGGCCGGTTCCTCGAGCGCCACCGCGAGAATGCCGGCGGCGTGCACCGCCAGCCGTGCCGCGGTGTCCTCGGGCAGGTCGCCCCGGGTCAGCGCGAGCAGGGCGTGGCGAACCGCCGCGCCGGCGCCGGTGGCGGTACCGACCCGGGTCGCCGTGCGCACCGCGGCACTCAGTTGGTTGTCCAGCAACGACCTCGGCAGGAACAGCGACAGTTGCCGGAAGTCGTCCCGGAAGTCGAACTCGAACGGCTCGGTGGTGTCGACCACCGCGAAGTCGCCCGGCCGCAGTACCGTCGACCGGCCGTGCTGGCTCATCAGGCTGGTGCCGCGCACCTGGAAGTTGGCGTAGAAACCGGATTGCGGAGCGTGGGCGATGTCCCGCGCGGTACGCCGTACGTGCTGGCGTTGTGAGTCGATCCGGGCGATGCTCAGCACCCCGAGGGGCCACTGGGTCACCGTGCCGGCGAACCCGTCCCGCAGATCCGACTCCGGAGTCAGATCCAGGAACGCCTCGCAGATGAGCTCCCGCCAGCGAGTGAACTGCGCCGCGGGCGGTGCCTCCACCGTCGACCAGCGTTGCATCACGAGCCTCCCCAACCCCCCGATCGTGCACTGAACGCAAACACATGCCGCGCGCGCGGCAACACCCGTGCGGCCGAGATCCGACACGGTGTACCCATGAACCTCGTCACCAGATTCACCGAGACACTCGGCCTGTCCACACCGATCGCGCAGGCCGGAATGGCGTTCGTGGGCGGTACCCCCGACCTCGCCGTCGCGGTGAGCAACGCCGGCGCGCTGGGCTCCCTCGGCGTGGGGCTGATGCCGGATCCGGTCCTCACCAAGACGATCGACGCCATCAGGTCCGGTACCGACCGGCCGTTCAACGTCAACTTCATCACCCCGTTCACCCGGCCGGAGCAGATCGAGCTCGTGGGCGACGCCCGGGTCGCGGTGGTGTCGTTCCACTGGGGACACCCGTCGCGGGCCTGGATCGATCAGCTGCACGCGGCCGGGATCCGGGTGTTCGAGCAGGTCGGATCGGTGGCCGACGCGAAGCGGGCGGTCGACGACGGGGTGGACGTCGTGGTGGCGCAGGGTTGCGAGGCGGGCGGGCACAACTTCGCGACCCTGCCGACGTTCGCGTTGCTGCCGGTCGTCGTCGACGCCGTGGCCCCGGCGCTCGTGCTCGCCTCCGGCGGCGTCGCCGACGGGCGGGGGCTGGCCGCGGCACTGATGCTCGGCGCGGACGGAGTCTGGGTCGGCACCCGGTTCGTGGCCACCGTGGAGTCCGCGGCACACGACGGGTACCGCGATCGCCTGGTCGGCGCGGCCGGGATCGACACCGTGCGCACCGGCATCTTCGGTCCGGACATGCCGAGCTTCAACCCGATGCGGGTGCTGCGCAACAGAGTGGTGCGCGAATGGGCCGACCGGGCCGCGGAGGTGCCTGTCGACACGTCGGCCGAGCCGGTCATCGGGCACATGGACCTCATGGGGCAACAGGTCGAGATGCGCCGCTTCAGCAACCTCGTACCGATGCGCGGCCTGACCACCGGTGATCTGGAGGAGATGGCCCTGCTCGCCGGGCAAGGGGTCGGGCTCGTCGACAAGGTCGAGCCGGCCGCGTCGGTGGTCGCCCGCATGACCGCGGACGCCGTCGCCGCACTCGGCCGGTACCACGCATGTACGTGAGGCTGCTCGGCCCGATCGACGTCACGCTGGACGGGGTACCGGAACCGGTACGCGGACCGCGCCGCAAGGCGCTGCTCGCCGTCCTGGCGCTCTACTGTGGACAGATCGTCGGCGTCGACCGACTCGTGGATGCCGTGTGGGGCGACGATGCCTCCCGGATCGCGTCCAACACGTTGCAGAGCCACATCTCGTACCTCCGCCGGCTGCTGGGCAGCCGGACCGCGATATTCGCCCGGACGCCCGGTTACGTGCTGGATCTCGGCCCCGAGGGCACCGACGTCCAGCTCGCCGAGCGGCTGATCCGGCAGGGCCGGGAGGCCACCGATCCGGCGGTGCGGGTCAGCCGGCTGGAGGCCGCGCTCGCGCTGTGGCGGGGCCGGCCGCTGGCCGATGTCGCATCCTCGGGCTGGCTGGCAGAGCAGGCCGACCGGCTGGCGGAGCTCAGGTCGCAGGCGACCCGGACGCTGGTGGACGCCCGGCTCGCGCTGGGCGAGGATCTGGCCCTCGTCCCGGAGCTGGTCCACATGGCCGAGGACCATCCATTCGACGAGCAGATCCATGGCCGGCTGATGCTCGCGCTGTACCGAGGTGGGCGGCGGTCCGAGGCGATTGCCGCGTACGACCGGCTGCGCCGTGCGCTGGCCGACGAGCTGGGCATCGACCCCGGCCAGCCGGTGCGGGACCTGTACGCGGGCATCGTGCGGCAGGATCCCGCGCTCGCCGTACCGCCGGTGGCTGGGCCGGCCGCGGTACCGACCCAGTTGCCGACGGCGGTACCGATCGTCGGTCGAGCCGCGGAACTGTCCACGTTGGACAGTCTGCCACCCGGTACGGTGTGCGTGCTCGCCGGTACCGCCGGCGTAGGCAAGACCGCGCTGGCCGTGCACTGGGCGCACCGGGTGGCAAACCGGTTCGTCGACGGGCGGCTGTACGTGAACCTGCACGGCTACGACGCGAGTGGCTCGCCGACGAGCCCGGTCGAGGCGTTGCGGGGCTTGCTCGGTGCGCTCGGGATCTCCACCGCCCGGATGCCGGTCGGCCTGCCGGCGCTGACCGGGCTCTACCGCAGCCTGCTGACCGGCCGGCGGGTACTGGTGGTGCTCGACAACGCCCGCGACGACGAGCAGGTCCGCCCGCTGCTCCCCGGCACCCCCGGTTGCCAAGTGCTGATCACCAGCCGCAACCAGCTCACCGGCCTGGTCGCCGCCGAGAATGCCCACCCGCTGACGCTGGACCTGCTCACTCCGGCCGAGTCCCGCGAGCTGCTCGGCCGGCGGCTGGGTGCCACCCGGGTGGCCGCCGAACCCGAGGCGGTGGAGGCCATCGTGAACCGCTGCGCCGGGCTGCCACTCGCCCTGGCGGTGACCGCCGCCAGTGCTACGAGAGCCACGTTGGCGACGACCGCCGCTGCCCTGGAGGCGTCCACTTTGGACACCTTGTGCGGCGACGAGCCCGCCACTGACCTTCGCGAGGTCTTCGCGTGGTCGTATCGCACCCTCAGCGCCGCGGCCGCGCGCCTGTTCCGGCTGGTCGGCCGACATCCCGAGCCGGACATCGACGTGTCCGCGGTGACCAGCCTCGCCGGCGTCTCCGGCCGCCGGGGGCACACGCTGGTCGCCGAGCTGACCCGGGCGCACCTGCTCGACGAACGCCTGCCCGGCCGGTATTCGTGCCACGCCCTGCTCCGCGCCTACGCGAACGAACTGGCCGAAGCCCACGAAACCGAGCGGGCGCGGCAGCGTGCTGCCGTGCCGTGGTGACCACGGCACGGCGGCACGATCGATCCGGTCACGGCCGGGCGAGAACCACGGTGGCATCGCCCCGGCCATAGCCGAGTTGGCTGCTGTCCGGCGAGTACGCCAGCGGCAGCGACGGGAACGGACCCGCGCCGGTCTCGGAGTCGAACTCGGCCCGCAGGACCCCAGTCGCCGGGTCCCACAGCTGGATCACGTGGGAGAACCCCGAGCCCGAGGCGAGCGTCGCCCCGTTGGGTGCGAACGCGACACCCTGCACGAAGCCGTTCGGGTCTCCGGCGAGAGTCCGGACGAGCGTGGCGTCGGCGACCCGGAAGATCTCGACGTTGTTGCCGAACGCGTCCTCTCCGGCGGCCAGCAGGCTGCCGTCCCCCGAGAAGGACAGCGAGCTGACCGTGGCCGATGTGGTGTGCGCGGTACGCAGCAACGTACCGTCCACAGTGGAGTAGATGTTGACGGCCGTGCCGGCACCGGGGACCGCCACGATCAGGCGGTCCCGGGAGATCGCCAGCGCGCCGTTGGGGGAGCCGGCGGTCACCGCGCGCAGCAGCGTACCGTCGGATGCCCGCCAGAACCGCAGGGTGTTGTCCCGTCCGGAGGAGACGATCGTCTGCCCGTCCGCGGAGAACGCCACCCCGGTACTGCCGCCGCCGTGCCCGGCCAGAACGCTGAGCAGCGTGCCACTCGTGGACCACACGTTGATCCTGGTGTCCGTGGTGAACGGTGGCGGCGATCCGGCCGCGGTCGCCACCCGGGCACCGTCGGGCGCGAACGCGACCGCGTTGACGACATCGGTGTGCCCGTCGAGCGTCCGCAGCACCACGCCGTCGGCCGCGCGCCACAGCTTGGCGAGTGTGTCGTCGCCGGCCGATGCCAACACGGTTCCGTCCGGCGAGAACGCCGCGCCGCGTACCGCGGCGGTGTGTTCCCCGAACGTCGCCCGCAGCCCGCCGTCGGCCGCCCGCCAGAGCCGGCCGTGACCGTCGAAGCCGCCGGCCGCGATCGTGGCCGACCCGATGAACCGCAGGCTGCTCACGGAGTGCTTCTGCGAACCCGGCAGCGTACGCAGCAGCACACCGGTCGAGACCCGCCACAGCCGGGTGTCGAAGTTCGACCCGCCCGAGGCGAGCGTCTGGCTGTCCGCCGAAAAGGCCACAGTGGACACCGCGTCGGGGTGCGTGAGCGTCCGGATCAGGCTGAAGTTGGATGTCCGCCACAGCTTGACCGTGGTGTCGAAGCTGCCGGAGGCCAGCGTCGTCCCGTCCGGGGAGAACGCGACGGCGGTCACCAGGAAGGTGTGCCCGGTCAACCGGCGCAGTTGCGTACCGGTCGACACCCGCCAGATCCGGACCGTCCGGTCGCCGCTGCCGGACGCGAGCATCGTGCCGTCCGGCGAGAACGCCACGGCGAACACCTGGTCGGTGTGACCGGACAGGGTGCGCACCAAAGCGCCGTCGGACATCCGGAGCAGGTAGATGTTCCCGTTCGCGTGGGCGCTGGCCAGCAGCGTGCCGTCCGGCGATACGGCTACCGAATACGCCAGGCCGCTACCGGCCGGCACCTTGAAGTCGAACAGGAAAGCACCATCCGAGACCCGCCACAGCTTCACGTGGCCGATCGAGCTGCCGAGGGCCTCGTCCCCACCGGACGCGACGAACTGCCCGTTCGGGCTGAACGCGACCGACGAGACGGTGGATTGGTGGCCCACCAACGTGCGGATGAGCCGTTGGTCGGAGACCCGCCACAGCTTCACGGTGTTGTCACCGGCGGCGGTCGCCAGCGTCTGGCCGTCCGGCGATACGGCGATGCCCTGGACGCCGATCGTGCCGCCGCCGAGCCAGCTGATCGGCGGCGCCCCCAGGATCGAACCAGGCTGCGCGGCCCCGGCGGCGGTTGGTATGAGAGCGACCAGCAAGGCAGCGGCAAACAGCAAGCTGCGCCGCAGCCCGGAGGCCGCCACGGTGGTAGGAACAGTCACGTCGACTCCCTCGCTCGGCCAGGCACGTCCCTGGACCGGGCGAGACTGTCAGGGGGGACTGAAACGGCGCTGCAACGGCGCTTGAAGCGCGACCAAGCGGCCGGCGAGGTGCTCGCGGACGGGCACGGTGTCCGCCAGCTCGATAGCCGACCGGTACGCCGCCGCGGCCTCGTCGTGCCGGCCGAGCCGCCGCAGCAGATCGGCCCGGGCCGCCGGCAACAGGTGGTACCCGGCGAGCCGGCCGTCCACTTCGAGCCGCTCGACGAGAGCCAGTCCGGCGGCGGGACCGTCCGACATCGCGACCGCCACCGCGTGGTTCAGCGCCACGACCGGCGACGGCAGCACCGCCATCAGCCGCTCGTACAACCGCGTTATGCCGGCCCAGTCGGTGTCCGCCGCGGTCTCCGCGGTGGCATGGCAGGCCGCGATCAGCGCCTGCAGTTGGTAGGGCCCGACATCGCCGCGGTCGAGCGCCGACTCGAGCACCGCTACGCCATCGTCGATCTCGTCGCGCCGCCAACGTGTCCGGTCCTGGTCCTCGAGCGTCACGAGCCGGCCGTCGCCGTCGACGCGGGCATCGCGCCGCGCGTCGTGCAACAGCATGAGGGCGAGCAGCCCAAGGGCCTCGGGTTCGCCGGGCATCAGCTGCGCGAGCAGGCGGGCCAACCGGATCGCTTCGGCAGACAGATCCGGCCGTACCAGGTCCGCACCTGCCGTCGCCGCATAGCCTTCGTTGAACAGCAGGTACAACACCGCGAGTACGCCGGACGTACGCGCCGGAAGCAGATCGGCCGACGGTACCCGGTACGGAATGCCGGCGTTGCGGATGCGCGCCTTGGCCCGTACCAGTCGCTTGGCCATCGTGGCCTCGGAGACCAGGCAGGCCCGGGCTATCTCGGCGGTCGTCAGACCGGCGAGTGTCCGCAGCGTCAACGCGACCCTGGCCTCCAGCGCGAGCGCCGGGTGGCAGCAGGTGTAGAGCAGCCGCAGCCGGTCGTCGCCGATCCCGCTGGGGTCGGCGACCCGGTCCGGTTCACCGATCACGGCGATCTCCCGCAGCTTGGCGGTCTCGACGTTGCGCCGGCGGAGCCGGTCGATGGCCCGGTTCCGGGCGGCGGTGAGGATCCACGCGCCGGGCCGGCGCGGTACCCCGTCGCCCGGCCACCGGGCCAACGCCTGCGCGAACGCGTCCTGTGCGCACTCCTCGGCCAGATCCCAGTCGCCGGTCACGCGGATCAGCGTGGCCACGATCCGGCTCCACTCCTGCCGGAACGTGTCCGCGACGACCTCTTCGACGTTCACCCGTAGAACGGCCGGATCTCGATCAGACCGTTGTGCGCGACCGGATGCTTCGCCGCGATCGCGACGGCCTCGTCGAGGTCCGCGCACTCGATGACGTCGTACCCGATGATGACTTCCTTCGTCTCGGCGAAGGGTCCGTCGCCGAGCAGCACCTCGCCGCCCCGTACCCGGACCGTTGTCGCGTCCCGCGGCGGCCGCAGCTGGTCCCCGTCGAGCCGGATGCCCGCCGCGTCGAGCTCGTCGGCCCACGGCATGGGTTCGTCGCGGTCCGGTTCGTCCGGCAGCCTCTCGACGACCGCGGCGTCGACGCAGACGAAAAGCATGAACTTCATCCCCGTGTCTCCTTCGCATCGACCATCGCGTGCAGGGTAGCCGTCATGTTGCGGTTCAGCTGCGCGAGCCGGCGGTCCACCACCGCATGTGCGCCCTCCCGCAGCCCGGTCATGCCCGGACCGTGCGTGAAGCGGTGCCGGACCCGGGTGCCCTGCCCCCGTTCGTCCGGCTCGAGCTCGTAGCGCCAGATCGACCCGGGTCGGGCGGTATCGAGGTCGTCGTCCAGTACCACCCACTCGAAGACCGAAGGCCGCTCGGCGGCGGTGACCACACACTCGACGGTTGCGTTGTACCCGTCGGCGTACTCGTTGCGGGCGTCGAACCACGCGCCCACCCGCGGCAGCTCATCCTGCCCCGGCCGCCAGGCCGCGAAGACGCACTCCGGACTCCACTCGCCGATTCTGCTCACATCGGTCACCAGTGCCCATACCTCCTCGATCGGCCGGTCCACGACCAGCTCCACCTCGGTACTCGCGCCCGTGACGACATCTCGTTCGGTATCCATGACCCCACGACGAACGGCACAGCCGCGGATGGACATTCGGCGGTCATGCCCGCTGGGACGGACGGTGCCGGTGACCGTCGGGTCGCGGTTAGTGTCGGCACGCCCTGGGGTGCTCCGTCCACAGTGGTGTGTCGGTAGCGAGGAGAGACAATGCGCGCAGTGGTGACCGCGAGCCTGGGATCGGGGCCGATGTTGACGGAGGTCGAGACGCCCCACGCCGGCGAGGGAGAGATTCGGATCCGGGTCCGCTCCTCGTCGCTGAACGGGTTCGACACCGCGCTGCATCGCGGGTACTTCGCGGGCATGCTGGAACACCGGTTCCCGGTCGTGCTGGGCAAGGACTTCGCCGGCACGGTGGACCAGATCGGCGACGGCGTGACCGAGTTCGCTCCCGGCAGCGAAGTCTTCGGTGTCGTCATGAGTCACCAGCCGCTGAGCGCCGGCGCATTGGGGGAGTACGTCGTCGTTCCGGCCAGCTACGCCGTCGCGCCGATGCCCGCCGGGCTGGACCACCGCACGGCCGGTGTCATCGGGCTCGCCGGGGCAGCCGCCGTCGGTGTCATAAATGCGACTGATCCGCGGGAGGGCGACCTGGTGCTCGTTTCCGGCGCCACCGGAGGGGTGGGCGCGTTCGCCCTGCAGCTGCTCGCGGCTCGGGGCGCGACGGTCATCGCCACGGCCACGCCCGGTGCCGAGTCCGACCACGTCCGCGAGCTGGGAGCCACCTACGTCGTGGACTACACCCTGGACGTGCCCGCCCAGGTACGCGCGCTCGCGCCGGACGGGGTGGACGTCGTGCTGCATCTGGCCGGCGACCCCAGCGCGCTGGCCGGCCTGTTGTCGGCCGGAGGTCGGCTCGCCAGCCTGCTCGGCATCCTTCCGGACCAGTTCGTCGGTCGCGAGATCGCCGCCACGTCCGTGATCGCATCGCCCGACCGCGAGCTGCTCGAGTCACTCGCTGGCGAAATCACCGCGGGCCGGCTGCGGATCCCGATCCAGCGCTCGTACTCGCTCGACGAGGTGCCGAAGGCATTCGACGACTTCGCCGCGGGAACGCTCGGCAAGCTGTCCGTGACGATCTCCTAGCACGAAACGGTGTCGACAGACCAGTCACCGTCGTCATCGACCCCTGACCGATGACGACCCGGGCCCGGACGGGTGGGACCGCCCACCCCCGTCCGGGCCCTCGGCGTTACGGCGCTCCGTAGCTCAGGTCGACGGAGTCCGTCCGTCCGAACCAACTCAGCGCGAACCGCCAGCACCCGGCCTGCGGCATGTCCACAATGGACGGACCCGGCCCGCCGGGCACCTCCCGAGCCACCGGTGCGCCGGTACCGGCGAGCCGGGCCTCGATGCGCATCGGGTCGCCCTGGGTCGGCTCGCGGGCGACCCAGAGGATCTTGTTGCTGACGCCCTGGCGTGGCGGTTGGCTCAGCGGGTACCCGAACAGGATCGCGACGATGTCGCCGTGCTCGCCCATGACGTGCGGCATCCGCGTGTCGCCGGTGAAGCCCCCACGGGCCCACTCCGGGATGGCGTCGTCGCGGACCTGGGACGCGCACGCCGGCGGCGGGGTCGGGGCCGACGTGCATCCGGCCAGCAACAGCGCGACAACCATCGGTACGGCGCTTACCCTCATGTCTGTACGAGGCGCGGCTGGACGCGGGGGTTCCCGATGCCGGGATGCCATCGTGGCCGCGGCGAGGGAGGATGGGATCGTGTTCGAGCTCATGAGCCGGCGCATCGGCATCCTCGCTATCGCGACCATGCTCGCGTTCCTCTCCGCGTGCGGCGGCAGCAAGCCGTTCATGCGGCGGGAGTCCGGGCCCGTGGCGGCCGCCACGATCGTGTCGCCGAAGGCCGGCGCGACGGACGTGCCGGCCGGCATCGAGATCCAGTTCACCGTCGAGCGCGCGACGTCCGTTCAGGTCGCGCTCGTGGACGCGGCGGGGGCGTCCATCGCCGGCAACCTGCGATCCGACGGTACGACGTGGCTGCCCGACAAGGCGCTGAAGTACGCGACGAAGTACTCCGCGACGGTGACCGCTACCGGCGACGACGGGAAGCCGGCCACGGCAACCTCGGCGTTCACCACGATGGCCCGGCCGGCGAACCAGGTCCGAGTGTCCAGTGTGGTCGGTGACGACATGGTCGTGGGCATCGGCATGCCGATGATCGTCCAGTTCGGTCGGGACGTACCGAAGGACGTGCGCGCCGCGGTGCAGCAGCGGCTGACCGTCCAGTCGACGCCGCCGCAGGAGGGCGCCTGGCGCTGGTACAACGCGCGCGAGGTGCACTACCGACCGAAGGAGTTCTGGCAGCCCGGTACGAAGCTGAACATGACGGTACGCACCGGCGGCCTGCCGATGGGCGACGGCTGGTACGGCCGCAACGACCTGACCGTCTCCGCCAGTATCGGACCGGCGCTCACGATGCAGGTCGACAACGCCACCAAGCAGATGACCGTCACCGAGAACGGCGTGGTGACCAAGACGATCCCGGTCAGCTTGGGCCGGCCGAGCATGCCGTCGTCGTCCGGCACGATGATCGTGATGGAAAAGCTGGCGAAGACGGTGTTCGACACCACCAGGGATCCGAACCCGGCCAACCGCTACCGCACCGACATCGAGTTCGCCCAGCGCATCACCTGGAGCGGGCAGTTCATCCACGCCGCCCCGTGGTCCGTGGACGACCAGGGCGAGCGCAACGTCTCGCACGGCTGCATCAACATGTCGACCGAGAACGCCCAGTGGCTGTTCGGCAAGACGAGGATCGGCGACCCGGTCACCGTCAAGGGCACCGAGGAGCAGGTCCAGTTCGGCAACGGCTGGACCGACTGGTCGATGCCCTGGGCGGAGTACAGCAAAGGGTGATCTTCCCTAACTGATCCCTCAGTCAGTAGGATCGCGCCGCATGGGCGCACTGCAAGCCGCGCTGCCGGGCGCGTACTACACCGACGACGCGCACTGGGCGCGCGAGGTCGACCGGGTGCTCAGTCGCGAGTGGTTCTGCGCCGGCCGCCTGGAGACGTGGGGGCTGGGCGACGGTACCCGCGAGCGGCTCGCGGTCGTCGACGTGGCGGGGGAGAGCGTACTGGTGACCCGCGCCGGGGACGGCCTCCTACGGGCGTTCTACAACGTGTGCCGGCACCGGGGCTCGCAGGTCGTCCCCGTCGATCCCGCCGCGGGCACGCCGGCCCCGTGCCGGGCGGCCGCCCTGCGCTGTCCCTACCATTCGTGGACGTACGACCTGTCCGGCCGCCTGCTGCGCGCCCCGCACACCGAGGACGTCACCGGCTTCACGCCCGCGGAGTTCGGCCTGACCGAACTGGAGGCCGGCGCCTGGGGCGGGTGGTTGTTCCTGCGGCTGGCCGGCGCCGAGGGGCCATCGCTCCTCGACAGCCTGGGCGGGGTACCGGAGCGGGTACGGCGCTACCCTCTGGACTCGCTGGTCGTCGGGTGCACGCTGCGCTACGAGGTGCGGGCGAACTACAAGGTGGTGCTCGAGAACTACAACGAGTGCTACCACTGTGCCGGCGTACACCCGGAGTTGGTCCGCCTGGTCCCGGCGTTCGGCCGGGGTGGCGCGGACCTGGACTGGGACTCGGGCATCCCGCACCGCGAGGGCGCCTGGACGTTCACGGTGACCGGCACCTCGGACCGCGCGCCGTTCGCCGGGCTCGACGACGCGGAACGGGTACGCCACAAGGGCGAGCTGGTCTACCCGAACCTGATGCTGAGCCTGTCGGCGGAGCACGTCGCGGCGTTCACCCTCTGGCCCACAGCGGCCGGCCATACCCGTATCGTCTGCGACCTGCTGTTCGCCCCCGACGAGGTGGACCGCGCCGGGTTCGACCCGAGCGACGCGGCCGAGCTGTGGGACCTGGTGAACCGGCAGGACTGGGCGATCTGCGAGTCGGTGCAGCGGGGCATGGCGTCGCGGGGCTTCCGACAGGGCTGGTTCGCGCCGATGGAGGACTACAGCCTCGACATCCGCCGGTGGCTGCTGCCGCGGCTGGGTTCGTCGTGAACGTCGATGTCGTCGTAGTCGGCGCCGGCGCGCTGGGCAGTGCCACGGCTTGGCAACTGGCCCGCCGCGGAGTGGACGTCGTGCTGCTCGAACAGTTCGCGTTCGGCCACCACAACGGCGCATCCCACGACACATCCCGCATCCTGCGCCGCAGCTACCACACTCCGGCGTACGTGGCGCTGGCCGGCGAGGCGTACGCCGACTGGGCCCTGCTCGAGCGGGACTCGGGCGAGCGGCTGGTAACCACGACCGGCGGGCTCGACCTCTTCCCGCCCGGAGCCACGATCCCGGCCGGCGACTATGCGTCGAGTCTGGCCGCGTGCGGGGTACCGTTCGAGCAACTGTCCACTGTGGAGATCGAGGCCCGCTGGCCGGCGATCTCGGTGCCGGACGGCACGGTGGCTCTCTACCAGAGCGACACGTCGATCGTGCCGGCCGGTCGCGGTACCGCGACGATGCAGCGGCTCGCGCGCCGGTACGGAGCCCGGCTGTACGACGAGTCCCCGGTCACCGGCCTGGTCGACCTCGATGGCGCCGTCGAGGTGACCGTCGGGCGCGGCGGCCGGCGGTTGCGGGCCGACCGCGTGGTGCTCACCGCCGACGCGTGGACCAACGACCTGTTGGCTCATCTGGGAACCGGCCTGCCGCTGACCGTGCTACGCGAACAGGTGACGTACTTCGCACCCGAGTCGCCGGGAGACTTCGGGGCTGACCGCGTGCCGGTCTGGATCTGGATGGACGACCCGTCCTTCTACGGCTTTCCGACGTACGGCGAGGGCGGCCACGGCGCGCTGGTGAAGGCCGCTCAGGACTGCGGCGGCGCGGCGACGACAGCGGCCACTCGTTCGTTCGACACGGATCCGGCCGCCCTGGAACGGCTGGCCGGGTTCGTCGGCCGGCTGCTGCCCGGCGTCGGGCCGCCGGCGCATACGGTGACGTGTCTCTACACGCTCACGCCGGATCGGGACTTCGTCATCGACGCGGTCGCTGGACATCCGAACGTGTACGTCGGGCTCGGCGCGGCCCACGGGTTCAAGTTCGCACCGACGTTCGGCCGGGTGTTGGCCGACCTGGCGACCACCGGTACGACTGCGAGCGACACCGATCCCTTCGCCATGGACCGTCCAGCGTTGACCGATCGGGACTACGCGCCGAGCTGGCTCGTCTGAGCCTCGCGGTAGAGTTACGTATGTACATTGTGGAGCTTGCGTTCAGTGACGATCCCGACCGGTTGCGTGCGCGCGCGGCACATCGCGAGCTGCTGGCCGAGCTCCACCGGACGGGCAAGGTCGTGATGGCCGGCCCGTTCGCCGACGACACGGGCGCGCTGCTCGTCCTCGACGTGGCGGACGAGGACGAGGTCTCCAGCATCCTCGCCGCCGATCCGTACTACGAGCACCCGGCGGTCACCGTGGTCCGCCGGCTCGAATGGTCGCCGATCCTCAGGTGACCTCGTCGGTGCGGGTGGCGACGGCGAGGAACCGGTCCGGTGGGTCGTCGTACGTCGTCAGCCGCCATCCGGACGCGGCCAGCCGCGGCTCGAGCTGACTCTCCGAGAGTGGTTCGTCGGGTCGCAGAGCACGACCGTGCCGGGCGGCGAGCGCGATCCGACCGGACGGGTGGAAGATGATCAGCCGACCTCGCGGGCGGGTGACGCGGGCCAGCTCGCCCAGGCCGGCGGTGAAGTCGGGCAGGTGCATGACCAGGCCCGCCGCGAAAACGGCGTCGACCGCACCAGCGGCCAGCGGCAGCTGGCGCGCGTCTCCGAGCACGAGATGGGCGCCGGCCATCCGGCTCCGGGGACGGGCCTTCGCCAGCATCTGCGGGGTGAGGTCGAGCCCGATCACCAGCCCGGCGGACCCGACGGCGGTACGCAGGGCGGGCAGGGCGCGCCCGGTACCGCAGCCGGCGTCGACGACCGTGGCACCGCTCGGGATGCCGGCGTCGGCGACGGCGGAGGCGTAGGCGGGCAGCTCGTCACCGAACCTGGTGTCCCAGGTGTCGGCGCGTACGGCGAAGAACGCCTGGCACTCCGCGAGGTACCAGTGCCGGCCCCGCCCGGTGAGCCGTCCGGTGACGTGCCGGATCACCGGCCAGCACGGATCGTGCAGGTCGACCACGACGTCCGCGTCGGGTTCGGCTCCGGGACCGGGGCGTAGCCAGATCACGACGTCCCACCGGCCGGCCGGTGGGTGGGCCCGCCAGCGCGGACCGTCCGCGATCGCGACGGTCTCGGTGGCGCGATCCGCCAGCCAGACGTCCTCGTCACTCAGCGGTGTGGCGTCGGTCAGCCGGGAGCACGGCCGGCCGCTGGCGCGCAGGTGGGCTGCGAGCCGGTCGGCCAGGGTGGCCGGCTGACCGACGGCCCCGTCGACGACCACGGACGCCGATCCGGCAGGGAGCAAGTCGACGAGGGTGTCGAGTACCTCGTCCCAGCGGTGGGTCTGCTCGTCGGTCGTCGGCATGTTCGAATAATGGCAGATGCGGTCCCGAGATGGCTATTGAGCCAGAATTCGCCAGGCCAACCATCGAGTTGACATGGAGGATGCGAGGGTTAGTGTTGGCCCGTGACGACCTTCCGGATCGGCGAGGCCGCCGAGCTGCTCGGAGTCAGCGCGGACACGGTGCGTCGCTGGGTGGACACCGGCAGGCTGTCCGCCGTCCGTGACGAGCATGGCCACCGGGTCATCGCCGGAGTGGACCTGGCCGCGTTCGCCCGGTCGCAGTCGCAGGAGCCGGACGAGCGGGGCGACGAGTCGTCCGCGCGCAACCGGCTGCGCGGCATCGTCACCGCCATCGTCAAGGACACCGTGATGGCACAGGTCGACATCCAGGCCGGCCCGTTCCGGATCGTGTCGCTGATGAGCCGAGAGGCCGTCGACGACCTCGACCTGCAGATCGGTTCGGTGGCAGTTGCTGTCGTCAAGTCCACGACCGTCGTAGTCGAGAGAGCGAGGGCAACCCGTTGACAACTCGATGGATTCGCGCCACCGTAGCCGGTCTCGCCATCGTGGCGCTCACCGCATGCGGTGACAACGGCACCGGTAGCCCCCAGGCCGGCGCCAGTTCGTCCGGGGTGACCGGCACCATCACGGTGTTCGCCGCGGCGTCGCTGACCGAGTCGTTCAGCCAGATCGGGAAGGACTTCGAGGCCGCCAACCCGGGCGCGAGGGTGACCTTCAACTTCGCCGGCAGCTCGGCGCTGGCTACCCAGATCAACCAGGGTGCTCCCGCGGACGTGTTCGCTTCCGCGAGCCCGGCCACGATGAAGACCGTCACGGACGCCGGCAACGGCGATGGCACACCGAACACGTTCGTCAAGAACCAGCTCGTGATCGCTGTGCCGAAGGGCAACCCGAAGGGCATCACCGGCCTGGCCGACCTGACCAAGCCCGGCGTGAAGGTGGCCCTCTGCGCCGAGCAGGTGCCATGCGGTGCCGCGGCGAAGACCGCCCTGAGCGCGGCCAAGGTGTCGCTCACTCCGGTGACCCTCGAACAGGACGTGAAGGCCGCGCTGTCAAAGGTCAAGCTGGGCGAGGTCGACGCGGCGCTGGTGTACCGCACCGATGCCAAGGCCGCTTCGTCCGATGTGGACGGTATCGAGTTTCCCGAATCGGCCGGCGCCATCAACAACTACCCGATCGTGGTCCTGAAGAGCGCGCCGAACAAGACGGCCGCCCGGGCGTTCGTCGGCTACGTGCTCTCCAGCAAGGGCGTGGCCGTCCTCACGAACGCGGGGTTCCAGGCGCCATGACCCGAAACGGCACGATCGGCGGACGACGTCGTCCGCCGATCGTGCTGCTCGCACCTGCTGTACTGGCGTTGACGTTCCTGGTTTTGCCGCTGGCCGGGTTGCTCGTTCGCGCTCCCTGGTCCAGCCTTTCGCAACGCTTGACCGAGCCGGCCGTGCTCACCGCGCTGCGGCTGTCCCTGCAGACCGCCACGATCGCCACGATCGTGTGTGTCCTGCTCGGCGTACCGCTGGCCTGGCTGCTGGCCCGCGTCGATTTCCCCGGCCGTCGGGTGGTCCGTGCCCTGGTCACGGTTCCCCTGGTACTCCCCCCTGTGGTTGGCGGGGTCGCACTGCTGCTGGTCTTCGGCCGCAAGGGCCTCGTCGGATCCTGGCTCTACGAGACGTTCGGCGTCTCGCTGCCCTTCACCACGACCGGCGTGGTCGTCGCCGAGGCGTTCGTCGCGATGCCGTTCCTGGTCATCGCCGTCGAGGGTGCGCTCCGGGGAGCGGACACGCGGTACGAGGAGGCCGCCGCCACGCTCGGCGCGGGCCGCTGGACCGCGTTCCGGCGGGTCACCCTGCCGCTGGTCGCGCCCGGCATCGCCGCCGGCGCGTTGCTGTGCTGGGCTCGCGCCCTCGGCGAGTTCGGCGCCACGATCACGTTCGCGGGCAACTTCCCCGGCCGTACGCAGACCATGCCGCTGGCCGTCTACCTCGCGCTGGAGGTCGACCTGCAGGACGCCATCGTGCTCAGCCTCATCCTGCTCACCGTCTCGGTGGCCATTTTGGCGAGCCTGCGCGACCGGTGGATCAACACGCCATGACGCCACTGCTGGACGCTCACCTCGTCGTCGAGCACGGCGACGCGTTCCGGCTCGACATCGAGCTGTCCATCGCCGCCGGTGAGGTGGTCGCGCTGCTCGGGCCCAACGGCGCCGGTAAGACGACCGCGCTGCGCGGACTGGCGGGACTGGTACCGCTGCACGCCGGGCACATCAGCATCGACGGTCGCGTGCTCGACGCGCCCGACCGTCGACTGTGGACACCCACGGAGCGCCGGCCGATCGGCGTCGTGTTCCAGGACTACCTGCTGTTCCCCCACCTGACGGCGCTGGACAATGTGGCATTCGGTCCGCGCAGTCACGGCGTACCCCGAACTGCTGCCAGGGCGACGGCCGCGGCGTGGCTCGCTCGCGTCGGTCTGGCCGACCTGGCCCGGCGCAAACCCCGGCACCTGTCCGGCGGACAGGCTCAGCGCGTCGCCCTCGCCCGGGCGCTGGCCGTGGATCCCGCGGTCCTGCTGCTCGACGAACCCCTCGCCGCGCTGGATGCCCGGACCCGCCTGGACACGCGCGCGGAGCTGCAACGGCACCTCACCGAACACCCGGGCGCGACGCTGCTCGTCACACACGATCCGATCGACGCCCTCGTCCTGGCCGACCGGCTCGTCATCGTCGAACATGGCCGCGTCGTCCAGGAGGGCGACGCCGCCACCATCACCGCCCGCCCCCGCACGGACTACGTCGCGCGGCTCGTGGGACTCAACCTGTACCGGGGTAAGGCGCACGACCACACGGTCACCATCGGGGACGGCTTCACGCTCGCCGTCGCCGACGTGCTCGACGGCGACGTCTTCGTCGCGTTCGCACCCACCGCCGTGGCGCTGCACCCGCACCGCCCCGACGGCAGCCCGCGCAACACCTGGCCCGCCGAGATCACCGGCATCCAGCGGCACGGCGACAACCTCCGGGTCCAGCTGACCGGGCCGATCGTGGCCGCCGCCGACATCACGCCCGCCGCCGCGGCGTACCTCCATCTGGCACCCGGCCAGCGGGTCTGGGCCGCTGTCAAGGCGACCGAGACCCGGGCGTACCCCGCGGCGGGAGCGTGAGCTGGTCTCTTGGGTTGGATCTGGGCCGACCGAAGGTCCAGGCGCCCAGGTCAGCACCGCCTTCCTACATTGGCACCAGTTCGAAGATCTCCACGCTGAACCGGCCCTTGCCCTCGGTCAGGAACGGATGTCCCTTCAGTAGCGTCCTGGCCTCCTCGAGGCTGTCCGCCTCGACGACGCTGTAGCCGTTCTGGTCGCTCGGCGTCGGGCTCGACCCGTCGTCGGCGACGGCGGTACGGGTACCGAACGGTGCGCCGCCGTCGACCAACGCCGAGCCCAGGCCGCCGAACCACTCGTTCCAGGCGCGGGTCTGTTCGGGCGTGACCTCGGTCATCGGCTCCACCGGACCGCGGTACAGGTACAGGTACTTGCTCATGTCGACTCCTTCTGGATTGGGCTTTGGACAGTGACGGATGAGCACCGCCTCATTTCGACATCCCCCGACCGGGGGACTTGTGAGTGAGTGACTCACTCAGTTAGGTTGACTGCCGTGGACGAGTCATCCGGCCGGGCCCGGCCGCTGCCGCCCGAGGAGCGCCGCGCCGCGCTGATCGCGGCGACGCTCCCGCTGCTGTGCCGGTCCGGGACGAACGTGACCAGCCGGCAGATCGCCGAGGCCGCCGGCGTCGCCGAGGGCACGATCTTCCGCGTCTTCAAGCACAAGGACGAGCTGGTCGCGGTGACCGTGTCGTCCGCGTTCGATCCGGAGCCGACGATGGCCGCGCTCGACGACATCGATCCCGCGCTACCGCTGCCCGAGCGGCTGGTCGCGGTGACCCGGGTGCTGCAGCACCGACTGTCCACTGTGTTCAACCTGATGCTCGCGCTGCGGATGACCGCACCGCCGGAGGAGGTGGCGGCGCAGCACCGGAAGGTCCGGCCGGCGCACGCCGACATCCTCGACCGCATCGCCCAACTGCTCGAGCCCGATCGGCACCGGTTCCGCCGGACCGTCCCCGAAGTCGTCCGGGTACTGCGGCTGCTGACGTTCGCGGGCTCCCATCCCATGATCACCGACGGCGACCTGCTGAGCGCGGAAGAGATCGCCGACGTGATCCTCGAGGGTCTCGTCAGAAAGCCGGGAGAGAAATAGTGCTCGTTCGACTGCTGCGTACGTACCTACGGCCGTACCGGCGGGAGCTGACCATCGTCGTGCTGCTGCAACTGGTCGGCACCATCGCGTCGTTGTACCTGCCGAGCCTCAACGCCGACATCATCGACCAGGGCGTGGCCGTGGGAGACACCGGGTACATCGTCCGCGCCGGCGGCTGGATGCTGCTCGTGAGCCTCGTGCAGATCGGCTCCTCCATCGCGGCTGTCTACTATGGAGCCGGCGCGGCGATGCGGTTCGGGCGGGATCTGCGCTCGGCCATCTTCTACCGGGTCGGTGACTTCTCCCAACGGGAGCTGGCGAAGTTCGGTGCGCCGTCGCTCATCACGCGGACCACGAACGACGTACAGCAGGTACAGACCCTGGTGATGATGTCCTGCACGATGATGGTCGTGGCGCCCATCATGTGTGTGGGCGGCATCATCATGGCGCTGCGCGAGGACGTCGGGCTGTCTTGGCTGGTACTGGTCAGCGTCCCGGTCATGGTCATCGCGGTCGGCATCGTCGTGTCGCGTTTGGTGCCGACGTTCCGGCAGATGCAGGACCGCATCGACGTCGTCAACCGCGTGCTGCGCGAGCAGATCACCGGTATGCGGGTGGTCCGGGCCTTCGTCCGGGAACCGTACGAGACCGACCGGTTCGGCGTAGCGAACCAGGACCTGACCAGTACCGCCCTGCGCGCCGGCCGGCTGATGGCGATGGTGTTCCCGCTCGTGATGTTCGTGTTCAACGTGTCGAGCGTGGCGGTGCTGTGGTTCGGCGCCGCGCGGATCGACGCCGGGGTTCTGCAGATCGGCGCGTTGACGGCCTTCCTGCAGTACCTGGTGCAGATTCTGACGTCGGTCACGATGGCCACGTTCATGGTGATGATGGCGCCGCGGGCCGCGGTCTCCGCCGAGCGGGTCGCGGAGGTCCTGGACACGGAGACGTCGGTACGCCCGCCGGCCGAGTCGACGCGCCCGACGCCCGACGCGGCCGGGCTCGAGTTCCGGAGCGCGTCGTTCACCTACCCGGGCGCCGAGGTGCCAGTGCTGCGCGACATCAGCTTCGAGGTACGGCCCGGCGAGACGACGGCCATCATCGGCAGTACCGGCGCCGGCAAGACGACGCTGCTGTCCCTGGTACCGCGGCTGTTCGACGTGACCGGCGGCGCGGTACTCGTCGACGGGGTCGACGTCCGGCAGCTCGACTTCGAGGTGCTGTGGCGCCGGATCGGTGTGGTACCGCAACGGCCTTACCTGTTCTCCGGCACGATCGCCAGCAACCTGCGCTACGGCGACCCGGACGCGACGGACGAGGAACTGTGGCGGTGCCTGGAGATAGCCCAGGCGCGCGACTTCGTCGAAGAGATGCCGGGCGGGCTCGAGGCGCCGATCGCCCAGGGCGGCACGAACGTGTCCGGCGGCCAACGCCAGCGGCTGGCCATCGCGCGGGCACTCATCCGGCAACCGGCCGTCTACCTGTTCGACGATTCGTTCTCCGCGCTGGATCTCGGTACCGACGCCCGGTTGCGCGCCGCGCTGCGGCTGGTCACCCGCGACGCCGCCGTGGTCATCGTGGCGCAGCGGGTGTCCACGATCGTCGACGCGGACCAGATCGTGGTACTGGAGGACGGCGTGGTCGTCGGCATCGGTCGGCACGAGGAACTTCTCGAAACCTGTACCACGTATGTCGAGATCGTGGGATCGCAGCTGACAGTGGGAGCAAGCGCATGAGCGAACGGGGACAGCAGAAGGTGGCGGCGCGGCTGCCCGCGGCTGGCCGGCGGACCGGCGTTGGTCCACAGTGGATGGCAATGGGCCAGCCGGCCGAGAAGTCCATGAACTTCGGGCCGTCCGCGCGGCGCCTCCTCGACCGCCTCCGCCCGCACCG
Source organism: Micromonosporaceae bacterium (assembly GCA_035650075.1). GTDB lineage: Bacteria > Actinomycetota > Actinomycetes > Mycobacteriales > Micromonosporaceae > DASSUC01. The sequence goes on along the minus strand of DASRII010000229.1, from coordinate 34,546 downwards.
CGGCCCGCTCATGCTGATCGTCGCGCTCGCGGTGACCAGCGTGGGTCTGAGCGTGACCGTGCCGAAGGTGCTCGGACGGGCTACCGACATCATCTTCGCCGGGCTGATCGGTCGGCAGCTGCCCGACGGGATCACCAAGGAGCAGGCGGTAGCGGGCGCCCGGACAGCCGGTCGGGGCACGTTCGCCGACATGCTCGCCCGCATGGACGTCGTACCGGGCCGAGGCATCGACTTCGCCCGGCTCGGGCAGGTGGTCATGCTGGCGACCGCGCTGTTCGTGGCCGCGGGCCTGCTGATGTGGCTGCAGGGGTACCTGCTGACCGGTGTGGTGCAGGCCGCGATGCTGCGACTGCGGGCGGACGTGGAGGACAAGCTGCACCGGCTACCGCTGCGGTACTTCGACGACCAGCCGCGCGGCGAGCTGCTCAGCCGTGTCACCAACGACATCGACAACATCGCGCAGAGCCTGCAGCAGACGCTCAGCCAGCTGCTGACCTCGCTGCTGACGGTCATCGGCGTACTCGTCATGATGGTCGCGATCTCGCCGATCCTGGCCGTGATCGCGCTCGTCGCGGTGCCACTGTCCATTGTGGTCACCAGGAAGATCGCGTCCCGGTCGCAGAAGATGTTCGTCGCCCAGTGGGCCCACACCGGCAGCCTCAACGCGCACATCGAGGAGACGTTCACCGGCCACGAGCTGGTCAAGGTCTTCGGCCGGCAGCGCGAAATGCAGGCCACCTTCGACGAGCGCAACGAGAAGCTGTACAACGCCAGTTTCGGCGCGCAGTTCGTGTCCGGCATCATCATGCCGTCGATGATGTTCATCGGGAACCTCAGCTATGTCGCCATCGCCGTGGTGGGCGGGCTGCGGGTGGCGTCCGGCACGATGAGCCTCGGTGACGTTCAGGCGTTCATCCAGTACTCGCGGCAGTTCACCCAACCGCTGACCCAGGTGGCCTCGATGGCCAACCTGATGCAGTCCGGCGTCGCGTCGGCCGAGCGGGTGTTCGATCTGCTCGACGCACCGGAGCAGACCCCCGAACCGGCGGCGATCGGCGGTCCGGTCGCCGCCCGCGGTCGGGTGGAGTTCGAGCACGTGTCGTTCCGGTACCGCGAGGACACGCCGCTCATCGAGGATCTGTCACTGGTGGCCCGGCCGGGCCAGACCGTCGCGATCGTCGGTCCCACGGGCGCGGGCAAGACCACGCTCGTCAACCTCATCATGCGCTTCTACGAGCTGGACTCCGGGCGCATCACGCTCGACGGTGTGGACATCACCACGATGCCCCGTCCGCAGCTGCGCGGCCAGATCGGCATGGTGCTGCAGGACACCTGGCTGTTCCGCGGCACGATCCGCGACAACATCGCGTACGGCCGGCCCGACGCCACCGACGACGAGATCCTCGCCGCCGCGCGGGCGACGTTCGTCGACCGCTTCGTGCACAGCCTGCCGAACGGGTACCAGACGGTCATCGACGACGAGGGCAACAGTGTCAGCGCCGGCGAGCGGCAGCTCATTACGATCGCGCGGGCGTTCCTCGCCGACCCGTCGTTGCTGATCCTCGACGAGGCGACGAGCTCTGTCGACACCCGTACCGAGGCGTTGGTACAGCGGGCGATGGCCGCCCTGCGATCGAGCCGCACGAGCTTCGTCATCGCGCACCGGCTGTCGACGATCCGGGACGCCGACCTGATTCTGGTGATGGAGCACGGCCAGATCGTCGAACAGGGTACACACGAGCAGCTGGTCACCGCCGGCGGTGCGTACCAGCGGCTCTACGACGCCCAGTTCACCGGGCCGGCGGTGGACCAGGAGGAGGAGGCGGGGCCGGTCGTGCGCCCGAGGATTGCGGTTCCCGGGTGAGCCGCTGTGCCCGGCGGCGGCACGCCGCGGCGTGGTCGGGTCGCCTCTGCTCCTCATGGAGAACGGCGAGGTTGTTCAGGACGACGGCGAGTTCCGGGTGTGCCGTACCGAGTGCGGCCTCCCGGATCCGCAACGCCTCCTGAAAGCTCCGCAGCGCCGCGTCGGGCTCGCCGCGCCGCTGCTGGAGCACCGCGAGGTTGTGCAGGCACACCGAGACCTCGTAGTGCTCGGGTCCGAATCGCGCGGTCCATACGTCCAGCGCACGATGGAGGAGTTCCTCCGCCTCCGCGTGGCGTTCGAGCGCGACGAGCACCGCACCGAGGACGGTGAGGTCGGCGGCAATGCCGGTCGACTCAGCCTGTTCGCGGAGAGCCAGGCCGCGCCGAGCCCAGCTCTCGGCATCGTCGAACCGGCCTTCGGCGTACGCGAGGCCGGCCAGGTTGTGGTGAACAGCGGGCGCGGCACCCGACAATCCGAGTGCGATCTCGTATTCCGCGGCGGCCGCCGGGTACCGCCCGGTCTCCTTGAAGACGATGCCCAGGGCATTGTGAGCGGCGGCGACCAGCGCCGGGTCTGACGGCTGTCTGCCGGCCAGCGCCACGGCGGTACGTAACACCTCTTCGGCCCGGTCGAAGTCGCCGCGCAACCGGCGCACGGTACCGAGCCGGATGAGCGCATCGACGCGGAGCGGGCGGTTGTCCTGGGTGTCGAGCACCGCCAGCGCCTGTTCGCACAATCGCTCCGCGGTCGGGTAGTCGGCCAGCTCCGCCCGGAATCCGGCCATTGCGAGCGTCGCGGCGACCAGCTCGTCGGGCCGACGAGCGGCGTACGCGGTGAACATCGTCACGGCGCGGCCCCCGTGGTCCAGGGCCGCCGCGATCCGCCCGGCCCGCCAGAGCCGAAGGGCGCGCTGGAAACGCCACCGCGCCCTTACCAGCTGCAGCATCTATCTGCCGGGCTCGGTGTGGTTCGCCGCGGACAGGCCGGCCGCCGCAGGGGCCGCCGTGGCGGCGAGCAATCCGGCCGCGACCGCTGCGCCGATCAGCAGGCGGCGGAGGTTACGAATCATGCGTTCACCTCCAATCGTTCGGATTGCCCGACAAACTAACACGCGTCAGCCACCACCCGGAGCGGCCGCGGTCGGCTCGGTACCGGCCGTCGGCGCGACCGGACCTCCGGCCGGCGCGGTGGTCTGGGGTGGAGGCGGTGGCGGAGGGGGTGATTCGCCCTCACCCTCGCTGAAGAACCCGCACGCGACGGCGGTGAGCACGCCCACGACGAAGATGCCGAACCTCGGGCGGGTCATTTCTCGATCGGCACGCCGACGAGCGAGCCCCATTCGGTCCAGGATCCGTCGTAGTTGCGCACGTTCGGGTAGCCGAGCAGCTCGTGCAGGACGAACCAGGTGTGCGCGGACCGTTCGCCGATCCGGCAGTACGCCACGACGTCGCGGTCGGCGGTGATGCCCTGGCCGCCGTACAGCGCCCGCAGTTGGTCGTCCGGCAGGAACCGGCCGGTCTCGGGATCGACCGCCTTGGCCCACGGGATGTTCGCGGCCCCGGGGATGTGGCCGGGGCGCTGGGCCGCCTCGTTCGGCAGGTGGTCCGGCGCCAGCTTCTCGCCGCGGTACTCCTCCGGCGACCGCACGTCCACCAGGGCGGCGGCCGCGTTGCCGACGTAGTGGTCGAGCACCTGGCCGCGGAACGCCCGGATGGACAGGTCGGGTGGTGTCGGCCGGTACCCGCTGGTGGGCGAGATCACCGGTACCTCCGTGACGAGCTTGCGGCCCTCGAGCTCCCACGCCTTGCGGCCGCCGTCGACGAGCCGGACGTCGGCGTGCCCGTAGACCCTGTAGTACCAGTACGCGTACGCGGCGAACCAGTTGTTGTTGCCGCCGTAGAGGACGACGGCCGTCGTGTTCGTGATGGCGAGCCGATCCTGGAGCGCGGCGAACGCGTCGGGCGACACGAAGTCGCGGCGGATCGGATCCTGCAGGTCGGTGGTCCAGTTGACCGCCACGGAGTTGGGTACGTGGCCGCGGTGGTACGCCTCGGTGTCCTCGTCCACCTCGACGATCCGCAGACCCGGGTCGTCGAGATGCTCCGCCAGCCAGTCGGTTGTCGTCAGCTTGCCCATCCCGCGAACCTACGAAGATCGGCCGTTCACCACATCGGAAGATCTCCCTATTCGAGTCGGGTCGCCGACTCAGCGCGCCGGGCCACGGCGGGACAATGCGACGTGCGCCGACGGGTGTCCTGCCCCGACCTGGTCGGCCGGACCGACGAGATCGGCCGGCTGCGGGACGCGCTGGCGCGGGCGGCAGCGGGCGAGCCGTCGGCCGTGGTCGTCAGCGGTGAGGCGGGGATCGGCAAGACCCGGCTGGTCGGCGAGCTGGTGGCCGGTGTCCCGGACGCGGTACGGGTGCTGCGCGGCGGGTGCGTTCCCCTCGCCGAGGAGCTGCCCTACGCGCCAGTGGTCGACCTGCTGCTTCCGCTCGGCCGGGCCGCCCTGCTGGACCTGGCCGGGTCCGACGCCGCCGTGCTCGCCGGGCTGCTGCCGGATCTCACCGCCCCCACCGCCGACGTGGACCGGCATCGGCTCTTCGTCGCGGTACGCCGGCTGCTGGAGCGGCTGTCGCGCGAGTCGCCGCTGGTGCTGGTACTGGAGGATCTGCACTGGGCCGACCCGTCGACGCTGGCCCTGCTGGCCTATCTGGTGCACGGGTTGCGTCCGGGCGGCCGGCTGCTCGTGGTCGCCACCTACCGCAGCGACGAGCTGTCCCGCCGGCATCCGCTGCGGTCACTGCTCGCCGAGCTGGACCGCGGCGGCGTGGCGCGGATCGAGCTGGGCCGGCTCAGCCCGGCGGAGACGGCGGCCCAGGTCGCCGGCGTGCTGGCGGTTAACGTGGAGTTTGCGGGCGGAAGGCATGGCCCGGACCAGGCAGCCGACTCCGCACTCGCCGAGCAGGTGTACGCGCGGTGCGACGGCAACCCGTTCCTCGTCGAGGAGCTGCTCGCCGCCGGTCCAGATGCCGATCGGTTGCCGGAGAGCACCCGCGACATCCTGCTCCACCGGATCCGCCGGCTGCCAGCGGCCGACCAGCGGTTGCTGTACGCGGTGGCGGTGGCCGGCCGGCGAGCCGACCACGAGATCCTCGCGCGCGTCGTCGAGCTGCCCGACGAGGTACTCCTGGAGCGGCTGGGCGTGGCCGTCGACGAACAGATTCTGGTGACCGTCGACGACGGGTACGCGTTCCGGCATGCCCTCACCACCGAGGCGCTGCTCGCCGAGGCGCTGCCGGGCGAGCGCGTCCGGCTGCACCGGGCGTACGCCGAGGCGCTGGCCGAGCGGGGCGCGGCAGCCGCGGAGCTGGCCCACCACTGGTGCCGGGCCGGGGACCCGGTCCGGTGTCTGGCCGCGTGCGTCGATGCCGGACTGGCTGCCGAACGGGTGTACGCGCAAGCGGAGGCCCGTGTCCACTTCGACCGCGCGATCGAGCTGTGGGACGAGGCGCCACAGGCCCGGGAGGCCGTCGTACCGGACCTCGTCGAGCTGTGCCGGCACGGTGCCGAGGCCGCGTACCTCGACGGTGACACCGACCACGCGATCGCCCTCGTACGGCGAGCGTTGGCGGCGGTCGACGCGGACTCCGACGCATCCCGCGCCGGCACCCTATACGAGCGGCTCGGCCGGTACCTGTGGACGAACGGCAACGCCGAGGCCGAGTCGATCGGCGCGTACCGGATGGCCGTGCGGCTCGTCCCGCCCGCACCGTCGGCCGAGCGCGCCCGTGCGCTCGTCGGCCTCGCCGGCGCCCTGGTGTACGCCGGCGCCCCCGGTTCGTCGGCGTCGTGCGAAGAGGCGTTGCGGGTGGCCCGAGCCGCGGGTGCGCGCGGTGAGGAGGGGCGGGCGCTGCAGTCCACCGGCTTCTGCCTGGCCATGGCCGGCGACGTCGAGAGTGGCCTCGACTACTCCCGGCAGGCGCTGGCCATCGCCGAGGAGCTGGGCCAGTCGGAGGAGCTGTACCGGGCCTACCTCGGCCTCACCGGAGTGCTGCGGATGGCCGGCCGGACGGCCGAAGCGGCGGCGACCGCACTGTCCGGTGTGGACGTTGCCCGCCAGCGAGGCGCCGAGCGAACCTACGGCAACTACCTGCTCGGCGACGCGATCGAGGCCCTCATCCTGGTGGGCCACTGGGCGGAGGCCGACGAGCTGTTGCCCGGCGAGCCCGACCTCGTCGCGCACGGCACCCCGGTGATCGCCACCAACCTCTGGCTGTCCGCCGCCACCCTGCACACCTGGCGCGGCCGGTTCGACCAGGCTCAACGGTTCCTCGACGCCTGCATGGTGGCGTACGCGACCAACGGGCACGGCGGTGTCCGCAGCCACCTGCACGTCCAGCAGGCCGAGCTGTGCCTCTGGCAGGGCCGGTACGCGGAGGCGAGCCGCTGGGTGCGTACCGAGCTCGACCTGCTCGGCCCGAGCCAGTTCACCTCGCTGCTCGGCCGGCTCGTCTTCACCGGGCTACGGGCCGAAGCCGGGCTCACCCGGCAGACCGGCCTGCCGCGACTGGCGGACCTGCTGCACGAGATTTCCCTGCGGCCGGATCCGCCGCCCGACGCCGCGGCCCTCATCGCCTCGGCAACGGCCGAGCTGGCGCGCGCCCGCGGTCATCCCGACCCCGAGTTGTGGGACCGCGTCGCCCAGCACTGGTCCACAGTGGACATGGCCTGGCCGGTGGCCTATTCGCGGTGGCGGCAGGCCGAGGCGCTGGTCGCCCGCAGGTCCGCGCCGCCACGGCGGGCGGCTGCCGCCGCCGCTCTGGCCGAGGCGTACGCGATCGCGACCCGCCTGGGCGCCGAGCCGTTGCGGCAGGGGATCGCGGCATTCGCCCGCCGGGCCCGGCTCGTGTCGGCCATCGCCCCGGCCCGGCGACCGACGTCCGCCGCCGGGCTGACCCCGCGCGAGGAGGAGGTGCTCGAGCTGCTCTGCACCGGAGCCACCAACCGGCGGATCGCCCGGCAGTTGTTCATCAGCGAGAAGACGGTCAGCATCCACGTGTCGCGGATCCTCACCAAGCTCGACGCCACCAATCGCGCCGAGGCGGCCGCGATCGCGCGCCGGCGCGGCCTCGTTCGGCAGCCGGCATAGCGGCTATTCTTCGCAAGTGACCGACCACGCCCGCTCCTTCGGCACCGTCGCGGAGAACTACGACCGGTACCGGCCGACGTATGCGCCCGAGGCGGTCGACTGGGCTCTCGGTGAGCGCCCGCTGCGCGTGGTGGACCTCGGCGCCGGTACGGGGATCCTGAGCCGGGTGCTGCGCCGGCTCGGCCACGAGGTGGTGGCGGTCGAACCGGACGGGGCGATGCGGGCTCTGCTCACGCGGTTGAGCGAAGGCGTCACGGCACTGGCCGGTACGGCCGAGAACATCCCGTTGCCGGACGGGTCCGTGGACGCGGTCGTCGCCGGGCAGGCGTACCACTGGTTCGAAGCCGACCGCGCCCACCCGGAGATCGCCCGGGTCCTGCGGCCGGCCGGCGTCCTCGCCGCGATGTGGAACGACGCCGACCCCGGTACACAGTGGACGGTGCGGCTCGACGAGATCATCGACGGGATCCGTACCATCTGCCACGAGAGGCACTCGCACTTCGGGGAGTTGTTCGGCCCGGTTACGACGGCCGAGTTCCACCACGAGATGTGGGTCACGCCGGAAGAGGTGGTGGGGATGGTGTCGACCCGGTCGCCGTACCTGATGGCTTCGGCCGCGGACCGGGCGGCGATGTTGGACGCCGTGCGCGACCTGCTCACCGGACCCGAGCTGGCCGGCCGGGGGAGTTTCCCGATTCCGTACCTGACCCGCGTCCAGCGCGCGAGGCGTAAAGAAGTAGCTGAGCGTTCGTAAAGAGCCCGATCGTAGCCTCGACCCATGTCGAGGACACTGTCGAGGTTACTGATCACCTTCGCGGCCGCGCTCGCACTGGTGGGGGCCGGAGCGACCGCCGCGTCGGCCGAGCCCGGCGGCACCCCGTACGGCTGTGGCGCGTACCGGTACAGCTTCTACACCGCGTATTCGGTGTGCCAGGGCGGCCCCGGCTACCACCGCGTCCAGGTCTGGTGTACGGCCGGCTTCTTCGTCTACGGCCCGTGGGTGTCGTCCAGCAACCAGTCGTGGGTGACCTGTCCGCTCGGGCTCGCCCAGTACTACTGGTACCAGGTGTCGACTGCCTGACGGCCGCGGGGAGATCGTCCTGAGTACGATGTGGACATGGAGTGGTTGATCGGTCTGGTCTGCCTCGTACTGATCGTCGCGGTCGTCGGTTTCTGGGCGGTATCGATCTACAATGGACTGGTTCGTGCCCGTAATGGGTACCGGAACGCGTTCGCTCAGATCGACGTTCAGCTGACCCGGCGGCACGATCTGATTCCGAACCTGGTCGAGGTCGCCAAGGGGTACCTGAAACACGAGCGGGAGACGCTCGAGGCGGTCACGGCCGCCCGCACCCGGGCGGTGACCGCGCAGGCGGCGGCGACCGCGGCTCCGGGCGATCCGAACGCCATGCAGCAGCTCGGCGGCGCGGAGAACATGCTGACCCAGGCCCTCGGTCGGCTCTTCGCGCTGGCGGAGGCGTACCCGGACCTCAAGGCCAACCAGAACATGATGCAGCTGTCGGAGGAGCTGACCTCCACCGAGAACCGGGTCGCCTTTGCCCGCCAGGCTTACAACGACGCGGTGATGGCGTACAACAACCGGCGCGAGACGTTCCCGTCGAGCATGCTCGCGGGCATGTTCAAGTTCGACCCGGCGGCCCAGTTCGAGATCGAGGACCCGCAGCAGCGCCAGGCGCCCGAGGTCCAGTTCTAGATGGACTTCTTCGCGCGCCAGCAGCGCGTACGGCGGGTGTCGGTGCGGTTGGTCGTGCTGTTCGTCCTGGCCGTGATCGGCATCGTGTTGGCCGTCGACCTGGCGGTGGTGGCGGCCTTCAACGCGTTCTCCGCGTCCGGCGGGGAGCAGATCGGGCTGATCGTGGTGGCGAGCCTGGCGACCCTCGGCGCGATCGGCGTGGCCGCGCTCTATCGCACGGCCGTGCTGCGCGGCGGCGGGTCCACGGTCGCGCGGGAGCTGGGTGGGGTACCGGTGCCCCGGGACACCACCGATCCTCAGCTGCGCCGGCTGCGCAACGTCGTGGAGGAGATCGCCATCGCCTCCGGGGTGACCGTGCCGGAGGTGTTCATCCTGCCCGACGAGGACGCCATCAACGCGTTCGCGGCCGGTTGGTCCACATCGGACGCAGCGGTGGCGGTCACCCGGGGCGCGCTGGAGCGGCTGAACCGCGACGAGCTGCAAGGCGTGATCGCGCACGAGTTCAGCCACGTCGTCAACGGCGACATGCGGCTGAACATCCGGCTGATGGGGCTGTTGTTCGGCATCCTGTTCCTGACCGTGCTGGGCCGGATCCTGCTGCAGGCGAGCTTCTTCTCCTCCGGCCGCAGCCGGAACCGGGAGTCCGGCAACAACCCGCTGCCGCTCATCGGCATCGCCTTGGTCGTCGCCGGCTTCATCGGCGTCATCGGCGGGCGCCTGATCAAGGCGTCCGTCTCCCGGCAGCGGGAGTACCTCGCCGACGCCTCGGCCGTGCAGTTCACCCGGCAGACCTCCGGCATCGTGGGAGCGCTGAAGAAGATCGCCGGCCTGCCCGCCGGGTCGAAGCTGCGCACCCCGAGAACCGAGGAGGTCGGCCACCTGCTGTTCGGCTCGGGGCAGCGGCTCGTGAGCCTGTTCGCGACCCACCCACCGCTGGCGGACCGGATTCGGGCGCTGGACCCGTCGTTCGACCCGGCCGAGCTGAACGCGCTGGCCGAGCGGTGGGCGGTGGAACCACCGTCCGGCCTCGCGGAGGACGCCGCGGCGGGGTTGACCGGGACTGCGGTCGAGGCGTTGCCACCGACGACCGCCCCCAGCGAGCCGGTGGATGCGCGGACCGTCGTGGAGCAAATCGCCGCGCCGACGGACGCGGCGTACCGGCGGGCCGGGGCGATTCTCGACGAGATCGGAGCCGAGATCCTGGCCCGGGCGCGCGGGGTCGACACGGTGGTGCCGCTCGTGCTCGGCCTGCTGCTCGCCGAGGACCCGGCCGCCCGGGCGGCACAGCACGCGGTCATCGCCGAACAGGCCGGGCGCCCGTTGGCCGACGCGGCGGCGGCCGAAGCCGACACGCTCTCGGGGCTGCACCCGTTGCTGCGCCTACCACTGGCCGAGTTGTCGTTCCCGGCCCTGCGGGAGCGGGCACAGCTCGATCGGGAGGCCGTGCTCGGTACGGTGTTCGCGCTCATCCACGTCGACGGCCGGATCACCCCGTTCGAGTACTGCCTGTCCCGGCTGCTGTACCGGGAACTACACGAGTCGCTCGACCGCCGGCGGCCGGCACGCACGACCCTCGACGCCAACATCCCGGCCGCGGCGACGTTGCTCTCCGTGCTGGCCCAGGCCGGCCACGCCGACCAGGCCGGCGCGGAACGGGCCTTTGCCGCGGGCATGCGGCGGGTGCTGCGCGGGCGACCACCCGTCCCGTACCTCGTTCCGGAGCGCGGCGTCGTGGAGCTGGAGATAGTCTGGGATCCGCTCGACGGCCTCGCCCCGGCGGACAAGGCGTTGCTGGTCCAGGCCGCCGTCGACGCGATCTCGCAGGACGGCGTGCTGACCGTGACCGAGTTGGAGCTGCTCCGGACGGTCTGCGGGCTCCTGCACTGCCCGCTGCCGCCCCATCTTGACGCCACGCAAAGCTGACGTAGACGATTCAGGCATGCCCGGCGAGGTGTCGTTCGACACGAGTCCGGACCGTTACCGGCACTGGCGCCTCGAAACGGACGGCGATGTCGCCACGCTCACGCTCGACGTCGACGAGCGGGGCGGGATCGTCGACGGCTACGAGCTGAAGATGAACTCCTACGACCTCGGCGTGGACATCGAGCTGTACGACGCGGTGCAGCGGCTGCGGTTCGAGCATCCCGAGGTGCGCGCGGTCGTCGTCACCGGCGGCCGGGAGCGGATGTTCTGCGCCGGCGCGAACATCCAGATGCTCGCGCAGGCCAGCCACTCGTGGAAGGCGAACTTCTGCAAGTTCACCAACGAGACCCGCAACGGCATCGAGGACGCCACCGTCCACTCCGGACAGACGTACCTCGCCGCGCTCAACGGCACCGCGGCGGGTGGCGGCTACGAGATCGCGCTCGCGTGCGAGACGATCCTGCTCGTCGACGACAACTCCTCCGCGGTCGCGCTGCCGGAGGTACCGTTGCTCGGCGTGCTGCCGGGCACCGGCGGGTTGACCCGGCTGACCGACAAGCGCGGCGTCCGCCGGGATCTGGCCGACGTGTTCGCCACCAGACCCGAGGGCGTGCGTGGCAAGACGGCCGTGGCGTGGGGGCTCGTCGACGAGGTGGTGCCGCGGGCGACATTCGGTACCGTCGTACAACAGCGGGCACGGGCCGCCGCGGCGCGTTCGTCGCGGTCGGCGGGTGACCACCGCGGCGTTCGGCTCACCCCGCTGCGCCGCGAGACCACCGCCGACCGCATCGGCTACGACCACGTCATCGCGGACCTCGACCGCGCTGCCGGGGTGGTGACGATCACCGTGTACGGGCCGACCGACGCACCGGCTGACATGGCGGCCGTGCACGCGCTCGGTGCCGATTTCTGGCTGCTGGCCGTCACCCGCCAGCTCGACGACCTCGTGCTGCGGTTGCGCACCAACGAACCCGCGCTGGGCACCTGGCTGATCCGCACGTCCGGCGACCCCGTCATGGTTGTTTCCTGCGAAAGCATCGTGCTCGAGCACCGGGACGAGGACTGGCTCGCCAACGAGATCGCGCACTATCTCAAGAGGACACTCAAGCGGCTCGACGTGACCAGCCGTAGCCTGATCGCCCTCATCGAACCCGGTAGCTGTTTCGCCGGCGGCCTGCTGGATCTGGCGCTGGCCTGCGACCGGCAGTACATGCGCGACGACGACACCACGACCGTCACGCTGACCGAGGCGAACTTCGGCGCGTACCCGATGGGCAACGGCCTGTCCCGGCTGGAGTCGCGCTTCTACGGTGAGCCGGCGCGAGTGGCCGCGCTGCCGAAGTCCCGGCCGATCGGCGGTCGCGAGGCGGTGGAGTCGGGCCTGGTCACCGCGGCGCCGGACGAGTTCGACTGGGACGACGAGGTGCGGCTCGCGGTCGAGGAGCGGGCCGCGTTGTCGCCGGACGCGCTGACCGGTATGGAGGCCAACCACCGGTTCGTCGGGCCGGAGACGATGGAGACAAAGATATTCGGCCGGCTGACCGCCTGGCAGAACTGGATCTTCACGCGACCCAACGCCTCCGGACCCGAGGGGTCGTTGCTGCGGTACGGCACCGGCCAGCGAGCCCAGTTCGACAGGAAGCGGGTATGACGTGAGTCAGGGCATCGACTACACCGAGCGGATCCCGAACAACGTCGACCTGCACGAGGACCGCCGGCTGCAACGCGCGCTGGAGTCGTGGCAACCGAAGTTCCTGACCTGGTGGGGCGACATGGGTCCGGTGCACATGACCCGCGACGTGTACCTACGCACCGCGATCAACGTCGGACGCGACGGCTGGGCGCAGTTCGGCCACGTGGCGCTGAGCGACTACCGGTGGGGCATCTTCCTCGCCGAACGCGGCGGCGAGCGGCGGATCGCCTTCGGCGAGCACAAGGGGGAGCCGGCCTGGCAGCAGGTGCCGGGGGAGTACCGCTCGGCGCTGCAACGGCTCATCGTCATCCAGGGCGACACCGAACCGGCCTCGGTCGAGCAGCAACGCAACCTCGGGGCCACCGCGCCGAGCCTGTACGACCTGCGCAACCTCTTCCAGGTCAACGTGGAGGAGGGTCGGCACCTCTGGGCGATGGTCTACCTGCTGCACGCGTACTTCGGCCGGGAAGGCCGGGAGGAGGCCGAGGCGCTGCTGCAGCGCAACTCCGGCAGCGTGGACTCGCCACGGATCCTCGGCGCGTTCAACGAGGAGACGCCGGACTGGTTGTCCTTCTTCATGTTCACCTACTTCACCGACCGGGACGGCAAGTACCAGCTGGGCACGCTGAAGGAGAGCGCGTTCGACCCGCTGTCGCGGACGTGCGAGTTCATGCTGAAGGAAGAGTCGCACCACATGTTCGTGGGCACGGCCGGGGTGGACCGGATCGTGGAGCGTACGGCACAACTGATGGTCGAGCACGATACGGATGACGTCAGCCCGTACGGTGCGATTCCACTTCGGACGATCCAGAAGTACATCAACTTCCACTACAGCGTCTCGCTGGACCTCTTCGGTAGCGAGACCTCGACCAACGTGGCCAACTACTTCACGGCCGGGCTCAAGGGCCGCTGGTCGGAGGAGCGGCGCACGGACGACCATGTCCTCACCGAACGCTCGGTGTTCGTGGACGCCGTCGTGGACGGCGAGATCGGCAGGGTCGAGGTGCCCGCGCTGATCGGGCTCAACCAGGACCTGCGGGACGCGTACATCACCGACTGCCAGACCGGGGTCAACCGGTGGAACCGGCTGCTGACCGAAGCCGGCCTGCCCCAACGCCTGATGCTGCCGCACGTCGGGTTCAACCGGCGGGTCGGTGCCTTCGCCGGGGTGTCCGTCAGCCCGACCGGTGAGGTGCTGCCGGCCGAGGACTGGCAGGCTCGGCGCACGGCGTGGCTACCGTCCGATGTGGACAAGACGTTCGTCCGCTCGCTGATGCGGCCCGTGTACGAGCGCGGCAAGATCGCGTCGTGGCTCGCCCCGCCGCGCAACGGCATCAACGGCAAGCCGTTCGACTACGAGTACGTTCACCTGACCTGAAGGGGTTCGCCATGCCGTTCAATGCCGCCGCGTACCTTCTCGACCGCAGGCTCGAGGCCGGTGACGGCGACCGGCTCGCGGTGACCGGTCCCCGCGGCACGCTGACGTACACCGACCTGCACGACCTGACCTGCCGGGTGGCGGCCGGTCTGCGCGAACTGGGCGTGACGCCCGGCGAACGGGTCATGCTGAACACAGTGGACAGTCCGTGGATGCTGGCGATCATGCTGGCCGCGATGCGCATCGGCGCGGTACCGGTACCGGTCTCGACCATGCTTCGACCCGCCGAGGTGGTCGACCTGGTACGCGACTCGGAGGCCACCGTGCTGGTGGTCGGTCCCGAGTTCGCCGGCGAGGTCCAGCCGCTGCTCACCGACGCGCCGGCGCTGCGGGCGGTCGTGTTCGACATCGAGTCGTTGACGCAGGCCGGGTCCATAGTGGACGTTCATCCGACCACGGAGGACGATGTCGCGCTGTGGCTGTACACGTCCGGCACCACGGGCCTGCCCAAGGGCGCGATGCACCGGCACGCTTCGATCCGGGTGGTCTGCGAGACCTACGCCCGCGATGTGCTCGGCATCACCGCCGACGACCGGGTGTTCAGCGTGCCGAAGATGTTCTTCGCGTACGGCCTCGGTACCAGCGCCTTCTTCCCGCTGTCCGTCGGCGCGTCGACCGTGCTGGAGCCCACCCGCTGTACCCCACAGATGGTGGCCGACCGGCTGCGCGAGTACAGGCCGACGCTGTTCGTCGCTGGTCCGACGTTCTTCGGCGCGATGCTCGGCGCCGAGGTCCCGCCCGACGCGCTCACCTCGGTACGGCTGGCCACATCGGCTGGTGAGCCGTTGCCGCCACCGATCTACCACCGGTTCGTCGAGAGGTACGGCGTCGATATCATCGACGGCCTCGGTTCGACCGAAGCGCTGCACATCTTCGTGTCGAACCGACCCGCGGAGGTGCGGCCGGGCACGAGCGGGATACCGGTGCCCGGCTACGAGGTGCGCGTCGTCGACGACTCGGGGGCCGACGTACAGGCGGGAACCGAGGGCCACCTGCTGGTCAGCGGCGCCTCGACGATGCTCGGCTACTGGCACCGCGACGAGGCCACCGCACGTGTCCTGGATGGACGGTGGCTGCGTACCGGTGACTTCTACGTGGCGTCCGAGGACGGCTTCTACACGTACCTGGGACGGTCGGACGACATGCTCAAGTCGAGCGGTATCTGGGTGTCGCCGGCGGAGGTGGAGGCGTGCCTGCTCGCCCACCCCGACGTGGCTCAGGCCGCGGTGGTCGGGGTGCCGGACGAGTCGGGGCTGTCCCGGACCGTGGCCTGCGTGACGCTGACCCCTGCGGCCACGGTCACGCCGCAGCAGCTCGTGGACTTCTGCCGGGAGCACCTGGCCCACTTCAAGTGCCCGAAGGCGGTACTCGTCATGGACGAGATCCCGCTGACCGCAACCGGAAAGCTGCGCCGCAACGTCGTCCGTGGCCGGGCCGCCGACCTGCTCGCGGTGGGTTCGTGACGTTTGCCCCGCACCACTATTGTCGTCGGGTGTGAACCTCCACGGACCCTTCATCGGCACCCTGTACCTGCCGGACACGGTCGTCCCCTCCGGGACATCGCCGGTGATGCTGTCCGACGGCCAGACGGTGGCGCACATCCAGTGGCACATGTGGACGGTGCGGGCGAAGTTCGAGATCCTCGACCCGCAGGGCGCCGTGGTCGCCGAGGGCGGCTCGGAGGGCTTCACCGCCAGCCGGTACGTGGTCCGCTCTCCCAACGGTGCCGAGATCGTGCACCTCCAGCTCGGCATGTTCCGGCCGATCAACGGGTCGACGGCCACGCTGGCCGGCGGCCGCCGGTTGCGCGCCCGGCTGGAGAGCGTCTGGTCCGAACGCCGGTTCGAGGTCTTCGCCGACGACGACCGCATGGTGGGCCGGATCGAACCGACCACCGGGGTGTTCTCGTTCCGCCCTGACTCGTACGCGTTCCACCTGCTTGCACCCGTGATGTCCATAGTGGAGGCGATAGGCCTGGCCCAGGCGCTGCGCGCGGTCACCCAGGCGAAGCGCCGCCGGGCCCACAGCTGACCTCCGTCAGCCGAGCTGGGCGAGCGCTCGCTGTTCGAGGATGCGGTAGCCGGCGGCGCGGGCAGCCGCGACAGCCTCGGTGGCGAAGGCCTTCGCCTGGTCGTGCTGGGCCAGGTCACGGTGGACACTGGCCAGGCCGATGAGCGCGTCGGTCTCGTTGTACCGGTTGCCGACCTCCCGGGCCAGTTCGCGCGCCCGCTGGTGGTGCCGCAGCGCCCGCTCGCGGTCGCCGAGCACCCGGTGCACGAGTCCGAGGGCATTCAGGGCGACGGCCTCGTACAGGCGATGGCCGCAGTCGCGGGCCACGGTGAGCGCGGCGTCGGCGGTCTCCGACGCCTCCGCGTGCCGGCCGGCCTCGAGGTGCAAGGTGGCCAGGCTGGCGAGGGTGTCCGCCTCGTTACCGCGGTTCCCGGCCTCGCGGTGCAGGCTCAACGCCCGGGTCAATTGAGGCAGCGCGTCGTCGAAGCGCCCTGCCTGCAGGAATGTCTCACCGAGGTTGGTCCGCGAGATCGCCTCGCCGGCCCTGGATCCGATCCGGCGGTAGACGTCGAGGGCCTGCTCGAGGTGTTCGATGGCGTCCGGCAGCCGGCCGAGTTCCAGGTGAGTGGTGCCGAGGTTGGACAACGCCGCGGCCTGACCGACCAGCCGCCCGGTCCGCCGGTGTAGATCCAGTGCGGCGGTGAAGTGACGGATGCCCGTGTCCGTCTCGCCTAGCTCGGTCCACGCGGCGCCGAGGTTGCCGAGAACCGCCGCCTGGCCCTCCAGCCAGCCGGCCTGCCGCGCGTGGGTCAGCGCGGCGGTGTAGTGGTCGATCGCGTCGTGATGGTAGCCCTGGCGCCAGTGCAGCAGACCGAGGCTGATCCGCGCGCTCGCCATGGCCTGCGGTTCCTCGTCCGCCTCGGCCGCGGCCAGCGCGGCCTCCGCGGAAGCGAGCCAGTCGATGACCAGCACGCGGTTGGCGAAGTAGCCGCGCAGGCCGTCGGCCAGTTGCCAGGCCATCGGGTGCGGGCCGTGGGCGGCGGCGTGCGCGACCGTGGCGACGAGGTTGGCGCGTTCGGCGTCCAGCCACGCCAGCGCCTGTTCGGAGTCGGTGAAGCCGCGCTCCGCGGGTGGCCGGGACAGTCGCAGGATGTGGGGATAGAGGACGTCCGCGGCAGCGTCCACAGTGGATATATAGTGGTCGCACAGGCGCGCGACCGCGGTCTCGCGTTCGGCCGCGCTGTCCTCGCTGTGGGCCAACTCCTTCGCGTAGCGGCGGATCAGGTCGTGGCAGGAGTACCGGCCGTGCGCCGACCGCTCGACGAGGTGCGCGTCGGTCAGCGTGTGTAGCAGTTCTTCCGTCTCGGGCACGGTGTCGCCGGCCAGCGCGGCCGCGGCGTCGGCCGTGATGTCGGCACCCGGATCGAGGCCCAGCAACCGGAACAGGCGGCGGGCATCGGGCTTCAACCGCCGGTACGACAACGCGAACGCGGCGCCGACCGCGGCCTCGTCGTCACCGTCGACGCGCAGGGCGGCGACCCGTCCGGCCGCGAGTATGTCGACGTAGTCCGCGATGGTCCGGCGCGGTTCGTCCGCCAGGTTGGCCGCGGCGACCCGCAGTGCCAGCGGCAACCCGTCGCACGCCTCGACCAGCGCGGCTACCGCGTCGGGTTCACCCGAGACCCGGTCGCGGTCGAGCAGCTTGCCCAGCAGGCCGCGCCCTTCGTACGCGGTGAGCGTTTCCAGGGTGATCCGGCGCGCGCTGTCGACCGCGACGAGCCCGCTCAACCGGTTGCGGCTCGTCACCAGCACCACGCACCGATCGCCGCCGGGCAGCAGAGGGCGGATCTGTTGGGCATCCAGCGCGTTGTCCAGCAGCACGAGGATCCGCCGATCGGCCAGCATGCTGCGGTACAACCCGGCGGCATCGTCCACATCGGTCGGTATCCGGTCCGGTGGCGCGCCCAGCGCGCGGAGGAAGCTGGTGAGCGCCTGGACCGGGCGCACCGGTGGGGTGGTGGCGTAGCCGCGCAGGTCGATGTACAGCTGACCGTCGGGGAACCGGTCGCGAACGCGTTGCGCCCAGTGCACGGCCAGCGCGGTCTTGCCGACTCCCGGCGTGCCCGAGATGACGACCACGGTGGCGGCGGTCGCGGTACGGGCCAACGTGGCGTCCAGCAGGCGCAGGTGCGGCCGGCGACCCGTGAACGCGGCCGAGCCGGCCGGTAGCTGAGCCGGCCCGGCACTGGCGACCGGCTCGGGAGCCCGTGCGGCGGGTTCGGCTCTGGTCGGTACGTCCCGGCGCAGCACGCGTAGGTGCGCGGCTTGCAACTCCTCGCCCGGGTCGGTACCGAGCTCGACCCGCAGCCGTTCCCGTAGGTCGGCGTACAACTGCAGGGCAGCGGCCTGCTCTCCCGAGCCGGCGAGCGCGAGAACCAGGCGCGCGTGCAGGCCTTCGTGCATGGGCTCGTCGACCGCCGACGCCCGCAGCTGACCGACCGCGCGCTGCGGCTGGCCGGACTCCATCGCGAGGTCCGCGTACGCCAGAGTCGCCGCGATCCGGCGCCGGCCAACCGCCAACGCCGTCGGATGGTGTCGCAGGCTCGAGCCCGCGTCGGCCAGGACAGGCCCACGCCAGCAGCGCAACGCGGCTTCGTACGACTCCATGGCCGCCGGGGCGTCACCGGCCGCTCGGGCTTGCCGCGCCCGCGCCACGAGGCCGTCGAAGCGGGCCAGGTCGAGCTGCTCGTCGGCGACGTCCAACCGGTACCCGCCGTGCGCCAACACGAGCGTCGTACCGGAGTCGCGCTTCGGCCGGCCGGGGTCGAGCAGGGTCCGCAACTGTCCGATGTAGACATGGATCAGCGCGAGGCAGGTCTTGGGCGGCCGCTCACCCCACAACGCGTCGATGATCTCCTCGCGGTGTAGCACCTGCCGCGGGTGCAACGCCAGGAGCCCGAGCATCCGCCGGCGCATCGGCGGACCCAGGTCGAGGCCGACTCCGCCGCGCCAGACCACCAATGGACCGAGTACGCCGATGCGTGGCCGCTGGTCGGTCGGATCCGCCACGGTGAGCACGGTGAGCAGTTCGTCCCGCTCCGCATCGGCCAGCTGCAGCGCGGCGGTGAGCCGGGCCAAGGACTCCTGCCGCGGCCGGCGGACGCGACCGCGTTCGATGTCCCGGATCGCACGCAGGCTCAACCCGGCACGGGCCGCCAGCTCGTCCTGGCTGATCCCGGCGCGGATCCGGTACCGGCGGAGCAACTGGCCCGCGGTCCCCGGGCCGGAGTCGAGGTCGATCGTCATGCGGCACCCCCGAACGCATCATTCTGCCGCGTCGATCGGTGGTTTGTCCGACCGCGCCCGACGCGGGCGACGTCCACTGTGGAAATGCGTTGACCGCCGCCGGAAACCCGCCCGACCATGGCCGGGATGGAGATAGCCTGCGACGAATCCGGCTACGAGGGCGAGAATCTCGCCGGCGCGGGTACTCGAGTCCGCCCATCTCCTCCGCAAACAGCACCGACCGGTGATCACCTGGCTGCTCGGACCATCGGGCCCGCTGCTCGGCAACGCGCATGTGTACCTCGTCGACAAGGCGTACTTCGTCGTCCGCACGGTGGTCGACCTCCTCGTCGAAGACGGATGCGCCGGGGCGATGGCCGTCACGCTGTACCGCGCGGGTCGAAGCGCCTTGCCTCGCGACGCCTGGAGAGACTTCCACGACCAGCAGACGGCCCTGTCCGGCGAGCGGCTCGCCCTGCTCGGACCGGTCGACCTCACGTTCGCCGACTCGCGTTCGGACCCACGGGTCCAGGTCGCCGACCTTCTCGCCGGAGTGGCGCGGAGGCTGGCGTGGGAGGTGCTCGAGGATCGGGGAAACGCCGCGCTGATCGCGTTGCTCCGGCCGTACGTGGACCCGCACTCGATCTGGGCCGATGATCGGAGCTGGTCGCTGCTGACGCGTTGAACCGCTAGGGTCGTCAGGGTGGTACCGACACCGGCGACGATCAAGCGTACCTATTACGTCCTGTTGCTCGGCAACACCCTCGCCGCATCCATGATCTGGGGCATCAACACGCTCTTCCTGCTCGACGCCGGACTGTCTAATGTGGAGGCGTTCGCCGCCAACGCGTTCTTCACCGCCGGCATGGTGCTCTTCGAGGTACCGACCGGCATCGTCGCCGACGTGTGGGGTCGGCGCATGTCGTTCCTGCTCGGCACGATCACGCTGGCCATCGCTACCGCCCTGTACGTGATGCTCTGGCGAATCGAGGGGCCGTTCTGGCAGTGGGCGGTCGTCTCCGTCCTACTCGGACTCGGCTTCACGTTCTTCTCCGGCGCCACCGAGGCGTGGCTCGTCGACGCGTTGCGGGCAACCGGGTACGAGGGAACGCTCGAGTCGGTCTTCGGTCGGGCGCAGGTCATCACCGGCGTGGCGACGCTGGGTGGTTCGACGGGTGGTGGGTTTCTGGCCCAGGCGACGAACCTCGGTGTGCCGTTCGTGGTGCGGGTAGTGGTGCTGCTGGTGATGTTCGGGGTGGCCTTCGTCCTGATGCGGGACATCGGGTTCACGCCCGCGCGGCGGGCCGGGCCGGTCGCCGAGATGCGACAGATCGTGCGCGACTCCGTCGAGTACGGGTGGCGGGTCGCGGCCGTACGCAACATCATGCTCGCCGGCGCGTTCACCGGTGGCGTGGCCATCTATGCCTTCTACGCGCTCCAGCCGTACCTGCTCGATCTGTGGGGCGACCGCACGGCGTACGGTGTCGCCGGTGTCGCCGCCGCGATCCTTGCCGGTGCGCAGATCGCCGGCGGTCTGGCCGCCCCGGCGTTCGGCCGCCGGGTGGCGCGCCGCACGTCGGCGCTGCTCCTCGCGATAGCGGTCGGTGCGGTGGCGGTACTGCTGATCGGGCTCGTCGCGAACTTCTATGTTGTGCTGGCCCTGACGGTGGTGTGGGGGTTGACGTTCGCGGCGGCGATGCCGATCCGGCAGTCGTACCTCAATGGCCTGATCCCGTCGCAGCAACGCGCCACGATCCTGTCGTTCGATTCGCTCATGGCTTCGAGCGGCGGAGTCGTCGCGCAGCCGGCGCTCGGCCGCGCCGCGGACGTCTGGGGTTACCCGGCAACCTACGTGATCTCCGGCATCGTGAGCGCGCTGGCACTGCCGTTCGTCGCGCGCGCCCGGGCCCAGAACGCACCCGCCGATCTGCGGGCCGAGACGGTGACCCGGCAATGAATACGACACGCGCTAGGCTCTCGCGTCGGGGGAGGAGGAGGCGGCGTGCGGGTCTGGCGTCTCGTTGGCGCATGGACATTCGTCATCAGCGTGGTGTGGTGCCTGGCGGGGCTGGGGTTCGTCGTCTTCGGCGGGGTGGACCGGAACTCGGACGAGGGGAACACAGGGAATGCCCTGCTGATAATCGGTGCGGCGTTCGGGTCCGTAGGGGCAGTCGCCGGGCTCGTCCTCTTCGGGATCGCCGATCATCTCGCGGAGGAGCGGCGGTGGCGTAGCGATCTGCGTCGCGGCACTGTCACGATGCACGACCTCCGGCCCGGCGAGACGAGCGCCACCAGCGCCACCCAGACATTGACCTGCCGGCTCGAGATCCGGGTCGCCGGCTTGGAGCCGGCCGATACGGACTACCGGACCGACGTCGGTCCGCTGGACGCGCCCAGGCTCGTCGAGGGCGCCACCTTCGCCTGCCAGGCCAGCCCGTCCGTGCCGGACCGCGTCCGCGTCTGGCTGCTGGCGGCCCCGGACGGCGGCGAGCTCACCGGCCGCTACCTGGACTTCCGGCCGGCCCACTGAGGGCCGATCGCTGTTCCGTCCATTGTGGATAGAGGACGTGAGACGCGGACCACGGTCTTGACGCGGATCCGATGCCGCTCTATGGTCCTACATAACCCACTGAATTAGTAGAGATTCTAGGAGATGGGATGGGTGTTCGAGGCACGGGCAGGCTGGTGGCCATCGCGGTTGCACTGATCGCGGCGACCGGCCTGGCTGCCTGCGGCGACGGTGCGGGGGCCGGTGGGCCGCAGGACGGGGCCAGCACGCTTCGCCTCGGGTACTTTCCCAACATCACGCACGCGCCGGCGCTGATCGGCGTACAGAACAAGATCTTCGAGAAGCATCTGGGCGGCGTAAAGCTGGAGACCACAACGTTCAACGCCGGACCGTCGGCCATCGAGGCGATGCTGTCCGATGCCATCGACGCGACCTACATCGGCCCGAACCCGGCCATCAACGGCTGGTCGCAGTCGAAGGGCACGCTGTTGCGGGTCATCGCCGGCACCACGTCCGGCGGGGCGGCGCTCGTGGTCAAGCCGACCATCAACTCGCCGCAGGACCTGAAGGGCAAGAAGATCGCCACGCCCCAGCTGGGCAACACGCAGGATGTGGCGTTGAGGTACTGGCTCGAGGGGCTCGGTTTCGCCACCGACAAGGCCGGCGGCGGTGACGTGCACGTGACGCCCACACCCAACGCCGAAATCATCACCGGATTCGCAGACGGGGCCATCGACGGGGCATGGGTACCCGAACCGTTCCTGAGCCGTCTGGTCGTCGAGCATGGTGGCAAGGTGCTGCTGGACGAGAAGACCCTCTGGCCCAACGGCGACTTCGTCACCACCCACCTGATCGTCAGCAAGAAGTTCCTCGACCGGAACCCGACCATCGTCAGCAACCTGTTGAAAGGGCACCTCGAGGCCGTGGAGCTGGCCGCTACCGGATCCGCCGAGGCGAAGAAGGCGGCCAACGACCACCTCGCCGCGCTGACCGGCAAGGGACTGCCCGACAACATCCTCGACGCGTCGTTCGCGAACCTGAAGTTCACCGTCGACCCGATCGCGTCGTCGCTGGACGGCAGCGCGAAGCACGCTCAGGACGTCGGGTTGCTCAGTCCGGTCGATCTGAAGGGCATCTATGTCCTCGAACCCCTCAACGCCTTGCTGAAGCAGGCGGGTAAACCCGAGGTCAGCGCAGGAGGCCTATCACCATGACCGTGCCAGCTATCACCCGGTCATGGCCGGCCCCGGCTGACGCTGGGGGCCAGCCATGACCCTGGTCCATCAGGACGTCGTCGAGACGGACGCCGCACGCGGAGACGCGGCCGTCCGTCTCGACGGTGTCAGCAAGGTGTACGGGCGCGGGCCGGCATCGCTACTCGCGCTCGACCATGTCTCTTTGGCGGCCGACCGCGGCGAGTTCGTCTGCATCCTGGGCGCCTCCGGCTGCGGAAAGAGCACGCTGCTGGCCCTCGTGGCCGGGCTGGACCCGGTCACCGCCGGAACCATCGACACCACCGGTCACCGGATCGCCCTGATGTTCCAGGAGCCGGCGCTGTTTCCATGGCTGACCGTGACCGGCAACGTGGAGATCGCCCTGCGGATGCGCGGCGTCCCGCGCAGTCAGCGGCGCGCCGAGGCGGCCCGGCTGCTGGAGACCGTGCGGTTACGCGGCTTCGAGCACAAGCGGCCGCACGAGCTGTCCGGTGGCATGCGCCAGCGGGTCGCCCTGGCCCGTGCCCTGGCCCAGGACGCCGACGTGCTGCTCATGGACGAACCGTTCGGCGCGCTCGACGCCATGACCCGCGACATCCTCCACGACGAGATCGAGCGCATCTGGCGCGAGCGATCGCTGACCGTACTGTTCGTCACCCACAACGTCCGTGAGGCCGTCCGGCTCGGTGACCGGGTCATCCTGTTGTCGAGCCGACCCGGTCGCGTCCTCGAGGAGTACCCGGTCCGCATTCCCCGGCCGCGTCGCATCGACTCGGCCGACGTGGCCGAGTTGGCCGCGACAATCACCGACACCCTGCGCGCGGAGGTAGCCCGCCATGGCCACTGACACATCGGCCCGGGTCTCCGGTCTCGACGCACTCGAACTCGGACCACAGGCCGCGAAGGGGGCGAGTCCTAGCCAGTTGGCGGGCAAGGTATGGCAGTCGCTGTGGCCCAAGGTGCTGGCCGTGGTCATCGTGCTGGCCGTGTGGCAACTGGTCGTCCTGTCCGAGTGGAAGTCGCCGTACGTGCTGCCCGGCCCCGCCGCCGTCTTCGAGGAACTGCGAAACGAGGTGACCACCGGGGCGTTCTGGAACTCCATCCTCATCACGATGCGGCGTGCGCTGGTCGGGTTCTTCTTCGCCATCCTCATCGGCACCGCGATCGGTGCCGCCGTAGCCGCCTTCCGCCCGCTGCGGGCCGCCATCGGCTCGCTCATCACCGGCCTGCAGACGATGCCTTCGGTCATCTGGTTCCCCTTCGCGATCCTGCTGTTCAAGATCAGCGAAGGAGCGATCATGTTCGTGGTGATTCTCGGGGCCGCGCCGTCCATCGCGAACGGGCTCATCAGCGGCATCGACTATGTGCCGCCCAACTGGAAACGCGTCGGCAAGGTGCTGGGCATGCGCGGCCTGTCCTTGTACCGGCACCTCATCCTGCCCGCCTCGCTACCGTCGTTCGTATCCGGCACCAAACAGGGCTGGTCGTTCGCCTGGCGCAGCCTCATGGCCGGCGAACTGCTCGTCATCGTCGTCGGTCAGCTTTCCCTCGGCGCCAGACTGCAGGGTGCCCGCGATCTCAACGACGCGCCCTCACTACTCGCGTTCATCATCGTCATTCTGCTCATCGGCATTCTCGTCGACATTGTGTTCAACGCCGCCGACAAGGCCTTACGCCGTCGCTGGGGCCTCACCCAGACCTAACTGTAGAGTTCACCGGCGAGGTACTTCAGTCCACTGTCGACACTGATGGTGACGACCCGCCGTCCCGCGCCGAGGCGCTCGGCGAGCTGGCGGGCCGCGATGAGGTTGGCGCCGGTCGAGGGCCCGGAGAAGATGCCGTGCGACCGGGCCGCCGTCCGGGCGCTGGCGAAGGCGTCGGCCTCCGGTACGGCGATCACCTCGTCGAAGTCCTCGGCTCGCAGCTGGGGCGGCCACCGCCCGATGCCGCCGCCTTCGATGTGGTGCGTACCGGCCGCGCCGCCGGACAGCACCGCCGACTCCGCCGGCTCCACGACCACCCGGTGCAGCGCGGGTACGCGTACCCGCAGCGCCCGGCTCGTCCCCAGAAAGCAGCCCGCCGTGCCCACGTAGCTGCAGAAGGCGTCGACGGCCGGTACCTGCTCGAGCAGCTCCTCGCCGAGCCGGCGGTACCCGTCGAGCATGTCCACGTTGTTGAACTGGTCGGTCCAGAACGCTCCGGTCTCCTCGGCGATCTGGGCGGCCCGGCGGATCATCGCCGGTACCAGCTGCGGCGTGATGCCCTCGGGACTGGAGATCAGCTCGACGTCCGCGCCGAAGGCCCGCATCGTGCGGATCTTCTCCGTGGCGAACGCGTCCGACGACACGATGCGCAGCGGGTACCCCTTGAGCGCGCACACGAACGCCAGCGACGAGCCGGTACTGCCGCCGGTGTACTCCACGACCAGTTGACCTGGCCGCAGCCGGCCGTCCCGCTCGGCCGCCTCGATCATGGCCAGCGCCATCCGGTCCTTGTACGAGCCGGTCGGGTTGGCCGCCTCCAGCTTCACCCAGATCTCTGCGCCGTCGACTCCGTCCAGCCGTACCACTGGCGTGTTTCCGATCGCGTCGATGCCGCTCACACACCCAAGACTAGAGTCGATACGGTGACGTATCTGCGCGATACCGGCGAGATCAGCGCCGAGTTTCACGCCCGCGACGGCGTGGACACGCTCGACTTCGGCACGACCGGCACGCACGTGCGGTTCGTGGCGCCCGGTTCGGCGACTCGGGGGCAGTACGGTCTGTTCGAGTGGAACATGCCACCGCACGCGGGTGGCGCGGACCCTCACTTCCACAAGACGTTCTCCGAGTCGTTCTTCGTCCTGTCCGGCACGGTCGAGTTCTACAACGGCGAGGTCTGGACCAAGGCCGGCCCGGGTGACTTCCTGTACGTGCCGATGGGCGGCGTACACGGCTTCCGCGCGCTGAGCGACGAGCCGTCCTCGATGCTGATCCTGTTCGCCCCGGGCGCGCCGCGGGAGAAGTACTTCCACGAGCTGGCGGACATCCGGGACACCGGCCGGACGATGACCGAGGACCAGTGGACGGCGTTCTTCGCGGAGCATGATCAGTACCGAGCCGAGTGACCCGTGCAGGTGAGGCTGCTCGGCCCGGTGGACGTGCTGGTCGACGGCGCGCCGCGACCGGTGACCGGGTTGCGCCGTAAGGCCGTTCTCGCGGTCCTCGCCCTGCACCGCGGCGCGATCGTCGGTACCGACCGACTCGTCGACGCCGTCTGGGCCGACGACACCCCGTCGACCGTCGTCAACACGTTGCAGCGGCACATCTCCCACCTGCGCCAGGTGCTCGGGGACCGGGCGGCGATCGTGGCCCGGCCGCCCGGCTACCTCCTCGAGCTTGGTCCCGACGGCACCGACGTGCAGGTCGCCGAACGCCTGATCCGGCTGGGCGGGCAGGCCACCGACGGCAACGAGCGTGCGCGGCACCTGCAGTCCGCCCTGGACCTGTGGCGCGGCAGGGCGCTGGCGGACGTCGCCGCGCTGCCGTGGTTCGACGAGCAGGCCTTGCGCCTCTACCAGCTCTGGCTGCAGACCAAGCGGGCGCTGATCGACGCCCGGCTGGCGCTCGGTGAGCACGCGGGCCTCGTGGCGGACATCGCCCGGCTGGCCGCCGACCACCCGCTCGACGAGCAACTGCACGGGCAACTGATCCTCGCGCTGTACCGCACCGGCCGGCAGGCCGATGCGCTGGCCGCGTACGACCGGTTGCGGCGCGCGCTCGACGGGGAGCTGGGCATCGTGCCCGGGCCGGGGCTGCGCGAGCTGTACGCGGCGATCCTGCGCCAGGACCGGACCCTGGATCCGCCCCCGCGATCGGTTGCCGTGCGCGGCGCGTCGTTGCCGGTACCGGCGCAGTTGCCACCGGCGGTGCCGTCGTTCGCCGGCCGGGAGCAGGAGCTGGCGGAGCTGGACGCGGTCCCCACCGGAGTGACCGTGATCTCGGGTACCGCCGGCGTGGGCAAGACATCGCTGGCCGTGCACTGGGCGCATAGAGCCGCCATGAGATACCCCGACGGGCAGCTCTACGTGAACCTGCGCGGCTTCGACCCGAGCGGCGCGACGACGAGCCCGGCCGAGGCGGTACGCGGATTCCTGGACGCGCTCGGGGTCCCTCCGGAGCGGATCCCGGTCGGGCTGGACGCGCAGGTGGCCCGGTACCGCAGTCTGGTCGCCGATCGGCGGATCCTCGTCGTGCTGGACAACGCCCGCGACGCCGAGCAGGTCCGTCCGCTGCTGCCCGGCGCGCCCGGCAGCCAGGTGCTGATCACCAGCCGCAACCTGCTCACCAGCGTGGTGGCCACGGAAGGGGCCCGCCCGCTGACGTTGGACCTGCCCAGCGCCGCGGACTGCCGGCAGCTGCTGGCGAGCCGGCTCGGCCTCGACCGGGTGGCCGCCGAGCCCGAGGCGATCACCGAGATCGTGGACCAGTGCGACCGGCTGCCGCTCGCGCTCGCGATCGTGGCGGCTCGCGCCGCGGCGTACCCCCGTTTCGACCTGCGGACGCTCGCGACCGAGCTGGGCGGCGGCCGCGACCGGTTGGACGTGCTCGCGGCGGGCGACCCGGCGACCGACGTCCGGGCGGTGTTCTTCTGGTCCTACCGGGCGCTCGGCGCCGCGGCGGCGCGGCTGTTCCGGCTGCTCGGGCTGCACGGCGGTCCGGACATCTCGGCGGCCGCGGCGGCCAGTGTCGCGAAGATCGCGCCGCGCGACGTGCGGCCGCTGCTGACCGAACTGACCGAGGCCCACCTGATCGTCGAGCACCTCCCGGACCGGTACGGCTTCCACGACCTGCTCCGCGCCTACGCGATCGAGCAGGCCGAGCGCGCCGACCCACAGGCGCGGCGCCGGGCCGCTGTCGTGCGGGCGCTGGACCACTACCTGCACACCGCTTTCGCCGCCGCGCGCCTGCTCAACCCGCACCGCGACGCGATCACACTGGACCGCCCCCGGCACGGCGTCACGCCGGAACAGCCGGTGGACCACCACGAGGCTCTGGCGTGGTTCACCGCGGAACACCGCGTGCTGCTGCGGGCCGTCGACCAGGCGGCGGCTACCGGCATGGACACGCACGTGTGGCAGCTCGCCTGGACGCTGACCACCTACCTCAACCGGCAGGGGCACTGGCGGGAGTGGGCCGCGACCTGGCAGGCGGCGGTCGACGCCGCGCGGCGGCTGGCCGATCCGATGCTGGAGGCGACGGCGCATCGCGGCCTGGCCTGGCCGCTCCTGCGGCTGGGTCGCTCCGAGGAGGCCGGCATCGAGCTGAAGCAGTCGCTGGACTGGTACCGCCGCATCGGCGACCTCGTCCGCCAGGCCGACACGTGGCTCGACCTGGGCTGGGCGTCCTCGCTCGAGGACCGCTACGGCGAGGCGCTCGACCACGCGCAGCAGGCCCTCGACCTCTACCGGGCGGCCGGGCACAAGGCCGGGCAGGCTACCGCGCTCAACAACATCGGGATGAGCCACGCCGAGCTGGGCGACCACCGGGCCGGCCTCGCCGCCTGCGAACAGGCGCTGGCCCTGCACCGGGAGCTGGGCGACGCGGACCAGGAAGCCGGCGCCTGGGACAGCCTCGGCTTCGTGCACCACCAGCTCGGCGAGCACGACCGGGCCGCCGACTGCTATCGACGAGCCATCGATCTGTACCGGGATCTCGGCGACCGGTACGAGGAGGCGTCGACGCTGACCCACCTCGGGGACGCCCTGCTTGCCGCCGCCGAACCCGACGCCGCCCGGGACGCTTGGCAGCAAGCGTTGACGATCCTGCTGGATCTCGAACATATCGACGCTGATCAGGTCCGCGCGCGACTGACATAGCACGATTGCGGGTTTGGCCGCCGGTTCCGCGGGAAAACGTAGGACCAATGAGAGTCGCGATGATCACGGGGGATGTGCGGCCGGTCGGCGCCTATTACCGTGATACGCCGACCGGCCCGGCTGTGCACGTGACCGAGCTGGCGGCCGCGCTGGCCGCGCTCGGTCACGACGTTCGGGTGTACGCCCGCCGCTGCAGCCCCGGTCAACCGGACAGCGTCCGTTGCGCGTCGGGCGTGACGTTGGTCAATGTGCCGGTCGGCCCGCCCGGGCTGGTACCGGCTTCCGAACAGTTGCAGTTCCCGAACCCGTTCGGGAGGTGGCTCGAGGCGTCGTGGCGTACCGGCTGGTGCCCGGACGTGGTCCACGGCCACGGCTGGCCGGCCGGCATGGCCGCGCTCGTCGCCCGGGCTGCCCGGCGCCGGCCGACCATCGTGACGTTGCACGGGGCCGGCGGGGACCCACCGTCGCCGGCCGACACCGCCGCGGTGTTCCGCTCCGGTATCGAACGGGAGCTGAGCCGCACGGCCGACGCGGTCGTGGCCCTGTCCCGGGCCGAGGCGCGCCGGCTGCGCCGGATCGTCACCGACCCGCGGCTGTTGGCCGTCGTACCGTCCGGTGTGGACAGTGAGTTGTTCGTACCGGCGGGACCGAGCTGGGCGCGGCGCCCGGACGTACGGCGGGTACTGGCCGTGGGGCAACTGGTCGAGCACAACGGCTTCGCCGACGTGGTCGGGGTGCTGGGCGGCCTGCCCGACACCGAGGTCGTCATCGTCGGCCGGCCACCGCCACCGTCGCGGGGGCTCGGTCCGGAGGCGGCGCGGCTGCGCGCGATCGCGGTGAACGACCGCGTGCACCAGCGGCTGCGGTTGACCGGCGGCGTGCCGTACGGGGACATGCCGGGCTGGTACCGCTCCGCCGACGTGCTGGTATGCGCGCCGCAGGGGACGGCGTACGGGCGGGCCGCGCTCGAGGCGATGGCCTGCGGCATCCCGGTCGTCGCCGCGGCGGTCGGTGGCCTGCGGGACTCCGTCGTCGACGAGCTGACCGGCCAGCTCGTACCACCCGCGTCCCCGGACGTACTCGCTCGGGTTGTCGGGGGCCTGCTGGCCGACGCGCCGCGCCGGCGCCGGTACGGCCTCGCGGGGGTGCAGCGGGCGGCCAGCCATCACGCCTGGTCGACTGTCGCGCAAGGAGTAACGGAGGTTTACGAGCGGGTGCGCCGGCTCGTCCGGCCCAGTCCGGCACCGCGCACCGCTGCCGCGGCGGCCTGAGTGTTACCCACCATTGCGCTGACCGCGACGGCCATCCTCGCGGTGGCCACCATCCTGCTACTGCTGCTGGCCCGGTGGGTACGCTTCTCGTCGCGCATCCTCGGTGTGCTGTTCTCGGGCCTGGTCATCTTCGGTACCGCCGAAATCGCGGTGCGCCTATGGCGGCTGGTGCCCTCGTACGTCCTCAGTGGAGCGATCGCCGCGATCGTCGTCAGTACGATCGTGGTGTTTCTCGTGCCGTACTGGAACCCGATCGGGCAGCTGTTCCTCGGCAGCTACGCGACGGCGGCGCTGGGCTACCTGGCGCTGGCTGGCTACCTGACTGTCGCGAGTGGACTGTCGCCGCTCGGCATCGCCGCCTCGGTCATGCTGTTCCTCCTCGAGCTCTTCGCGCTCCTGCTGTCGGGGTACTTCGCGTTCGAGGGCTGCGACACGCTCTGCCGCACCCGGCCGACCCGGGTCGTACCGGTGCCGGACCCGAACTACCTGCCGCGGGTGTGCCTGCAGGTGCCGGCGTACAACGAGCCGGCCGACATGGTCATCGAGACGGTCGAGTCGCTCGAGCGCATCGACTACCCGAACTACGAGATCCTGGTCGTCGACAACAACACGCCGGATCCCGAGACGTGGCGCCCGGTCGCGGAGTACTGCGAGACTCGCCCGGGCGTCCGGTTCGTGCACGTCGAGGGTCCGGGCTTCAAGGCCGGTGCGCTCAACCAGGTGCACGCGCGGCACCTCGACCCCGATACCGAGCTGGTCGGCGTGGTCGACGCCGACTACGTCGTCGATCCGGGCTACCTGCGAAACATGGTGGGTTACTTCGCCGACCCGAGCGTCGCGTTCGTACAGAGCCCGCAGGACTACCGGGAGTACGCCTCCGACCCGTACCTGACCGCGTGCTATGACGCGTACACCTACTTCTTCCGGGCCTCGATGCCGTCGCGGGAGCAGCGCAACTCCATCATCTTCGCCGGCACGATGGGCCTGCTGCGCCGCCGCGTGCTCGAGGACCTCGGCGGCTGGCCGGAGTGGTGCATCACCGAGGACTCCGAGACCTCGCTGCGGATGCTCCGGGCCGGGTACCAGGGGGTGTACGTCGAACAGCCGTACGGCCAGGGCGTCATGCCGCTGACGTTCGCGACGTTCAAGAGCCAGCGGTTCCGCTGGTGCTTCGGCGGCATCCAGATCCTGCGCCGGCACCTGCGCGACATGCTGCCGTTGCCGCGACGGCGGGGCAGCCGGCTGACGCTGGGGCAGCGGTTGGACTACCTGTTCGGTACCGGCCTGGTGTGGTTCAACGACCTGCTCTACCTCGGCTTCACCGCGGTGCTGCTCGTGACGGCGTACCTCGTGCTGGCGAACCAGAGCCTGCCGTTCCGGCCGCTGCAGGGCGCACTCGTGCTGCTGCCGGCGGCCCTGCTCACCTCGGGTCTGTTGCGGGCCCTGTGGTCGCTGCGCCTTCGTACCGGCATCGGGTTGCGCCGCTCGTTCCTGGCGTTGCTGAACTGGCTGTCCGTGTCGTGGACCGTCGCGATCGCCACCTTGCAGGGCCTGATCCGGTCGAAGGCCGTCTTCCTGCGTACCCCGAAGGAACGCGACCGCCAGACACTGTGGACGGCCATCCGCGACGCGCGGTCCGAGACCGTGCTGGCGGTGCTGCTGTGGGGGGCCGGCATCGCGGTACTGGTCACCCAGGGCTTGCCGGCCCTGTTCCTCGGCGCGCTGTTCGCCTGGCAGGGGATGGTCTACGCGTCCGCGCCGATGATGTCGTACCTCAACGTGCGTACGGTTCTGACGCCGGAGCTGGAACGCCGCCGCCGGGCCGAGCTGCGTCGGGAGCGGACCGCCGCGATGCTGCCGTACTACGTCGGCGGTGGGGTCGCCACGGCGGCCGTCGCGCTGGTGGCCGCCGTTCTGCTCCTCGGCGGTGGGGAGCCCGGCCATCCGCCGGGCCTGGACATTCCGCGCGAGCCACGGCCGCCGGGCCTGTTCGACATCTTCCGGCCCGAGGGCACTCCGACGCCGGACCAGACGGGGGTACCGACGACCGAGCCGTCCGGCGAGCCCCAACCGACGAGCGGGCCGACGACCGAGCCCGAGCCGGCCCCGACGACCGGACCGACCAACGGCGGCGGTACGAGCCCCACACCGTGACCCTTTCGCCCGTACGTGGCCTGATATGTACATGTGCCAACGTTCCGACTTCCCTGGCAGCGACTTCCGTGCCCCGGTACTCTCGTCGTCGGCCGCCGTCTGGCGACGCCCCCCGGTGTCGACGGCTGGCTGCCGCCTAAACGCCTGCGGGCGTGCCGGGGAACCACCGCACCACCTGGGGTGAATCCGCGAAACCGCGGTAGGGATCGTTCCGTCCCGAACCCGTCAGCTAACTCGGTCGGCGGCGTGGGGAAGGAACATGTCCATGCGACGACCGGCGCTCATAGCGGCGATGCTTGCTGCCCTCATGATCCTGACGGGACTCGCCGCACCGGCGGCGGCCGCCGCCGAACCGGACGACGAAGGCGGTACCGCCGCGTTCCGCGACCAGCTCGCGGCCGCGTCGAGGGGCTACCTCGACGCTACGGCGGCGTTGGAGCGGTCCCGGAAACGGCAGCGGGAGCTGACGTTCGAGCTGACGACGATCGAGTCCGACCTGGTCGCCCGCACGCGGGTCGTCGGCGAGATCGCGGCGGTGGCGTACCGCACCGGCCGCGTCGGCACGCTGGCCGCGCTGATAGGCGCCGACTCCCCGGAGACGCTGTTGGACCGGGCGCTCGCGCTGAACTCGGTGGCCGCCAACGAGAACGCCGCGGTACAGCAGCTGACCGAGACCCGCCAGCGCGCCGAACGGGCCAAGGCGGCCATCGACAACGAGGTACGCCAGCAGCAGCAACAGTTGGCCGTCATGGCGCAGCGCAAGAAGGACGCCGAAAAGGTGCTCGCCGACGCGGTGGCCGACGAGGCGCGCGCCCAGTCCAACGTCGTGGACCCTGGGATACCGACCACCGGTATCCGGCTGGCCGCGGCCGCCCCACGCAACTCGGACGGATCCTGGCCGGCCCAGGGCTGCTCGCTGCCAGATCCGACCACCTCCGGGTGCGTCTCGCCGCGCCTGCTCCACGCGTACACCGAGGCTCGCAGGGCCGGGTTCCAGCGGTACACGTCGTGTTTCCGCAACGGCAGCTCCGGCGAGCATCCGAAGGGCAAGGCCTGCGACCACGCGGCCCAGGTCAACGGGTTCGGCGGGACGGCCACCGGGGGCGACAAGACGTACGGCAACAACCTCGCCGCGTTCTACATCTACAACGCGAGCCGGCTCGGCGTGTTGTACGTGATCTGGTACCGGCGGATCTGGCTACCGAGCTCGGGCTGGAAGTCGTACAGCGGTTGCTGCGATCCGGCCTCGATGCATACGAACCACGTCCACTTATCCGTGTACTAGAACGTGCGCAGGCGCAGGCTGTTGCCGACCACGAACACCGAGCTGAGCGCCATCGCCGCCCCGGCGACCATCGGCTGGAGCAGGCCGGCGGCGGCCAGCGGCAGCGCCGCCACGTTGTAGGCGAACGCCCAGAACAGGTTGGCCTTGATCGTGGCCAGGGTGCGCCGGGAGAGCCGGATCGCGTCCGCCGCCACCCGCAGGTCGCCCCGGACCAGGGTGAGGTCGGACGCCTCGATCGCGACGTCGGTACCGGTGCCCATGGCCAGCCCGAGGTCGGCCTGGGCGAGGGCGGCCGCGTCGTTGACCCCGTCGCCGACCATCGCGACGACCCGGCCCTGTTCCTGTAGCTTCCGGACGGTGTCGACCTTGCCCGCTGGCAGGACCTCCGCCACCACCTCGGTGATCCCGACCCGCGCGGCCACAGCCTGAGCCGCGGCGGCGTTGTCCCCGGTCAGCAATACCGGTGTCAGGCCCAGCTCGCGCAGCCGTCGGACGGCCTCGGCGCTGGTCGGCTTGACGGTGTCGGCGACGACCAGCACGCCTCGGACGGCGCCGTCCCAGCCGACGGCCACCGGGGTTCGCCCCTCGGCCAGCGCGGCATCGATGGCCTCCGCGAGCCGGTCCGGTAGCGCGAAGCCACCCTCGGCCAGCATCGCCGGGCGGCCCACCACGACCGGCGT
Organism: Micromonosporaceae bacterium; assembly: GCA_035650075.1. Classification (GTDB taxonomy): domain Bacteria; phylum Actinomycetota; class Actinomycetes; order Mycobacteriales; family Micromonosporaceae; genus DASSUC01. Next base: position 495 of record DASRII010000229.1, on the reverse strand, counting down.
ACCGTCGACCGTGCCGGTCACCCCCAGGCCCGCCGAGTTGGCGAAGCTTACGACCGGCGGCAGGTCGCCGACCCGTTCGGCGGCCGCCTCGGCGATGGCCCGCGCGATCGGATGCTCCGAGGCGTGCTCGAGCGCACCGGCCCGCCGCAGTACGTCCACATCGGACAGTCCATCGGCGGGAACAGTGTCCACAAGGGACATCCGGCCGGTCGTGACCGTGCCGGTCTTGTCCAGCACCACCGTGTCCACCTTCTTCGTGGACTCCAGCACCTCGGGCCCCTTGATCAGGATGCCGAGCTGCGCCCCGCGCCCGGTGCCCACCAGCAGCGCCGTCGGCGTCGCCAGCCCGAGCGCGCACGGGCAGGCAATGATCAGTACGGCGACGGCGGCCGTGAACGCCGCCCCCACCGCCCCGCCGGTGCCCAGCCAGAACCCGAGCGTGCCCACCGCCAAGGCGATCACGATCGGCACGAAGACCCCGGAGACCCGGTCGGC
>DASRII010000228.1:0-25164 GCA_035650075.1 Micromonosporaceae bacterium | reverse complement strand
GGCTCGCCTCCGACATCAACGTGCGGCGGGTGGTGCAGACCGTCGTACCGGTCGCCGGCCTGCTCGCCGAGACGGCGGTGACCCTGACCGAGACCGAGGTCGGGCACTTGCGCAAGATCGCCGCGCTGCAGCCGCGGGAGTCCGAGGAACTGCTGCTGTGGGCCGACCGGTTCCTGGAGAAGTTCCCCGAACTCGGCCTGACCTCGATGGAACGGGAGGCGCTGCTGGGCCGCTTCGGGCTCTTCGGCATCCGGCTGGGTGCCACGCTTTTGCGCCGCGGCGTGGCGTCGACGGCTACCGAGCTGTCCCGGGAGCTGGCCGAGCGCAGTGGCCTGCGGGAGCTGCAGGACGTGCTCGGATCGCTGTTCTTCGAGCGGCGCGATGTGCTGAAGAGCCGGTCGGCCCTGCTGGCGCTGGACACGCTGACCCGTGGCGTCGCGCGCCCGGGCGCCGAGACGATAGCCGCCGAGGTCGAGCAACTGGTCGCCTCGGCACACCCGTTCAACGAGTTACGGGTGCTGTCATCGGTACGGGCCGGCTGGGTCACCGGCAAGCCGGACGTCGTGGCCGATCTCGAGCGGATCATCGGCGGATCCGGCGGAGCGACCCACATCCGGCTGGGTCTCGACGCCGACGCCGGCCCGGCGGACCTGAAAGCGACCGCGGGCGAGGCACTCGGCCGCTGGCAGCGCCGCGCCGAGAACCCGATGACCGCTCACGAACTGGCGGTGGCCGCCCGCGTGGCTGTCCGGTCGTGCGAGGGCATGCTCGCTGACTTGGGAAGAGTCTGATGGGTCGGTCAGATCTCGTCGAAGTCGTCGTCGACGTCCGCGACCTCGTGATCGGTCTCGTCGGCCGCGACGCCGCTCGTGAGGTCGACGGGTTCCGGCATGCTGTGCGTGTCATCGGCCGTCACGACCAGCATGTCGGAGTCGATGGTGTCGGCCGGGTCGGACCAGTCCGGGACGGCGGCCGCGTCGCCCACACCGAAGTCGAGGTCGTTGGGGTCGAAGCTGCCCGCGTCGACAATCGTCGGCTCGGCGTCCAGGTCGGGTTCGACGTCGACCGGCTCCGGCGCGGTGGCGAGCACATCCAGCCAGTCGCCCGGGTCGGTTACGTCGGGGTAGACAGGGCTGTGCGCCATCACGTACGGCGAGAGATGCGCGGCAACCTCGACCGGCGCCGTGTCGGCGTAGCTGACGACAGCCTCGGCCACGAGACCGTCCGGCAGCTCGGCGTGGCCGGCAGCCTCGAGGACGCTGTCCGCGTCGGCCGGCGCGGAACCGGCCAACTGACTCGCGGCCAACTCGCTGAAGACGTCCCGCAGGGGGCGTGCCGATGCCATGTACCTACTGTAGGTGCGGACCACGCACCATCCGCGTGGGGGAATTCCCCGTGCCGACCCCTAACTAGCCTTCGGAGCATCAGCGATGTACGCACTCGGCGTTGATCTGGGAACCACGTTCACGGCCGCGGCGACGTGGCGAAACGGCCATGCCGAGATCGCCTCGCTCGGCAGCCGGGCGGCGGCCGTACCGTCGGTTGTCCTGTTGCGCGAGGACGAGACCTTCCTGACCGGCGAGACAGCCAACCGGCGTGGGCTGTCCGAGCCGCACCGGGTGGCGCGCGAGTTCAAGCGCCGGTTCGGCGACACGACGCCGATCCTGCTCGGCGGCGTACCGTATTCGGCCGAGGCCCTGATGGCCCAGCTGCTCCGCTCGGTCATCGACGAGGTGGCCAGGCGCGAGGGTGGTCCCGCCTCGTCGATCTGCATCTCCCACCCGGCGAACTGGGGTCCGTACAAGACGGATCTGCTGCGCCAGGCGGTCCGGCTCGCCAACCTCGAGCAGCCCGTGTCGTTCACGACCGAGCCCGAGGCCGCCGCGGTGTTCTACGCACAGCAGCAGCGCATCGAGCCGGGTGCGATCGTGGCCGTGTACGACCTCGGCGGCGGCACGTTCGACGCGGCCGTGTTGCGCAAGACGGCTACCGGGTTCGAGATCCTCGGCCAGCCCGAGGGCATCGAGCGGCTTGGCGGCATCGACTTCGACGCGGCCGTGTTCAACCACGTCAGCCAGGCACTGGGCGGCAAGCTGGCCGAGCTCGACGAGGACGACCCCACGGCGGTCGCCGCGGTGGCCCGGCTGCGCGAGGAGAGCGTCGACGCGAAGGAGGCGCTGTCGTCCGATACCGACGTGACGATCCCGGTACTGCTGCCCAATGTCTCCACCGAGGTCCGGCTGACCCGCGCGGAGCTGGAGGCGATGGTCCGTCCGGCGCTGTACGCCTCGATCGAGGCCCTGCAGCGCGCGCTGCGCTCGGCCGGCGTGACCCCCGAGCAGCTGCACTCCGTCCTGCTCGTCGGCGGCTCCTCGCGGATGCCGATCGTGGCCCAGCTGGTCAGCGCCGAACTGGGTCGGCCCGTCGCGGTCGACGCGCACCCGAAGCACGCCGTCGCGCTGGGCGCCGCGTGGCTCGCGAGCGGTTCGGCCGGTGGCGCAGCCGCGCCAGCCGCTCCCCCGCCGCCGGTCGCGGCCGCTGCGGCAGTCGTGGGCCCGGCGGCGGCTGCCGGCCCCTCGGCCCCGATCTCGCCGCCGGCGGATCCGTGGGCGACCGCGGCGGTCCGGGGGGTGGCGACCGTACCGATCCCCGCGGGCGCTCCGGCAGGTCCGATACCGGCGCAGTCCGGGCCGGGGCTCTACGGTGGCCCGCCCGAACCGCCGGGACCGGCGGCACCGCGGTCGCGCCGGAAGCTCGCGCTGATCTCGACGGCTGCCGCGCTCGCCGTCGTCCTGGTGGCCGGCGGCGTGGCGTTGGCCGTGAACGCCGTCGGCTCGAACAGGGGCGGCGGCCAAGTTGGCCCGACCGCGTCCGGCTCCGTCGCCGCGTCACCGACGACTCCGGTCACCACGGCGCCCGCCGTACCAGCCGACGAGCAGTGCACGGACGCCATCAAGGCCAACACGCGCTGGGTGTGCATCACGAAGGCGACCTTCGACGGTACGACGCTCACGATCGAGTACACCGCCGACTGGAACGGCAGCACGCCCAACGTGAACGGCGGGTTCCACCTGCACATCTACGGCGGCGACGGCACGGACCCGGCGGAGAACCGCGCGGGTGCGCAGGCCGGCTCGAACGCGACCGGGTGGTATGTCGAGGACAAGCAACCGTCGGTCCGGAAGATCGACAGCAACGACTGGAAAGAGGCGATCGGCCCGGACGCGAAGAAGGTCTGTGCCCGCATCGCCGACAGCCGCCACCGCCTCGTCAAGGACACCGACGGCGGCTTCCACACAGGCAACTGCATCCCGATCACCTCGGTCTGACCCCCCCTTGCGTCGATCATGAACTTGGTTTCGATGTCGACGGCGTGTCGCTTCACCAACTCCATGATCAGGTAGGGCTGAACCGGGCGGCTGCGGCGTTGGCCGCCGGGCAGCGCCCCGCGGCCCTTCCGCATGCCCCGACGTCGCACAGCCGGCAGATCCAGGCACCGCCCTCCTTGTCGCGGACGATGCCGGCCATCAACCTGCTCAGCAGAGCGTGCAACGTCTCACGCTCCACTGTGGACAGCTCGGTCAGCGACTCGCGGAGCGCCGCTGCCCGCGCCGCCGACAGCCGTGCCGCCGCCCGCCGGCCGGCCGCGGTCAACACGACCGACCGCGAGCGGCCGTCCTCCCCCGGCCCGCGCCGGACGAGCCCGGCGTCGGCGAGGCGGTCGACGAGCCGTACCGCGCCCGACGGCGTCAGCCCCAGCACCTGCCGGAGCCGGTCGAGCGTCGGCCGGTCGAGGAAGTGGTACAGCGCCGACAGCGCGGCCGCCGCCGTGGTCGACTGTCCGGCGGTCGCCATGGCCTCGCCGACCCGGTCGGTGACGATCAGGGCCAGCGCACCCAACAGGTTCGCCTGCCCGTCGAGCACATCGGTCACTAGAACTCGAGGTCGAGCGCCAGGGGCATGTTCGGGTAGTCGGCGTGCGTGGAGACGCTCTCCGCGGTGCCGCGCACGCCGGTCAGCTCACCGGTCCCGGAACCCTCCACCACGGACGCGGTGCCGCGGGCGGTGGTGCCGTCGTACGTCCCCTCGCCCTGCAGCACGAGGCTGCCGGTGCGGCCGTCGATCGTCCCGGTGAGGTGCATCAGCCAGCCGTAGGAGCTGGTGCCGTCCGGGCGGTAGTACAGCACGGAATGGAACGAACCGGACTCCAGGCCGTCCCCGGTGCCGGCGAGTGTCACGTCCGCGGCGGAGAGCTTGCTGCCGTCGGGGAACTCATGGCGCGGCTTCTCGTCCCATGACTTGATCTCGAGTTTCGTCTTCGCAGTCATCGCCTCATTATATGTGTGACTCACGCACATGTTAACCCAGCCCCCACCACGCGCCGACGGGCCGCCGCGCCTACCCTGCCCGTCCATGACGGACAGCGCGCGCGAGATCCCCGACCGGGCCAGGGTCGTCGTCTTGGGCGGCGGCATCATCGGTACCTCGGTGGCCTATCACCTGGCTCACGCCGGTTGCCGGGATGTCGTGCTGCTGGAGCGGGACCGGCTCACCTCCGGCACCACGTGGCACGCGGCCGGGCTGATGGTCACGTTCGGTTCGACCTCCGAGACGTCGACCCAGCTGCGCCGGTACACCCGCGACCTCTATGCCCGGCTGGAGGCCGAGACCGGCCTGGCCACCGGGCTGAAGCAGGTCGGCTTCATCGAGTTGGCCGCAGACCCGGACCGGCTGGAGGAGTACCGCCGGGTGGCCGCGTTCAACCGGTGCTGCGGCGTGGACGTGCACGAGATCTCCCCCGGTGAGGTCAAGGAGCTGTTTCCGTTGGCGCGTACCGACGATGTGCTCGCCGGCTTCTACGTACCCGATGACGGCCGGGTCAACCCGGTCGACGTCACGATGTCGCTCGCGCGCGGGGCACGCATGCAAGGAGTGCGGATCCTGGAGGGCGTACCGGCCCTGGCCGTGTTGACGCGCGACGGCGCGGTCAGCGGCGTCCGCACGGAGTACGGCGACATCGAGGCCGAGTACGTCGTCAACTGCGCCGGCATGTGGGCCCGCCAGCTGGGCGAGGCCGCCGGAGTGACGATCCCGTTGCAGGCGGCCGAGCACTACTACCTCATCACCGAGCCGGTGGACGGCGTCGACGGAACGCTTCCGGTGCTCGAGGACCCGGGTTCGTACGGGTACTTCCGCGAGGAGGGCGGCGGCCTCATGCTCGGCCTCTTCGAGCCGGTCTGCGCGCCGTGGCGGGTCGACGGGATCCCCGAGAACTTCTCCTTCGGACAGCTACCACCCGACTGGGATCGGATGGCGCCATACCTGGAAAAGGCGATGGGTCGGATTCCGGTCTCCAGTCAGGTCGGTATCCGGACGTTCTTCTGCGGTCCGGAGAGCTTCACGCCGGACCTGCAGCCGATCGTCGGCCCGGCGCCGGAGTTGCGGAACTACTTCGTGGCGGCCGGCTTGAACTCGATCGGCATCCTCACCGGCGGTGGCATCGGCCGGGTCGTCGCGAGCTGGATCCTCGACGGCCGGCCGGACGTCGACGTCACCGGGTTCCACATCGACCGGCTGCAGCCGTACCAGAACAACCCGGAGTACCGAGCGACGCGGACCGTCGAGTCCCTCGGCATGGTCTACGAGTGCCACTACCCGGGCCGGTCGATGCGCACCGCCCGCGGCGCGAAGCTGTCCCCGATCCACCATCGGCTCGTCGAGCAGCGCGCGTACTTCAAGGACGTCAGCGGGTGGGAGGGCGCGGACTGGTACGCGCCGCCCGGCCAACAGCCCACAGTGGACAGACTGTCGTGGGGTCGGCAGAACTGGTTCCCGTACTGGGCCGAGGAGCATCACGCCACGCGCAACGGCGTGATCCTGATGGACATGTCGTTCATGTCGAAGTACCTCGTGCAGGGCCGGGACGCGGGCCGGATACTGGAACGGCTGTCCGCCAACCGGGTCGACGGCGACCCCGGCGTCATCACGTACACCCAGTGGCTGAACGAGGCCGGGTTGCTCGAGGCCGACCTGACGGTCACCAAGCTGGCCGAAGACAGGTTCTGGGTGGTCGCCTCCGACTCGGCCCACGGACACGTGCTGGCCCGCCTGAGAGGGCATGTCGAGGAAAGCCACGCGTTCGTCACCGACGTCACTTCGGCGTACGCGCAGATCAACATCCAGGGCCCCCGCTCGCGGGAGCTGCTATCGTCGGTGACCACCCATGACATGTCGAACGAGGCGTTCCCGTTCCGCGCGGCACGGGAGATCGACCTCGGCTTCGCGCGGGTGCTGTGCGTCCGCATCACGTACCTCGGCGAACTCGGCTACGAGCTCTACGTCCCCGCGGAACAGGCGGTGCACGTGTACGACCGGCTCGTCGCGGCCGGCGCGACGGTCGGCCTGCGGCACGCCGGGCTCAAGGCTCTGGCGAGCCTGCGGATGGAGAAGGGGTACCGCGACTACGGCCACGACATCGACAACACCGACTCGGTACTGGAGGCCGGGCTCGGCTTCGCGGTGGCGCTGGACAAGCCCGGCGGCTTCATCGGCCGGGACGCGGTCGCGGCGCGGAAGGCGGCCGGGCCCCTCACGAGAAGGCTGGTCCAGGTACTGCTGAGCGACCCTGAGCCGCTCATGTTCCATGCCGAGGTGGTCCGCCGCGACAGCGAGCCGGTCGGGTACATCCGGGCGGCGTCGTACGGCCACACGCTCGGCGGTGCGGTCGGACTGGCCATGGTGGACGGTGGAGACTCCCCTGTGGACAATGCGTGGCTCGACGCCGGTACGTGGACCGTCGAGATTGGCGGATCCACGTACCCGGCGATCGTGTCGTTGCGCCCGCTCTACGACCCGGCCAACGAGCGCATCAAAATGTAGCTAGTCGAAGTCGTCGATCTGGATCGTCACCCGGTGATCCGACGACGGCCAGTTCGGCACGTTGGCTATCTCGAGCCCGCCGGTACGCGAACGGGCCACGACGAAAGCGACACCGACGTTGGCCGGTGCCGCCGGGATGAACACGTCCATCCCGGTGATGAACGGTTGGCTGAAGAACGCCGGAATCGGCGCCGTCAGGTCGGTCGCGCCGTCGACGAACCGGTCGTACGCGAAGATGCCGATGACCCGCTTGACCCGCGGGCTGTTGGCGGGGTTGAGAATGTTCACGCCGTTGACCCACAGGACGTCGCTGCCGTCGCCCTGGTCCCCCCACCACTCCTTGTTGCGGGAGATGGTCAGCGCCGTGTGCCGGTCGCTCGTCTCGATCAGCGCACCAAGCCCCTGCCCGGGAATGCCCGTGAGCAACCGGACCAGACGATCGGTACGCAACAGCGGCTGGAAGTAGAAGTGGTGGGTGGCCGCGCCCTCGCGCACGATGGCGAACTCGTAGCGGGTCGACGGGTTCGCCCGGAACGGTCCCCACGAACCGTCGCCGGACAGCGCGAAGACCTCCACGGGGTGCCGGTGCAGTCGAGCGCCGGTGAGCCGACCGACCTCGTACACCTCGAGCCGGGCGTTGGACACGCCGACGTTGGTCGGGAACAGCACCGCGCGCCCGGAGACCTGGACGTGGCCGCGCGGCTGGCGCTCGATCTCGGTGGTCCGCGGTGACTCGCCGGTGAGGAACCGGTAGACCTCGCCGAAGGTCTCCGGTGAGGTGACCACCTGGGTGTGGGACTGACCGCTGAAGTAGACGTTCGTCGCGCCAACGATCGTCCGCTCCGTACTCCCCTCCCCCCAGACCGCCAGCGTGGACACGCCCCCCGGCGGTGCGGTCGCCGTCCGGCCGTCGAGGTTGACATAGTGCGCGACCCGGGCGGCGCGCGCCGGGTTCGCCAGGTACGCGTGGCTCAACGTGGTCCCCAGCGAATGGGCCAGCAGATCGACGCGGTCCGCCCCCGTCTGCGCCAGCAGCCGGTCGATGCGCGCGTCGAGCCGGGCGAACACCTGCTCGGTGGTCTCGGTGGCGAATGTCGAATCGTAGTCGTGCGCTTCGATGATCTCGGCCGGGTAGCCGTTGCTCGCCAGGCGCTTGGCCTGGGTCTGGAACTGCTGGCCCGACCCGGCGAACCCGTGGACGAACACGACCGGTCGCCGGTCGTCCTGCCGCGGGCGCGCGTCGGCGGTGGCGGCCGGCAGGCTGGCGGCGAGCAGCGCCGCGGCCGCGAGCGCGAACAGCTTGCGTCCCATGCGTGCCTCCTGTTCCGGGGAAACATTGACCGTGGGTCAGCGGCCTCATCGTATAGCCGCCCATCAGTGAAAGCACTCCGTCACTTTGACCCGAGGTCAAGCATCGCCGGTAGCCCCGGGACCTGGCATGATCGGTGCGTGGCAGTAGCTGCGTCGGGACTGAACGCGCAACGGCGGCGCGATATCTTGCGCGCCGCGGCGGAGCTGTTCGAAACCGAGGGGTACGAGGCGACGCGCGTCGCGGACATCGCCCGGAAGGCGGGCGTGGCCAAGGGCCTGGTCTTCTGGTACTTCGAGTCGAAGGACGGGTTGCTCCACCAGCTGGCCGCGACGGTGGAGGACGGCCTGCTCGCGCGCATCCGGGTCGCGGTCGACGGCGTGGACGGGGCCCTGCAACGGCTCTACGTCGCCACGCTCGTCGCAGTTCACTACATCGACGAGCACTATCACCTGTACGGCGCCATCAACGCGGCGTCCCGCGGTACCCCCGACTCCCCGTTCAGCGCCGCGATGAACGTGCACCTGGCGTATGCCGCCGAGGCGATCGGCCGTTACCAGCAGAGCGGGGACGCCCGGCGCTCCGACTCACCGGTACAGCTGGCCGTCGCGCTCGCCGCGATCGTCAACGAACTGGTCCGGCTGCGCCGGCACGGTGTGCTGAACCAACCCGTCGCCTCGGTGGCGGCGCTGGCCGCTCGGTTCGCGGTACACGGCGTAGCGGCCACGACCGAAGGGGCCGAGTCGGCGATCGCCGAGCACAGCACGCTCGTCCGCCGGGTCGGTGCGGCCCGCCGGCGCGCGCGGGATCCGCTGCGCGCTATCTGAAGCTAGTTCTACAGCTGGTGGCCGGTGGTGCTGTCCACGTGGTCCGGAATCACCCCGGAGTGCCGGTCACCCGTCGACGACGTACCGGTCGGCTCGAACATGAGGATCGACCCGCCCGGCGACGAGGGCTTGTGCTCGGTACCCCTCGGTACCACGAATGTGTCACCGGCGCGGAGGGCGACGGTCGTCTCGTGGCCCTCGTGGTCGCGCATCGCGATGTCGAACCGGCCGTCGAGCACGAGGAAGAACTCGTCGGTGTGCTCGTGGACGTGCCATACGTGCTCGCCTCTGGCGTGGGCGATCCGCACGTCGTAGTCGTTCATCCGCGCCACGATCCGCGGGCTGTACACGTCGTCGAACGAGGCGAGCGCCTCGGTCAGGTTCACGGGCTCGAGCATCATGGCTCCTATTCTCGGCTCGCATGGTAGGACTGAAGGCGTGGGCATCGTCACGCCTGGCTTCACCGGCCGACCGCGGCCGTCGGACACCCGGCTGCCACCGGGGCAGTACCTGACCGAGGACTTCCCGGTGCTGTCGGCGGGACCGACGCCGCGGATCCCGCTCGACGACTGGCGGTTCACCGTCACCACCGAGCTGGGCGGGCGCCGGGAATGGTCGTGGGCCGAGTTCCGCGCGCTCGGCGACGAGGCGCCCACCGTCGACATCCACTGCGTCACCAAGTGGTCGAAGCTCGAAACGACCTGGCGTGGCGTACCGGTCGAGGCCATGCTCGAAGACATCGAGAGCGCGGCGGACTACGCGTTGGTCCACTCGTATGGCGGCTACACCACGAACCTGCCGCTCGAGGATCTGCTCGGTGGTCAGGCGTGGATAGTCCACGAGTACGACGGCGCGCCGTTGGCGCCTGAACACGGCGGTCCGGCCCGGCTGCTGGTCCCGCACCTCTACTTCTGGAAGTCCGCCAAGTGGGTCCGCGGCATCCAGCTGTTGCTGGAGGACGAGCCGGGCTTCTGGGAGACGGCCGGCTACCACGACTACGGTGACCCGTGGCGCGAGCAGCGGTACCAAGGCGACTGACCGGCCGCCTGGCATGGCGCGTGGCGCGGCTGGCCGCCGTGCGGGACGAGACGCCCACCGCCCGGACCCTGGTGCTGGACGTGCCCGACTGGCCCGGTCACCTCGCCGGCCAGCACGTCGATGTGCGGCTGACCGCCGCCGACGGGTACTCCACGCAACGCAGCTTCTCCATCGCCTCCGCGCCTTCCGGGGACGGACAGGTGGAGCTGACCGTGCAGCGCGTAGCCGGCGGTGAGGTGTCGCCCTACCTCGCTGACGTCTTCGCCGTCGATGACCCGGTGGAGTTGCGCGGACCAGTGGGCGGCTGGTTCGTCTGGCGACCGGAGGACCCGTCCCCGGTCGTGCTCGTCGCGGGCGGCTCGGGCATCGTGCCACTCATGGCGATGATCCGGACCCGGGCCGGCGTCGGCAGCCGGGTGCCCTTCCGGCTGGTGTACTCGGTGCGCGCGCCGGAGGACGTCATCTACGCGGACGAGTTACGCCGGCGCACCCGGGACGACCGCGGTCTCGACGTGGCGTATGTCTACAGTCGACAGACGCCGGAGGGCTGGCCCCGCCCGCCCGGCCGCATCGGCCTCGCCACGCTGGCCGAGCATGGCTGGCCGCCGGACTTCGCGCCGGCGTGTTTCGTCTGCGGGCCAACCGCCTTCGTGGAGACGGCAGCCGACATCCTCGTCGCGCAGGGACACGAACCGCGGCGCATCAAGACCGAACGCTTCGGACCGACCGGTCCGGTGGCCAGTGGAGGCTGACATGACCGTTTCTTGGTCTGGATCTGCGCCGACCGAAGGTCCAGGCGCCAATGCGAGCAGAGCCGACGAGCACATCGATGGAAACGCCCTCGCGGGCTCGCTGCGGGAGGTGTTCGCGGTCGACGTGACCGTCGCGAGTGGACGGTGCGTCGGCTGCGGCCGGGTCGATACGGTGGCCGGCCTCGTGCTGTACACCCAGGCGCCCGGGCTGGTGGCCCGCTGCCCCGGCTGCGACGGCGTGGTCCTGCGGCTCGTCCGCGGCCCGGATCGTGCCTGGCTCGATCTGCGCGGCGTGACGGCGCTCGAGATCCCGCTGCGACCGTGAAAACTAGTCCGCGAGGTTGCGTACCGCGAGGATCGCCACGTCGTCGTTCGCGGGGGCGTCGACCAGCATCGTGGACATGGCCGTGAGGCACATGTTATCGGCGGTCGTACACGTCAACGCCGAGAGCAGCATCTCGATGCCGTCGCTGAGGAACCGGCCACGTCGCTCGACCAGCCCGTCGGTGTAGAGGAAGACGCAGCCCTCCGGATCCAGCCGGGTTAGGGTCTTGTGCCGGACGACGTCGTCGTACGCGCCCAACGGCAGGTCCGTGTCTATCTTGATGAGCTGGCTCGACTGGGACGGCGCCGCGATGATCGGCGGCAGGTGCCCGGCGCTGGAGATCGTCAGGCTGGTCCGCTGCGGATCCAGCACCGCGTAGAGCACGGTCGCCATCGCCCCGAGCTCGAAGCGCTGGACCTTGCGGTCGAGGCGGGTCAACACATCCGCGGGATCGGTGGTCTCCAGCGCGTACGCGCGCAGGGCGCTGCGGATGCGCCCCATGATGACAGCCGCGTTCAGGCCGTGGCCGGCCACGTCGCCGATCACGATACCGACGTGTCCGGACGGAAGGGCGAACAGGTCGTACCAGTCGCCGCCGACGCCGACCTCGGAGCCGGGGACGTATCGTGCCGCGATGTCCAGGCCGGGTACCGCGACCGGCCGCGCGGGCAGCAGGCTGTGTTGCAGGGCGACCGTGGCGGCCCGGTCGAGCCGGGAGAGGCGGGCCTGAGTGGCGAGGCTGGCCCGGTCGGCCACGAGCTGTAGCAGTTCCACGTCCTCGGGACTGAACGTACGCGGGGTCAAGCTGCCGACGTGGAGCACGCCGATGACCCGGCCGCGATTGATCATCGGTACCCCGAGCAGCGACTCCACGCCCTTGGCCAGCAGGACCGGGTTGCGGACGTTGTACTCGTCGACGTGTTCGATCACCATGGGTTCGGCGCGGGCGGCCACCCGACCGGCGAACCCCACACCGACCGGTAGCCGGAAGCTCAGCCGGACCTCCTGCTCGAGTCCGCTGGCGGCGGTGGCCACGAGCTCGGTACCGGTGGGGTCGACCAGGAGGATCGCGGCGGTGTCGGCATGCAGCAGATCGCGGGTGCGGTCCAACAGTTCGGCGAGCAGATCCTCCAGGCCGAGCTGGGACAGCGCGGCCTCGGTCACGGCCTCGAGTTGGCGTAGCCTCTCTTCGCTGCGAACCGGGGGCGTCCCGGTGCCCGTCGTCACGGCGTCCCCGTCCATCAGCTTGTCTGGCCGGACAGGTGCGTCCAGACTCCCGTCAGATCCAGGAGCTGGCGGACGAGCCCTTCGGCGCCCGTGGCGCGGTAGGCCTTGCCGTGTTCGTCGGCCAACCGCCGGCCCTTGAGCAGGGCGGTTATCCCCACCGAGTCGATGAACGTCACCCCGGCGAGATCCACGACGACGGTGGTCGCCTCGCCACGGACCGCGGAAACGATCTCATCCGCCAGCTCATCGACGTTAGCCAGATCGATTTCGCCGCTCACGGTGACTGTGACCGTGCCGGCATCGACGTGACTGGACAACGAGAGCATCGCAGGCCCCTCCCTACCCGCCGACATGTGGGGCGACCACGACTCTATCCGCGTGGACGTCGCGCTATGGACCGTACCGCCATAGGGCGCCTCATAGCCACTGACGCCAAAGAGGAATCAGACGATTGTCGCGATGTGGTGAGATATCGCCGTGGACGGTGTGCTGCGCGCGGCCGCCGAGGCGGCGCCCGGGTTCATGCCCGCGGAGGAGGGGCTGGCGCTCTACGCCGCGGGGCTGCGGGCCGCCGAGGTCGGCCCGCTCCTGGAGATCGGTACGTACTGCGGCAAGTCAACGATCTACCTGGCCGCTGCGGCCCGGGAACGCGGCACGGTCGTGGTGACCGTCGACCACCACCGGGGTTCCGAGGAGCACCAGCCCGGTTGGGAGTACCACGACCCGGCCCTGGTGGATCCGGTGACCGGGCGGTTGGACACCCTTCCATCGATGCGCCGAACCCTGTACGCGGCCGGTATCGAGGACACGGTCGTGGCGGTTGTCGGCCGCTCCGCGGCGGTGGCGGTGCTCTGGTCCACGCCGCTCGGTCTGGTGTTCGTCGACGGTGGACACACGGAGACGGCCGCTCGGCAGGACTACGCGGGCTGGGCGCCGCACCTGCGGCCAGGTGGGTTGCTCGCCATCCACGACGTCTTCCCCGATCCGGCCGACGGCGGCCAGGCGCCGTACCACATCTACCGCGCCGCGCTCGACAGTGGACAGTTCACCGAGGTGAACCACACCGGGTCGCTACGGGTGCTGCGCCGCCGGTAGCTCGGCCGAGCCGAACACCTCGCAGGCGGCCGGTTCTCCGGCCAGCACGGCGGCCGCCAGCAGCATCGCACCGGCCGTCCAGGTGGTCCGCTCCTCCGGCCACCGGGCGTCGTCCGGGTAGACGAAACCCGTCCAGTACGACCCGTCGTCGTGCCGCAGATGCTGGACGGCCGCGAACATCTCGGCGGCGCGCCCGTGCTCACCGACCGCGCACAGCGCCAGGACCAGCTCGCCCGTCTCGGCACCGGTCACCCACGGCCGGTCGCCGACGCAGCGCACGCCCAGTCCCGGTACCACGAACCGGTCCCAGCCCGCGTCGAGCCGCTCTCGTGCCATCGAACCCCGCAACGCTCCACAGAGGACCGGGTAGTACCAGTCCATCGAGTACCGCTCGCGGGGCGCGAAGCGCTCGGGATGCGCGAGGAGCGCCTGCCGGAGGGTCGCCGCGGCGAGTTCCCAGTCCGGCTGCGGCTCACCGAGGCGCTCGGCGATCGCGAGCGCGCAGCGCAGGCTGTGGTAGATGCTGGAGCAGCCGGTCAGCAGGGCCTCCTCGGCCGGCCGCCCGTCCAACCCGCGGGCCCACCGGATCTGCCCGCCAGGGGCCTGCAGGTCCAATACGAAATCGAGTGCGGAGACCAGGACCGGCCACATCCGGCGCAGGTACGCCTCGTCCCCGGTACACCGGAGATGGTGCAACAGCCCGACGGCCAGGTACGCGGTGAAGTTGGACTCGCGTACCGCGTCGGTCACCTCCGCGCCGCGGTAGCCGCGGCACCAGGAGCCGTCCGGGTTCTGCACCCGAGCCAACCAGTCGTATGCCGCCCGCGCCCGGTCCGGCAACCCGGCGGCGTCGAGCCCCATCGCCGCCTCGACGTGGTCCCACGGATCGGTGTGTCCGCCCGGGTACCACGGGATCTGCCCGTCGGCGCACTGGACGGACGCGATGAACGAAGCCGTCGCGGCGGGCTCGAACGCCGTCATGAGACCGGCTTGCGCAGGTAGACCACCAGGCTCTTGCCCAGCACGGGATTGAGCAGCCGCTCGGCCGCGCGTGTCCACCATGGACGGTGCATGATGTCGTACACGAGCAGGCGGTGATACCACGGGACGTCGCCGAACACGCAGCGCAGCCACCAGTACGGCGAGTGCAGCGCGTGCGCGTGGTGGCTGCCCTGCGGTACGAGAGCCGCCGCCCGCAGCCGGGACACCAGCTTGCGCCGGGAGTAGATCCGCACGTGCCCGCCCTCGACCCGGTGGTACGACTCGGACAGCGCCCAGCACACCCGCTCGGGCCACCACCGGGGCACGGTGACCGCGAGGACACCGCCCGGGCGCAGTACCCGGGCCGCCTCGGCGATCACCCGGTGGTCGTCGGGGATGTGCTCGAGCACCTCGGAGAGGATCACGACGTCGAATGCACCGTCCACAAAGGACAGTGAGTGCGCGTCGCCGCGGACCGCGGTCGCGCCACCCTGCGGACCCGCCTCCCCCGCCGACGCCATCGCGCCGAACATGCCCGCGACGCCGGACAGGTCGGCGGCGTTCGTGTCCAGCGCCACCACCCGAGCCCCGCGCCGGTAGCACTCGAACGCGTGCCGGCCACCACCGCAGCCCAGATCCAGCGCGCGCGTCCCCGGCTCGATCCGCAACCGGGCGAAGTCGACGGTCAGCACGAAACCGCCCGGCGATACACCTCGACCGTGCGCAGAGCAGCGGCCCGCCAGGTGAACCGCTCGACGACTCGGGCTCGCCCGGCCACCGAGAGCCGAGCCTGCAGCGCCGGGTCGGCGAGGGTCTGGGAGAGAGCGGTCGCCAGCGCCGACACGTCCCCCGGCGGTACGAGCACCGCGGCGTCGCCGGCCACCTCGGGCAGAGCACCACCGGTGGTGGCGACGACCGGGGTGCCGCACGCCATCGCCTCGACGAGCGGTAGCGAGAACCCTTCGTGCAACGACGGCACGACGGCCAGCTCGGCCCGCCGCAGCTCGCCGACCAGCTCGTCGTGCGGCAGTCGGCCGGCGAAACGCACCACATCGGACAGTCCGAGGTTCGCGATCGCCGCCGCCACCGGGCCGCCCGCCCGCAGCGATCCGACGACCACCAGCTCGACCGGCCGCTCGGTGCGTACCTTCGCGACCGCCTCGACGAGCGGCAGCAGGCCCTTGAGGGGTACGTCCGCACTCGCGGTCGTGACCACGCGACCGGGCACCCGAACGACGGCCGGGTCCGGGCTGAACAGGTCGGCGTCGGTCCCTATGGGAATCACCTCGACGCGCGGGGCCGGCACGCCCAGCAGGGACACGATCTGGTCCCGGGATGACTCCGACACCGTGACGACCCGCGCCAAGCGGGGTGCCACGCGCCGCTGCATCCGGGTGAAGCCGTACCAGCGGCGCAGCGACAGGCGCCGCCAACCGGTGGCGGACGCCAGCTCGAGGTCCCGGTCGATCTGCACCGGGTGGTGCACGGTGGTCACCAGCGGCAGGCCGAGGCGCAGCAACCCGTAGCCGAGGCATTGGTTGTCGTGGACGACGTCATAGTGATCGCGCCGGCGCAGCAACCGCCGGACGCGCAACGAGAACGTCAACGGCTCGGGGAAGCCGGCGGTCATCATCGTCGCCACCTCGAGCACGTCGACCCAGTCCCGGTACTCGCGCAGCCTCGGCACCCGGAACGGATCCGGCTCCCGGTAGAGATCGAGGCTCGGCACCTCGACGAGCCTGACCCCGTCGTCGAGCGTCGGGTACGGCGGCCCGGACAGCACGTCCACGCTGTGCCCGAGCCGGACCAGCTCGCGGCTGAGATGCCGCACGTAGACGCCCTGCCCGCCACAGAACGGGTTGCCCCGGTAGGTCAGCAGGGCAACCCGCATGGGTTTCACGCCGTCACCTTACCGAGCGCCACGACAGACTCAGGGGAACCTCAGGGTTGCCCGGGTTGCGTCAGCCATACCGAGTATGCATACTCGGTAGCCATGACTGTCCTGGAGCTACGGGAAGTTCACCGGGTCCACGGCCGCGGCCCGACCGCGGTCCACGCGTTGCGCGGAGTGTCGCTGGCCGTCGAAGCGGGTGAGCTGGTGGCGGTGATGGGGCCGTCGGGGTCCGGCAAGTCGACGCTGCTGAACCTGGCCGGCGGGCTGGACCGGCCCACCGAGGGGACGGTCGTCGTCGACGGCACGGATCTCGGCGCCTGCTCCCGCCGGCAGCTGGCCGCGTTACGCCGACGGCGGGTCGGCTACGTCTTCCAGGATCTGAACCTGTTGGCCAGCCTGACCGCCGGCGAGAACGTGGCCCTGCCACTGGAGCTGGACGGCGTAGGGCTGCGGCAGGTCCGCCGAACCGCCGCGGCCGCACTGGCCGAGGTGGACATGGCTGGGTACGAGGGGCGGTTCCCCGACGAACTGTCCGGAGGGCAGCAACAGCGGGTGGCGATCGCCCGGGCGCTGATCGGCCAGCGGCGGCTGATCCTGGCCGACGAGCCGACCGGAGCACTGGACTCGCAAACCGGCGAGGCGGTGTTGCGCCTGCTGCGGGCGAAGGTCGACGCCGGGGCGGCCGGGGTCCTGGTCACCCACGAGGCCCGGCATGCCGCCTGGGCCGACCGGGTCGTGTTCCTCCGCGACGGCGTCATCGTGGACACCTCCGGACCTCTGGATCAGGCCGACGAACTGCTGCCCAGCGGGGGCGGTGCGCGGTGAAGCGGTGGTGGGCCGGCTGGCGGGCCGCCCTGCGGCTGGCCCGCCGGGAAGGGCGCCGGGCCAAGGGACGGTCCGCGCTGGTGCTGGCGATGATCACGGTACCGGTGGCCGGCATGGTGTTCCTCGCGGTCAACTTCGACACCTTCACGCTCACCGGTCCGGAAGAGGCGGACCGGCTCATGGGTACCGCACAGATCGCCGCCAAGTGGCCACACGACTACGGGGTCGAGCAGCACCCGACCGACAGTCACTTCCTCTTCGGCATCTCCAAGCCCAGGGACAACCCCCCGGTACCACCGCCGCCGAGCCAGGACCGCCTGCTGGCACTCCTGCCGCCCGGCAGCCGTGCGATCACCGACGAGCGCACGAGCCTGTCGGTGCGTACCGCGACCGGCGTCGGTTCCATCACCGTCCGGATGTTGGACTACGCCGACCCGATCGCGCAGGGAATCTACCGTCCGCTGTCCGGCTCGGTACCGTCCACTGTGGACGAGGTAGCGCTGACCCCGGCCGCGGCCGACCGGCTCGGTACCGGCGTCGGCGGCACGGTCCAGCTCGCCGACGGCAGCCGTACCTTCCGCGTCGTGGCGCTCGTCGAGGATCCCGGTGACCTGAAAGCGGGCACGATGCTGCTGCGGCCCGGGGCGCTGCCCGAGACGCCGGTCGACCAGTGGCGCGAGCAGCGCACGTGGCTGGTGTCCACGCCGGGTCCGATCACCTGGGCCCAGGTCCAGGAGCTCAACCAGCACGGCATCGTGGCCATTTCCCGGTACGTGATGGCGAATCCGCCGAGCGACGACGAGATCGACCCGAGCTTCCAGGAGTACAACGGGGACGACGACGCCACCCTCGGCTTCAGCCTGCTCTTCGGCGGGCTAGCCGTGCTCGAGATCGTCCTGCTGGCCGGCCCGGCGTTCGCGGTCGGGGCGCGCCGGCGCCGCCGCGATCTGGCCCTCGTCGCGGCCGCCGGCGGTACCCAGGCCCACCTGCGCCGCATCGTGCTCGCCGACGGCGTGGTCCTCGGAACGCTGGCCGCGGGCCTCGGAATCGTGCTGGGGATCGGCATCGCCGCGGCCACGGTGCCGTACTTCGAGGGCGTCTGGAATCACCGGATCGGTGCCTTCCGGGTGTTCCCGACGGCACTGGTAGCCCTGGCCGGAGCGGCCGTGCTGACCGGGTTGCTGGCGGCCGTCGTACCCGCGTGGGCGGCGTCTCGACAGGACGTGGTGGCGGGCCTCGCCGGCCGGCGCGGGATTGTGCGGTCGAAGCGGCGCTGGCTGGTCCTCGGCGGCGTGGCCGGGGTGATCGGGGTGGTGGCCGCGGCTCTCGGCGCCTGGCAGATCAACGTGGCGCTCATCCTCGGCGGGCTGGTCCTGGCCGAGCTGGGGCTCATCCTGGGTACGCCGGCCCTCGTGGGTCTGATCGCCCGCCTCGGCCGATGGCTGCCGCTCGCGCCGCGGATCGCACTGCGCGACACATCACGCAACCGCACCGCGGCCGCACCCGCGATCTCGGCCGTGATGGGCGTGGTCATCGCGAGCCTCGCGCTCGGCATCGTGGTCATCGCGGCGGACGGGCAGTCCAGAGAGCGCTACCGCGGAGGGTTGAGCCGCCCCGGAGACGTCTACCTGGCCCAAGAAGGCCCGCCCGACGGCGTCCCCAGCGATAGACCGACCGAGCCCCAGGGCGTACCGGCGGACGCCATCGCCACCATTCGCAGCTTCCTGCCGGTCAGCGCGGTCCACCGGATCAGCGAGGTCAATTGCTCCGAAGTAGGGTGCCCGGTCGATTTGCAGGTACCGGCCGACCGGCTGTGCCCCTACGAGGGGCGGGTGCTCGGGCGCGACCCGACCCGGGCCGAGCAGCGCGCCGCCCGGCAGGACGCCCGCTGCGCCGGTGTCGGCCGGTTGTATTCCTACTTCGACCGGTACTACTCAGACGGCGGCATCGTGATCGCCATCGACCCGGATTCCGCCGGTGCGGTGGCCAACCTCACCCCGGAGGACGCCGCGCTCGCGGCCGCCGCCTTGCGAGACGGCAAGGTGGTCGTCGACAGCGCCCGGTACGTGACGAGCGACCGGGTCACGCTGGGGGTGGTCACGTTCATCAACGGCGAGAGGCACGTGAACGCGACGACCGCGCCGGCCTTCGTGCTGCCGCACGGGACGGGGGCGCCGATCGCGATGATGACCGAGGCCACCGCCCGCTCCCTCGGCTACGTCTTCAGACCGGCCATCACGCTCGCCACGACCAGCCGGATGCCGACGGTCGCCGAGCAGGACCGAGCTCGGGCCGCGCTCGGCGAACAATTCAGGCTGACGGTGCAGTCGGCGCCCGGGTCCAACACCAGCTTCCTGCTGGTGATGACCATCGTGGCCGCGATCATCACCATCGCCGCGGCGGCGATGGCCACCGGCCTGACCGCCGCCGACAGCCGCGCCGACCTCGGCACGCTGGCGGCTGTGGGTGCCTCACCGGGGGTACGCCGGCTGCTTACGCTCAGCCAGACCGGCGTGATCGCCGGACTCGGCTCGCTCTTGGGCGTGGTAGCCGGCGTGGGCGCCTCGACGGCCGTGCTGTTCGCGCTGAACAAGCGGTTCGGCGAGGTCTGGCCGGCTCCTCCGCTGTACCCGATCGACGTGCCCTGGCTCAACGTCGCGGTGACGCTGGTCCTGGTGCCGGCGGTGGCCATGCTCGGCGCCGGTCTGCTGACGCGGTCCCGACTGCCCATTGAGCGCCGTCTGTAATGTCTGGGAGGTGAGCGCGAGGAGTGAGCGAAGCGAGCCCCGCAGTCGCGAGCGAAAAGCCAGCACGATGGGGAGCGAGCGACCCGCTTGGCGGGTGTTGCTGGAGTACGCCAGCCCGTACAAGTGGGCACTCGCCGGTGGCGGGGCGCTCGGTCTGGTCACCACGGCCACCGGGCTCGCCCTGCCGTTGGTGGCACGGGAACTGATCGACAGCCTCAGCCACGACCGGTCGCTGACCAACGCGCTGCTGCTGATGACGGCTCTGGTGTTCCTCAACGCCGCCATCGGTGCGTTCGGTGGCTACGTGCTGCGGCGTACCGCCGAATCCGTGGTGCTCACCGCCCGGCGCGGTCTCGCGACCCGGCTGCTGCGGCTGCGCATCTCCGCGATCGACCGCACCGAGCCGGGCGACCTGATGTCGCGGGTCACCGCGGACACCACACTGCTGCGCGAGGTCACCACCAACTCGCTCGTCGGCGCGGTCACCGGGGTCATCGCGCTCGCAGCCACCATCGTGATGATGGCGCTGATGGACCTGGTCCTGCTCGGCGTCACGCTCGTGGCTCTGGGTACGGCCGGCTGCATCATCTGGCTCGTGGTGCCGCGGATCCACCAGGCTTCCCGGCGCGCCCAGGAGTCGGTGGGCGTCATGGGTGCCGCGCTGGAGCGGATGTTCGGCGCGTTCCGCACGGTCAAGGCGTCCGGGGCCGAGGAGCGGGAGGGCGAGCGGGTCCAGGGCGCCGCGGTCGAGGCGTGGCGAGCCAGCGTACGCGCGGCCAAGTGGTCGGCCATCGCCGGCAACACCGCGGGACTGGCCATGCAGGCCGCGTTCGTGATCGTGCTCTCGGTCGGCGGCGCCCGGGTCGCCTCCGGCGCGATCGACGTCGGTACGCTCGTCGCCTTCCTGCTGTACGTGTTCTACCTGATGCCCTCGATCAGCCAGCTCGTGCAGGCCGTGACGCAGTACCAGATCGGGTCCGCCGCGGTGGACCGCATCCAGGAGACCGAGCGGCTGCCCGTCGAACCGGCCGACCCGCCCGGGGAGCTGCCGTCGGTCGGCGCCGCGCCCGCGACCGTGACGTTCGAGAACGTGACGTTCCGGTACCGCGAGGAGCCGCCCGACATCCACCGCGGCGTCAGCTTCCACATCCCGCCGGGCGGCATGACCGCCTTCGTCGGGCCGTCCGGAGCCGGCAAGACCACCGTCTTCTCGCTCATCGAACGGTTCTACGAGGTGGAGACCGGCCGGGTGCTGCTCGACGGGATCGACGTGCGGGACTGGCCCATCGCGCAACTGCGCGCGGCGATCGGGTACGTCGAGCAGGACGCCCCTGTGCTGTCCGGCCCGTTGCGGGAGAACCTTCTCTACGGCGCGCCGGACGCCAGCGAGGACGAGCTGCGGCAGGTGGTGGCCACGGCGCGGCTCGACGGGCTCGTCGCACAACTGCCGGAGGGCCTCGACACTCCGGTCGGCCACCGGGGTACCAAGCTGTCCGGTGGTGAACGGCAACGGGTGGCGATCGCCCGGGCACTGCTGCGCCGGCCGCGGCTGCTGCTGCTCGACGAGGCCACGTCCCAGCTCGACGCGGTCAACGAGGCGGCGCTGCGGGACACGATCGCCGACGTCGCGGACCGCACGACGGTACTGGTCGTCGCGCACCGACTGTCCACTGTGGCCATGGCAGACCGGATCGTCGTGATGGACGCCGGTGAGGTGCGGGCCGTCGGTACGCACAGCGAGCTGGTAGCCGCCGATCCGCTCTACGCCGAGCTGGCCGCTACGCAGTTCCTGGCAACGGTCGGCTGAGCGACGACTCTTCCCGCTGGGTATACCCATCGTGTATATTCCGCCGCATGACTGAGTTGCTCGCCGGCCGCGGCCTGCACAAGAGCTTTGGGCTCTCCCATGCACTGCGGGGGGCGGACCTGTCCGTCGCGGCCGGAGAGGTGCTCGCGGTGATGGGACCGAGCGGGTCCGGCAAGTCCACGCTGTTGCATTGCCTGGCAGGCATCCTGACCCCGGACCGGGGTGAGGTCGTCTTCGACGGTCGGCGCATCGACCGGATGCTCGACGGGCAGCGCACCCGGTTACGCCGCAGCGTGTTCGGCTTCGTCTTCCAGTTTGGACAGTTGGTGCCGGAGCTCCCTGTGCTGGACAACATCGCACTGCCGCTGCTGCTCTCGGGCAAGGGACGTCGGGTGGCGATCGCGGCGGCGCGGACCTGGTTGACGCGGCTCGGCCTGGAAGGCCTCGAACGCCGACTACCCGGGGAGATCTCCGGCGGGCAGGGTCAGCGGGTCGCCATCGCCCGAGCGTTGGTTACCGGGCCACGGATCGTCTTCGCCGACGAACCCACCGGATCTCTCGACACGGTAGCCGGCGACCAGGTGATGGAGCTGCTCGTGAGCGCGGCCAAGGAAGAGGACGCCAGCGTCGTCATGGTCACCCACGAGCCGCGGGTCGCGGCGTACGCGGATCGCCGGATCACCGTCCGGGATGGACGGACCGTGCAACCGGCGGTAGTGGGAGCGGCGCGATGAACCTTCTGTTGGGGTTCCGCATGGCGTTCGCCGGCGGCCGGGAAGCCACGGCACGGATGGCGTTGATGGCGATCGGCATCGCGACCGGTGTGTTCCTGATCCTGTTGAGCCTCACCGGGTTGCCGATAATGCAGACCCACATCGATCGGCTGGCCTGGCACCGCACCGACGAGACCAGCCCGGCCACCGCGCCCGACCCGGCGCTGTGGATCGCCGTCACCGACCGGTACGCGGGCCGCGACGTCATCCGCGTGCACGTTGCCGCGCTCGGGGCGCGACCGCCGGTGCCGCCCGGCATCGACCGGTTGCCCGCCCCGGGTGAGGTGTTCGTCTCACCGCGACTCGAAGAGTTGATGCGGTCCGTGCCCGACGACCAACTGCGCAACCGGTTCCCTGGAAGGATCGCCGGCACCATCGGACCCGAAGGCCTCATCATGCCCGACGAACTGGTGGGCATCGTGGGGCGTACTCCGGAGGAGATGCGCAACACCCATGGCGCAATCGAGATCCGCGGCATCGAGCAACCGGGCGAGCGCCTCGACTTCGCCGCCATCTTCGGGGTCCTCTTTGGACTGCTGGCCGCGCTGATTGTCGGCCCGGTGGCGGTCTTCGTGTCCATGGCCGCCCGCGTCGGCGGGGTACGCCGCGAACGGCAGTTCGCCGCGCTCCGGATGGCCGGAGCGACCCGATGGCAGACCGCGGTGCTCACCGTGGTCGAAGCCGGCGGTGCGGCGCTCGCCGGGATCGTGGTGGGCTGCTTGGGTTTTCTCGCGCTCCGGCCGATCGTGGCAAGCCAGGTGACGCTCGGGCACGGCACGCCCATCTTCCCGCAGGACGTTCGGGTACCGACCACGCAGGCGGTGGTGGCCCTGGTTCTGGTACTGGTGATCGCCGTCGGCACCGCTCTGGTGACGCTCACCGCCGTGCACCTCAGGCCGCTCGGTGTGTTCCGGCGTGGGCAACGCAAACCCCCGCGGGCTTGGCGGCTGTTGCCCATCGCCGCCGGGATCCTGGGTTCGTGGTACGTCACGATGCTCACCCGCGATCCGAACTACGAGCAGACGGCGCTCGTGGCTGCCATCTCGGTCCTCGCCCCACTGTCCATACTGGTCGGATTCTTTCTGTCCGGAGCGTGGGTGTGCCACTGGCTCAGCCGCGGGCTGGCCCGCACGAGCCGCCGCGCGACCACGCTGATGGTGGCGCGGCGGATAGCGGTCGACCCGTACAGCACGTTCCGCTCGGTCAGCGGCGCCGCGTTGGCCATCTATGTGGCGACCGGGATCGGCCTCCTCGCCGCCCACGATCGCAGCAACGCTCCGGCCGCTGGCGACGTTCGATCGGTGTTGGATGACGGTGTAGTGGCGGTACACGTGCGCGGCGTACCCGACGCCTCGCTGGCCCCGCTGATGGCTCCGGGAGTGGTCGTGGCCAGGTTGACCCCGCACGGTCGGATCGTGGTGGCCTGCGCCGATCTCGCCCGGGTCACCGATCTGAGCTGTCCGCTGCCGCAGTACGACAATGTCCTGGGCGGGACCCCGACCTACATCGCGTACGAGGACCTGTTCATCCTGCCCTACCCCGGGGCGAGCGGCGCCGACTTCATCTACCTGCCCGAAGGATTCACGGAACCGGGCTCGGATGCCGGCCAGCTACCGGTCCAGACGCTGTTCATACCGACCGACGGCACATCGGCGGCGCAGGAGCGGGTCCGGACCGTCGCGGCCGCCACGGTGCCGCTCTCGCGCAGCAAGACCAGCGAGGACCTGCCTGGCCGAAGTCTGCTCGGGCCGGTCACCGGCCTGGAAACCATGCTGCCCTATGTCACGGTGTTCGTCCTCCTGGTCGCGGCATGCAGCCTGACCATCTCAGTGATCAACGGAGTGCTGGAACGCCGGCGCCCGTTCGCGTTGCTACGCGCGTCCGGCGTGCGCCTCGGTGAGCTGCGCGGCATCGTGATGCTGGAGATCGGGATTCCGCTGGCGCTCAGCGCGCTCGTCGCGGTCGGGCTGGCGACGCTGAACATGGCCGCGACCGTACCGCCGAACGAATGGGTGTTGCCCAGCGGCACCTACCTGGCCGGGCTCGGTGTCGGAGCGCTGGTGGCATTCGCGATATCGTTGATCGCGTTGCCGTTCATGAGCGTCGCGACCAGACACGAGAGCATCCGCTACGAGTGACGCGGACGCACGGTTTCGTCGACGTCGACGGGCAGGAGCGGCCCGAGGACTGGGTACGGGTGCTCGACCGGATCGACGCCGAACCGTTCTACCGCGCGTACAAGGCCCGGGTCCGCGAGCTGCTGCGGCCGGCCGCGCCGGGGCGGTACCTCGATGTCGGTGCGGGTTCCGGCTCCTTCGCGCTCGCCCTCGCGGAGCAGCACGGGGTCGAGGTCGTCGCCCTGGACCGGGCGGCCACGATGGCGAAGGCCGCCCGATCGCGGGGTCTCACATCAGCCGTGGCCGACGCGGCGGCATTGCCGTTCGCCGGCGGTACGTTCGCCGGTACCGTCGCCGACCGGGTGCTGCAGCATCTCGCCGACCCGACGGCGGCAATGGCCGAGATGGTCCGGGTCACCGCGGCCGGCGGGCGGGTCGTGCTCGCCGACCCCGACTACGACACGCAGGTACTCGACATCGAGGACCAGAATCTCGCCCGGGCCGTGCTCCGGTTCCGGGCCGACCACCTGCTGCGCAACGGCACCCTCGCCCACCGGCACGCCGGCCT
>DASRII010000227.1:0-44439 GCA_035650075.1 Micromonosporaceae bacterium | reverse complement strand
ACGTCGGCGGTGGCGAAGCGCTCGAACGGGTCGGAGTCCGGTGCGCAGTGCAGGCCGTTGGGCGGTGCCACGCGGTCGATGAGGTACCGGTCGGTGACCTGGATCGCGCACGTGCTGATGTCACCGGTCGACGTGTGTCCCCAGCCGTCGATGGTGACCAGCCGCGCGTCGTGCAGCCGCTGCTGGGCGCGTACCGCTCCGGCGTACGCGGTCGCCGGGTCGGCCACCGTGTTGAGCAGCAGGATCGGCGCGGAGGTCGGCCGGTCCCACGGGCCGTCGTAGCGCTGGGCGGCCGCGGCCGGCCACGTGGCGCACGGGAGCGCGGTGTAGAACCAGTTGCGGCTGAACGTCGGCGACCGCAGCTCGGACGCGCGGACCAGTGCCGGCCAGGCCAGACCGTTGCGGATGAACGTGCCGTCGGTGCAGAACACCGCCGCGAACTTGTCCAGCGAGTTGTCGACCTCGTCCGGTGGGGCGAAGAACAGCCGGATGAAGTCGAGCAGGATCGACCCGTCGCCGGTCTCGGCCTGGGCCAGTCCGGCGGCGAAGAGCGGCCAGAAGAAGGTGTCGTACATGCTGATCAGGTACGCGTTGTTGGCCAGGTCGTAGCTCAGCTCGCCGGGTGGGTCGGCGTTCGGCGCGGGCAGCGGCGCCCGCTCGATGCCGCGGAGGATCGTGTCGAGCCGGCGGCGGATCTGGGTCGCGCTGTCGCCGTTCGCGAACGCGCACCCGTCACCGGCCGCGGCGCACCGAGCCGAGAACGCGTTCAGCCCCTCCTCGCCCCCGAACGCGGCGTCGGCCAGCATCCGGGACGACTGGTTGGCCCATGTCTCGGGGTCGAGCACGCCGTCGAGCACCAGGGCCCGCACCCGGCGCGGGAACAGGTTCGCGTAGACCTCACCCAGGTAGCTGCCGTAGGAGAACCCGACGTAGGTCAGCCCCCGGTCGCCGACGGCCGCACGCAGCCGGTCCAGGTCGCGGGCGACGTCGATCGTGGACACGAACCGCAGCCACGAGCCCTCGCGCTGGCCGCACAGGCGCGTGTAGTCGGCCATCTTCGCGATCAGGCGCAGCTCCTGCTGGAGGTTGACCGGTACGAAGGCGGTGTCGCCCCAGAAGGCCTGCTGCTCGGCGGCTGAGGTGAAGCAGAACAGCTCGTCGCTCTGGCCTACCCCGCGGGGGTCGAAACCCACGATGTCGAAGCGCGCCCGCACCTCCGGGGTGAAGAAGAACTGCGCCGCTCCGCGGACGAAGTCCACGCCCGACCCGCCCGGCCCACCGGGGTTGGTGAACAGCGAGCCGATCCGCCGCGACGGGTCGCTCGCCGGCAACCGGATCAGACCTATCGAGGTCGTGCCCGCCGCCGGGTGGGCGTAGTCGGTCGGCACGTCGAGCGTGGCGCACTGGAACCCACCACCACAGTCGACCCAGGCAATCGTCGGCGCCGCCGACAGTGCGGGCGCCGCGGGCAGGATCGACGCCACGAGGGAAACAATGATGATCATCCACCGGTAACGCATTGCGCGAGGCTGGCACACGCTGTGAGACCGGTCAATGGAGGTAACCCGCGCCCCTACCCTTGCATGCGGGTCGGGCTGAGTGCTGTCGTAGCGGGATGACCGAATACCACCTCGCGCGCCTGGCGGCCGCCACCCTCGACCGGCTCGGCGACTACCAGTCGCTGTACTTCGACGGGGACTGGTACACCACCGGCGAACAGTACGCCCGGGCGGTCCGGGTGAGCGCGGGGCTGCGGAAACTCGGTGTCGTACCCGGCTCGCGGGTGGTGGTCATCATGGCCAACTGCCCGGAGGTCACCGCTACCTATGTCGCGCTGTGGCACGCCGGTGCGGTCGTCACGCCCGCCATCTTCCTGGTCACGGCGCCCGAGCTGCGACACATTCTGGTGGACTCCGGGGCGGTCGCGGTCGTGACCACGGTCGAGCTGCTGCCGAAGGTACGCGAGGCCGCGGCCGGTCTGGACATGCCGATCGTCGTCGTCGCCGCGGGCGATGTCGACGGGGTCGTCGACTACGCGGAGCTGGAGTCCGCGGATCCGGGCGAGCTGGTGGACCGGTCCGCCGACGATCTGGCCGCCCTGCTCTATACCGGCGGCACGACGGGCCGCAGCAAAGGCGTACCGCTCACCCACCAGAACCTCATCGACGGCGGCGGTGCGGCCCGCTCGGTCAGCCACGTGGAGGGGATCAATCGCGGGATACTCGCGCTGCCGCTGGCCCACTCGTTCGGCATCCTGGTCACCGTCGGCGGGATGCACGCCCCCGAGCGACCGGTCACCATCCTGCAACGGTGGTTCGACCCGGCCGGCTGGCCGGGCCTGGCGCAGGAGCACCGCGTGCAGGCGGCCGCCGTCGTCCCGTCCATGCTCGCGATGCTGCTGGCCCAACCACTGGAGGAGTACGACCTCAGCGCGCTTCGCTTCCTGCACTGTGGCGCCGCGCCGCTGCCCGCCGCGCTGGTGCACGAGATCGAGCGCCGCGTGCCGTCGGTCACCGTCATGGAAGGGTACGGCTGCACCGAGACCGCGGGCATCATCAGCGCTACGCCACCGCAGCACCGCAAGCTGGGTACCGTCGGCAAGCCGGTGCCGGGTGTACATCTGCGGATCGTCGCGCCGGACGGTACGGACGCGGCAGCCGGTACCGACGGCGAAGTCGTGGTGCGGGGACCCAACGTGATGGCCGGCTACTGGAAGGAGCAGCCGGGCGAATCGTCCCTCGTGGACGGTTGGTTCGCGACCGGCGACATCGGCCGCCTCGACGAGGACGGTTATCTGTCCATAGTGGACCGTAAGAAGGACCTCATCATTCGCGGCGGGTACAACGTCTATCCCCGGGACGTGGAGGACGTGCTGCTGACCCACCCGGCCGTCGCCGGGGCGGCGGTGGTGGGACGCCCCGACGACCGGCTGGGCGAGGAGGTCGTGGCGTTCATCGCGTTGCGGTCCGGGCAGACCGCCACACCGGAGGAGCTGACCGGGTTCGCCAAGGAGAACCTGGCCGCCACGAAGTACCCGCGCGACATCCGCGTGGTGGACGCGATCCCGCTGACGTCGGTCGGCAAGGTCGACCGCAAGCGGCTACGCGCCCTGCTAGCCGGCCACCAGTAACGCGAGGAGGCCGGCCTCGTAGAGGGCCTCGGGCAACGGATCCGGGCGCACCGCGACCTGCGGGTCGCCCGGTCGCCACGTGGCCAGGACCCGTTTGTCGACGCCGTAGTAGCCCAGCATGACCAGGCGGCCGTCGGGTGCCCAGGCCTCGCTGGAGAACTTCAGCCCGCCGTAGACCGGCATGCCGGGCATGTGCTGCCAGCCACCGGTGCTCAGGTCGAGTACCCATAAGATCGATGATCTGCGGGTCGTTGCTGGCCGAGCCGAGCCGGACGCCGGTTTGGTCAGGGGCATGGCGGATCTGGTACGCAGGTCGCGCAGCATCACGTCGTGCTCCTGGTCATCCATGGTCAGCGCGTGGTACGCGCCCATCACGAGCGCCTCCGGGTAGCTGGCCTTCTCCCGCAGGGTCCGCGGATCCAGCAGGGCGTACGTCGGTTCGGTGAAATCCACCTCGCGGCCGGCGAGCGTGTAGATGTTGACCCACCGGCTCACCCACAGTCCCAGCGGCGTTTCCAGCAGTGGCTCGACGCCGCACGGTATCGCTCGCGGCGAGCGGCGGGTCCGGCCGTCGAGGCCCTGCTCGCGAAGCGAGCGGCGGGTCCGGCCGCGGTGCTCGCTCACCCACACCCCGCCGCCGTCCGCCGACGGCGCGAGCCTATGGGGTCCGGCCGGACCGTCCACCCGCAGGACCGGCGGTGGCCCGGCCTCGACGCGGCGGATCGTCACCCCGCCCGGTCTCGCATCCATCGACGGCGGCGGTTCGACAACGAGTATCGGCGGACCGGCCACCGGTCGCAGCCACGAGGTGACATCGACGGCCTGCCTCGCGCCGGTGTCGGCGTCGTACCACGCGCCCACCGGGACAGCCGGCCAGGAGCACCGCTAATGCGACCGCGCCCGCCAGGCCCCATCCGCGTGACGTCATGTACGGATCGAGCGCCCACCACCGTTGGCGGTTCCCATAAATAGGAACATTTCTATCTTTTGACTCCCGGCCAGGATGCGAGCAGAATTCATGTACGTCCGTCCCCTGGGAGGAGTGACACATGGTCTTTCGTTTCCTCCGGGCAGTGCCAGCTGTGGTTCTCGGGATCGCCGCCGTGGCGGTGGTACCGGCCGAGCCGGCCGCCGCGGCAAGCGCCTACTTCACGTCGAACGATTTCTGCCTGGGCCAGTGCAGTGACATCCTGCCGCCGGGCGAGAACGGCAACGCGACCCTGGCGGACATCCTGCTCCACCAGTCGCTCGGCACCCGGCCGGCGCATTCGTCGGATCAGTTGGACCCGTACGCGAACCTGATCAGAAACTACTCCGGGCTGACCGAGGACAAGGTCAACCAGTTCTTCAACGACGCGTCGTTCGGCGTACCGGCGAGCCAGGTGCAGAGCGTGGAGCGGCCGCGCTCCGACGTCACCATCACCCGCGACGCGGCCACGGGGGTACCGCACATCGTGGGCACGACGCGGGCGGGAACGATGTTCGGCGCGGGCTACGCGGGCGCACGGGACCGGTTGTTCCTCATGGACCTGCTGCGACACGTCGGTCGTGGCGAGCTGACGTCGTTCGCCGGCGGTGCGCCGGGAAACCGCGCGCTGGAACAGAGCGTCTGGCGCAACTCCCCGTACACCGAGGCCGAACTGCAGGCGCAAGTGGCCGCATTGGCCGCCAGCGGCCCGCGGGGCGCGCAGCTGTCCGCCGACATCAACCAGTACGTCGCCGGAGTCAACGCGTACATCACCAAGTGCATGACCGACCGCCCGGTCAACTGCCCCGGTGAGTACGTGCTCACCGGTCACCTCGACCCCATAACCAACGCGGGCGGCCCGGTAGCGTTCACGGTCACCGACATCGTGGCCATCACCGGAGTCGTGGGCGGCCTGTTCGGTGGCGGTGGCGGCGGCGAGGTGCTCTCGGCGCTGGTGCGGGTCGAGGCCCAGGCGCGGTACGGCGTGGCAGCCGGCGACCAGGTGTGGCGGGCGTTCCGGGAGCAGAACGACCCGGAGACGGTACTGACCATCCACAATGGAGCGAGCTTCCCGTACACCCAGCCGCCCGGGGCACCAGTCGGGGTGGTGCTGCCGGATCGCGCGACCACGAGCGTGATCCCGGTGGTGTACAACGCCAGCGGCAGCGGTACCGCGCAGACCGCACCGAACATCGGCAGCAGCACCAACCGCCGGGGGATGTCAAACGCGCTGGTCGTCTCCGGCGCGCTGAGCAAGACCGGCAACCCGGTCGCGGTCTTCGGCCCGCAGACCGGCTACTTCGCGCCACAGCTGCTGATGCTGGAGGAGTTGCAGGGTCCCGGCATCAGCGCCCGCGGTGCGTCGTTCGCCGGATTGAACCTCTACGTCCAGCTCGGCCGTGGCCAGGACTACGCGTGGAGCGCCACCTCCGCGGCGCAGGACATCACCGACACGTACGCGGTGCAGCTGTGTGAACCTGGTGGCGGTACCGCCACGCTCGCCTCGCGCGGGTACCTCTTCCACGGCGCCTGCACGGCGATGGACGTCCTGCGCAAGGACAACGCGTGGAGCCCGACCGCCGCGGATCCGACACCCGCCGGGTCGTACTCGCTGATCACGTTCCGGACCAAGTACGGCCTCGTCACGCACACCGCCCTCGTCGGTGGCGTACCGACCGCATTCACGGCACTGCGCTCGACGTACCGGCACGAGGCCGACTCGGCGATCGGCTTCCAGATGTTCAACGAGCCGGCCGTGATGGGCGACGCCAACGGCTTCATGTCGGCGGCGAGCACGATGGGATTCGCGTTCAACTGGTTCTACGTCAACTCGACCCAGGCGGCTTACTTCAACTCCGGCGCCAACCCGGTACGCCAGAGCGGCGCCGACCCGAACCTGCCGATGCGCGGCGACCCGGCACACGAGTGGGTGGGCTGGAACCCGGCCGACAACACGGCCACCTACACTCCGGCCGCCGCCCACCCGCAGTCGGTGAACCAGGACTTCTACATCAGTTGGAACAACAAGCAGGCGCTCGACTACAGCGCCGCCGACGGCAACTTCAGCTTCGGTGCGATCCACCGGGGAGACCTGCTGGACGACGGTATCCGGGCGGCCACCGCCGGCGGTGCGAAGCTGGACCGGGCCGGCGTGACCCGGGTGATGGCCGACGCGGCAGTCACCGACCTGCGCGGCCGCTACAACCTGCCGAATCTGCTGGCCGTCATCAACAGCCAGCCGGTCACCGATCCGGCGCAGCAGGCCCGGGTAACCGCGTTGCAGACCTGGCTCGCGAACGGGGCCAGGCGGATCGAGACCACGCCGGGCAGCCGGGTCTACCGGGACGGGGAAGCGATCCGCGTCTTCGACGCCTGGTGGCCGCTGTTCGTCCAGGCGGAGTTCGCGCCGGTACTGGGCGCCGACCTGTACGCCGCGCTCGTCCGCGCCATGCAGATCGACGAGCCGCCGTCCGACGCCCACGCCCAGTCGCACAAGGGATCCTCGTTCCAGTACGGCTGGTGGGGCTACGTCAGCAAGGACCTCCGCTCGGTGCTTGGACAGCCGGTGTCGAGCCCGCTGCCGCAGACGTACTGTGGCAACGGCTCCCTGGCCGCCTGCCGCTCGATCCTACTGTCCACATTGGCCACTGCGGCGGCCACGCCGGCCACGGTCACGTACCCGGGCGACAGTACCTGCGCCGCGGGCGACCAGTGGTGTGCGGACAGCATCGTGCAGTCGGCGTTGGGTGGCATCACCCACCCGCCGATCTCGTGGCAGAACCGGCCGACGTACCAGCAGGTGGTCTCGTTCCCGGCCAGGCGTGGGGACAACATCGTCAACCTGGCTACCGGCAAGTCCGCGTCGGCGTCGAGCGTCCAGTTCCTGACGAGCCTGACGCCGGGCAAGGCGATCGACGCGAACGACTCGACCCGGTGGGGGAGTGCGTGGAGCGACAACCAGTGGCTGAAGGTGGACCTCGGGACACCGCAGACCGTCGGTCGCGCCGTTCTGCACTGGGAGGCCGCGTACGGCCGGTCGTACCGCATCGAGGTCTCCAACGACAACGCGTCGTGGACCACCGTCTTCTCGACGACGACCGGTGACGGCGGTACCGACGTCGACGCGTTCCCGCCGACAACCGCTCGCTATGTGCGGATGTTCGGCGTCACGCGCGGTACCTCGTTCGGGTTCTCCCTCTTCGAGATGGAGATCTACGCGAAGTGACCCGGGACGGGCCCGGCGCCGGTTCGGCGCCGGGCCGATACCGCTAGGACCGTTCGGTGGGCAGGCCGGCGGCCACCCAGTCCTCGATGCCCTCGCGGTACTTGCGGACGTTGGTGTAGCCGAGCGCGATGAGCTTGTCGGCCACCCGTTGGCTGTTCGGGCACGCCGGGTTGGAGCAGTAGGTGACGATCGCGGCGGTCCGGTCCGGCAACAGCTCGCCGGCGCGGTCGGCGACGTCGTCCTCGACGAGCGGGACCGCACCGGGCAGGTGCTGCTTGGCGTAGTACTCGCCGCCCAGCGCGTCGACCACGGTGACCGCGCCGGCCTCGATCTCGGCGCGCAACTGGTCCCGGGCGATGAGGGTGGTCATGGGCATGGCGGGCCTCCAGCGGTAGCGGAGGCCCGCCATGGCCGAGTCTGAGCTGACATAGCGTCCTCCAGAAGGTCGGACTACAGTCCGGTTATGGCTCGGGACGTTACCGGACCACGGTCCGCTTCCACCAGGGCAGCCGACGAGCTGCTGTTGTTGCGTACCTCACCACCCAAGGAGCGGGCCGACGCCGCGCGGAATCGTGCGGTCGTCCTGGAGGCAGCGGCCGCGCTGTTCCGCGAACACGGCGTCGACGCGGTGTCCATGGACGCCATTGCCGCCGCGGCCGGTGTCGGCAAGGGCACGCTGTTCCGCCGGTTCGGCGACAAGGCGGGGCTGGCCGTCGCGTTGCTCGACGAACAGGAGCGAACGCTGCAGGAGGCCATCCTGTTCGGACCGGCGCCGCTGGGACCCGGCAAGCCCGGCGACGATCCCACCCCGCGCGAACGGCTCCACGCGTTCGTCGCCGCCTACCTCGACTACCTGTTGGCCCACCTGCCACTCGTGCACATGTCGGAGACCGCGTCGCCCGGCGCGCGGTACCGGATCGCCGCGTACCGCTTCTGGCACCGCCACGTCAGCTTGCTGCTGTCCGACCGCGACGACCCGCAGGCTGACGCCCACACCTTGCTCGCCGCGCTCGCCGCCGAACACGTCCAGGCCGCGACCGGCGATCTGGGAGAGACGAGGGTACGCCGAGCCGCGCTAACACTTGCTAACGCTTTGATGTTGTAGCACTACTCAGCGTGTTGACGGTTCGTTGGCTCGAGGGGTACGTTGACATGATCACCAATAATCGGGGGAGATCGAGATGCGTAAGCGCATCGTGGTGCTCGGCCTGACCCTCTTGGCATTCCTGACCCTGGGCCTCGTGAACGCGACCTCGGCTTCGGCCGCGCCGATCACGTGCCCCGGTGGCCAGACGGCTACCAAGACCCCGGGCGGCTGGGACTGCGTCAACAAGGGCGGCAACCCATCCAACGCGGAGGATCCGAAGAACCCGAATGTCCACAAGGGTTTCTTCTAGGAGGTAGACAACGACGATGGCCGGCCGCAGTGCGGCCGGCCATCGCTTCGTCGGGACTCGCCTACTGGTCGGTCCAGTAGGCGGCGGTCGCGACCATCGCCCACTCGCGCTCCGGGTCGGCCCGGTAGAGCGGGTTCATCGCGAACACCACCATGCGCGCGGCGCCCACAGTGGACAGACCGTGCACGACGACCGCCGCCAACGGTGCCGATGCGGACTGGGCGTCCTGCTTCCAGAAGCCGGATGCGACGATGTTCGACCACGGCAGCCCCGGCAACCGCCCGTCCACCGTCCATGATGGAGGGACGGTGGTCAGCCAGGTCGGCGGGTCCATGATGGCGGTGTCCCGCGCAGGGAATGTTCCGACGATCGGGCTCTCGGCGCCGGCCTCGTTGGTCCAGTTGACGATGGCGCTGCGGCCCGCGCCCGACCTCGACGCTGCCGTGAGCCCGCTGGTGAGCCCACCGCCGGTCAGGAACGCCGCGCCGCCCGTACCGGCGCCGAGGTAGCCCCCTCCGGCCGCGAAGAACGCCTGCAGGCGCGCGCGGGCCGTGGGGTTGGCGGCCGACGGGTACCCACCGGTGTTCCAGATGAGGTCGTACGAGGGCAGCGGGTCGGCGGGGGCAGAATTGAGCGCCGCGGTCGACATGAAGTCCGTGGGGAAGCCGAGGTCGCGGAGGACCCAGACGTCCTGGTTCGCCGCACCGGTCAGCACGAGGACGCGCGGTACGCGATCGATCGCCTCCAGCGCGGGCAGCGTTGCGCTGTCGGTGAGCCGGTGGAACCACACGTCGTTGGTACGCCCGGCGTCGGCGAGCTTCACCTTGGTCTGCGCGTCGGCCGGGAAGACCACCGATCCGGCCGGCAGGACTCCGCCGGTCGCGCTACCGAACGCGGTCGTCGCCAGCTGTGCCGGTACGCCGTCGGCGACGAGCTGGTTCAACGCCCGTACCGCGGTCGGCGAGTCGACCTCCAGCGCGTAGTTGCTGGCGACTCCCGGTTCCACGCCGCCGGTCAGGTGGCTGGACTTGCTGACCCGGTTGGTCTGCGGAGCGAACTGCGCGTCGCGGGGGATGAGCACGACGTCGGCTCCCCACAGGAACCCGTGGCTCCACGCGGCCGGTGGTGCGTAGAGCTGGCCGATGTCGTCGGAGATGTCCACGCCGATGCCCAGAGCGGTGTCCACGAGACCACGGCGGGCCTGGGTCATCGGGATGACGTACGAGCCCTTGGCGTAGTCGTGGCCGTCGAACGTGAACGCCTGCTTGGCTTCCTCCACGACGACGCCGTTGGACAGTAGCCAGTCGACGAGCCGGTTGGCTTCCGGCTCGCTGCGCTGACCCGCGCCCATCGGGATGACGAACGCGGTGGGGTACTCGTGCATCCAGTTGTTGGCCTCGTCGAACGGCGGCGGGCAGCACTCCGGCCGCGGCGCGTTCTCCACGCCCCGCCGGTAGAACGTCAACTGGTCGGTCATCAGCTCGTTGCGGTTGGCGATGTCGAACAGCAACGTCGACCAGGTAACGGTGTACTGCGCCAGCCGTGAGCCGAGCCGGCCCAGCTTCTCCGCGGGCAGTGTCGTACCGGGTACCGCGCACGCCTGGTCGGTCCGGTTGCACATCTCCACAGTGGACGCGTTCAACCCGACGTGCTGGGCGTACATCGCGGTGTAGAACGGTCCCCAGTCGTCCCAGCCCTCTGCGACGGCGGGGCCGGGCGGGTTGCCGTCCGAGCAGAGGCCGCTCGGGCCGGGGGGCTCGGCGTCGGCGCACCAGTCGTTGATGGGTCGCGTGATGTCCAGGCCGACCGAGGCCAGTGCCGCCTCGTTCGCGTCGATGCGCGACTGGTTCCAGCGCAGCCACAGGTCGTACTCGATGCTCGGGTTGTGGGGCTTGGTCGTGGCCTCCACCAGCGTGGGCGTCACGTAGCCGTGAAGGTCCAGCACATCGGGCGGCAACCATTCCTGCATGATGCCGACGGACGCGCGGGCCTCCGGCTGGGACTGCGTGAGGTAGTCGCGGTTGAGGTCGAAACCGTTGCCGTTGGCCCGGGTTCCGGCGATGCGACCGTCCGGGTTCTGGATGACGTTGACGAGCACGACCGCGTGGTCGAGGATCGCGTCGACCTGCGGGTCGGTGCCGTACGGTGTCGTGGCGAGCCGCTCGATGACTTGCATCGCGGCGTCGACACCTTCGTACTCGTTGCCGTGGATGCCCCCCTGGATGAACAACGGCACCTTCACCTCGTCGCCGTACCCGGCGAGCAGCTGTCGACCCGCGGCCGGATCGGTCAGCGCGACCTTGCGCACCCGTTGCCACGCCTGGAAGTCCTTGCGCTGCCGAGGGGTGTCGAGGGCGTTGATGGTCACCAGGAACATGTCCCGCCCGAGCGCCGACTGTCCGACCACGTCCACCGTCATGCGTCCGTTGCTGGCGGCGGCGAGCGCGTCGAGCGTGCAGCCGATCGCGTAATGCGGGATGTGCGGGAAGCTGCCGACCGGGTCGGTGGGCTGCGTCCCGTCGGGCAGACTCGCGGCGGCGTCGGGTTGCGGGGTTCCGCACCACGGCGGTGCGACCTCGCCGCGAGCGGGACTCATCGGTACGACCAACGTCAACACGAAGAGTGCGACGAGCGCGAGCACACGTGAACGAGAACGCATCGGCAACCGTCCCCAGGCGAGGTAGTGAGGTCCGGCGATCCTAACGACGATGGTTTATATATGGCAATCGTCCTATGGATTAGTTGGACTGGTCTGTCGCGCGCGACGCCGGTGCGGTACCGGCCACGCCCAAGCGTTGGGGCCGATCGGTGGCTCATCGTCCATTGTCGACATCGCGGTCGCCGGCTGACCGCTACAGCAGCTCGAGAGCGAGGCAGGCCTGGGTCACCCCACCAGTCCAGCTCGAGTGGGGCCATGTTCCAAACCATCTCGACGACGCCGCCGAGCAGCGCCTCGTCGCACAGCCGCGACTTGCCGACGCCGGCCTCACCGACGATCAGGACGAGGCCACCGTGCCCGCGGACGACCGCACCGCAGAGCGACTCGAGCTCGGCCAGCTCGGCGGCGCGACCGACGAAGTCGCTCACCGGAAAATCGTAGATCACCAGCTTCCGGTGAACTGCTCGGCAGGGCAGTATCGACAGACATGAGGACGTGGTTGGTCGGTACCGTGCTGGTGGTTTCGATCCTGCCGGGGCTGCCCGCCTCGGCGGCCGCTCTCGCGGGTCCCGCGCCCGGCGGGCCGGGTGCCGTCTCGCACTTCGGGTTGGCACGCAAGGACTGTCTGGGTACCGCGGCCAACCGCACCTCGAAGGTGTGGTACACGGTGGCTGGCGGCGTACTGTCCGATGTGTACAGTCCGACCGTCGACAACACCAACGTGGAGACCATGCAGTTCCTGGTCACCGACGGCAGCACGTTCACCGACCTGCAGACCCGGGACATGACGTACACGGTGCGCTCGCTGGACGCCACCGGGATGGCCTGCGAGGTGACGAGTTCGGCGCGCAGTGGCCGGTACCGCATCGTCACCGACTACGTCACCGATCCGCGGCGCGACGCGGTCGTGATGAAGGTGCGCCTCGTATCCGCGCCCGGTGGCGGCCCGCTGCAGCTCTACGTCCGGCTCGACGCGAGCGTCAACGGCAACGGTGGCGGTGGCGGCGCCAACGGGGGAGCCGACAACGCCGTGGTCGACCCTGCGACGACCGCGCTGGTCGCCAGCGACCCGAACACCGAGACCAACGCCACCAACCGCACCTACACCGTACCGCTGGCCATGGCTCTGCGCGCCGACCGGCCGTTCCCGGTCGCGAGCAGCGGGTTCGCCGGTACGAGCAGTGACGGCCTTGCGCAGCTCGACGCCGACCATCGCCTGGTGTCCACATACGACAGTGCGACGGGCGGAAACGTGGTGCAGACGGCTCGGGTGGACCTGCGGAGCGGAGAGGCGACCCTGGCGCTCGGGTTCGGGCGCGACGGCGCGTCGGCCGTCGGCACCGCCGGGGCCGCGCTGCGCCTGCCGTTCGCGGCGACCTACGCGCAGTACCGTGCCGGTTGGCTGGCCTACGACGCACGGCTCCACCGGCCTCCGGCGCAGCATTCCGCTGGCTACTGGCTGTCCGTCAACGTGTTGAAGTCCAGTGAGGACAAGACGTTCCCGGGCGCGATCGTGGCGTCGTTGGCCAGCCCGTGGGGCCAGGCGGTCAGCGCCGGCTCGACTCCCAACGGGCGTCCGGTCTTCTTCGGCTCGTACCGCGAGATCTTCGCGCGCGACCTGTACGAGGCGTTCACCGGCCTGCTCGCCGCCGGCGACCTGGCGACCGCCCGGGACACCGTCCGGTTCCTGTTCGACCGCCAGCAGCAAGGCGACGGTCGCTTCCCACGCAACTCCCTGCTCAACGGGGCGACCGCGCCCGACACCGGAGGCGACCAGCTGGACGAGTCCTCGTACCCGATCCTGATGGTGTGGCAAGCCGGCCTCACCGGCGACGCCGCGCTCTGGCCGAAGGTCAAGAAGGCGGCCGATTTCGTCGTCTCGCACGGACCGTCGTTCGGCAACGAACGGTGGGAGGAGCAGAGTGGGTTCTCGCCGTCGACGATCGCGGCCGAGATCGCGGGACTGGTCGCGGCGGGCGTGATCGCGGACCGGCACGGCGACCCGGCGTCGGCACGGGTATACCGCGCGACCGCCGACCACTTCCAGCGGTCCATGAAGGGCTGGGCCGTGACGACCACCGGCCCGTACGGCGACGGCCGGTACTTCATCCGGCTGTCCCGCAACGGCGACCCGAACGCGGCGATCAGCTACGGCCTCGGCAACGGCAGCATCGTCGCCGACCAGCGGGCGGTCGTCGACGCCGGCTTCCTCGAGCTGCCCCGGCTGGGCATCCTGCCGGCGACCGATCCCGACGTGCTCCGGTCGCTACCGATCATCGACGCGGTCATCGGCCGGCAGACCGCGACGGGTCAAGGGTTCTACCGCTACGGTACGTCCACTGTGGGCAGTGAGGATGGCTACGGTGACTGCTTCGTCGCCGACGCGACCAACTGTCCGATCGACGGGCAGCCGTGGCCCACCACGAACACCGGTTCCGGGCATCTGTGGCCGGTACTGGCCGGGGAGCGCGCTGAGCAGGAGCTGCAGACCGGCAACCGGTCCGGCGCGGCGAGCCTACTGGCCGCGATGTCCGGCGGCGCATCCGGCGTCGGGCTCGTACCGGAGCAGGTATGGGAGAACGCCGACCTGGCGCCATCGCCGTTCGGTACCCCGCCGGAGGTGGCGTCGATCGGCTTCCGCAACGGGCAGGCCGCCGGCTCGGCATCGCCGCTGACCTGGTCCCAGGCGCAGCTCGTGCGGCTCGCGCTGTCCCTGGGCTCGAGCCGGCCGGTCGAGCAGCCGGCCGTGGTCCGCGACCGGTACGTCGACCACGCACCGCCGGCCGCGTTGCCGCTGACGGTGACCGCACCGGCGGACGGCACGGTCACTCCGCAATCGTCCACAGTGGTCAGTGGAATCACCGCACCCGGCGCGCAGGTGAGCGCGTCGGCCGCGCCGACCGACGTGGCGGGCCTGGCCACCACCGTCGGTACGACGGCCGACGGGTCCGGCGGGTTCAGCCTGACCGTGCCGTTGAGCTTCGGCGCCAACGTACTGACCGTGGCGGCCGCGAAGGGTACCGCCACCGGGTACGCCCGCCGCGTGGTCGTGTCCAGCGCGCTGCCGGGCACCGTGGTGCTGGACCTGGCCGACCCCGCCGGCGACGACCACGGTCCGGGAACGTACGCGTACCCGACCTCGGGTGACTTCCACGCGGGCGCGTTCGACCTGCTGCGGTTCCAGGTCATCGACGCGGGCGCGACGATCTTCCTGCGCGCCGAACTGCGTGACCTGAGCCCGACGTTCGGCTCGCCGATGGGTGCCCAACTGCTCGACGTGTTCGTTCGCGACCCGGCGGCTACAAGCTTCTCGACGGCACCGCCGTTCCCGCAGCGCAACTACCAGCTGGCCGCCGGGTCGGCGTGGTCGAGCCGGCTGGAGGTACAGGGCTTCGCGGATCCGGTCTTCGTCGGCGCGTCAGGGCAGAGCTTGGGCGGCGTGACCGTGACAGCCAACCAGGCGACCCGGTCGATCCTCGTCGCGGTACCGGCCAGTGCACTCGGCCGCCCGACCACCGGGTGGGTGTTCACCGTTGTCCTGCACGGGCAGGACGGGTTCAGCTCCGACCAGGCCCGCGGGTTCGCCCCGACGCCGCAGCAGTTCCTCTTTGGACTGTGCGCGCCGGGTACCTCGTCGCCGATCTGTGGCATCGATCCGCAGACGGCGCCGAAGGTGATCGACACCATCCCTCCGTCGGGTGTCAGCCAGGAGACCGAGTTGGACCCGACGCTCGGCCCGGTCCTCGTGCACGGCGTCGCGGTGGGGTGACCCGGCGGACTGGGCGGTCTAGAGCAGGCGGCCGCACTCTCCCCAGTCGCGGGGGTCGAAGAACTGCTGCGGTACGTCGGTAGGAGAACCGGTCTCCACGGTCTCGACCCGTTCCGTCGGCGGTACGCGGCCGGGAAGCTCACCGAACCGGACATGCCGCAGGAACTCGGCCTCCTCGTCGGTGAACCGCTCGGTGGACGTGCGATCCAGGGTCGTCGGCGATGTCCTCAGCTGTTCCTCGCCAGCGAACGACTCGTCGGTCATCTGCCACCTCCTCGCACCGGACACGTCCAGTATGCCTGCCCCGCCGCGCGTGGGCAGGCTGTCCCTACCACGGATTCGGCGGCAGGCCGGGTCGATTACCGACGGTGGCGAGCCGAGGATCGAGTCCATGACCACAGTCGTCGAGTCGCCGGTGTCGGCCGAGACCGGCATACCGCAGTACTCGAAAGCCCGTGTCCTTGCCATCTGGTCCGCCGCCGCGCTCCCGATGGGTGTCCTCGCCTGGATCGTGGCGCCGGCCATCGCCGGCGACGGGAACCTCGTCCCGGTGCTCATCGGCTGCCTGACCGCCGGTCTCATCTGGCAGTTCGTGCTGATCCTGTTGTTGAACGGGTTCTCCCTGCGCGGACTTTGGCTGCAACGA
The DNA here is from genome assembly GCA_035650075.1 of Micromonosporaceae bacterium. Taxonomy (GTDB): domain Bacteria; phylum Actinomycetota; class Actinomycetes; order Mycobacteriales; family Micromonosporaceae; genus DASSUC01. Next base: position 28,645 of record DASRII010000227.1, on the reverse strand, counting down.
CCCTCCACATCGGACGGACGCCGCGGTGGCCGCCTGTGGCTGTGGGTGCTGCCTTTCGTGTTCGGCTTCGGCGCCCTGCAGTTCGTACCGTTCGACCTGCCGACGGTAGCCAGCCACGACTTCGGGGCGTTTCTGGCCTCCGACGGCGGGCGTACGCTCCTGCACGGCAACTGGGGACTGTTCGCTCTCATCGTGGTGATGATGATCTTCAACACGGTACTCGGCGAGGAGCTGTTGTTCCGCGGACTGCTGCTGCCCCGGATGCGGAACGCCTTCGGGCGGGGCGACTGGGTCGTCAACGGTGTTCTGATGGGTGCGTACCACCTGCACCAGCCGTGGTCGATCCCGACCAGTATCGTGGCCGGATTGCTGATGGCCTACCCGACGAGGCGGTTCCGCAGCGCCTGGATGGGCATCATCGTCCACTCCAGCCAGAGCCTGTTCCTCATCGTTGTCATTCTCGCGCTGGTGCTCGCGAATCCACGGTAATCCGCGAGTGGCGGCAGCCGGATACCGTGCACCCATGACGCCCGGCATCGTTGTCGCCCATGACCTCGTGGTGGCCATGGACTACGGCCAGCTCCTGCTCAGGGGCGGTGCTCCGGACCACTACCCCGATGACACGGCACTGCTCCGCGAGGCTATGGACGGTGACGGCGTAGCGGCCGACGGTACGACCGTTCTGGTGCGCTCCCCGCACCAGAACAACTTCGCGATGGCGGTCCGGGTGGAGGTCTGGGATCGGGCCGCCGCGGACGACGTCGACGACTGGGATGAAGCATTCGAAGCGGACCTGAATGTGGACGCCAACGGCACCCTGCGGTTCGAGTCACCGACACTGCCCGGAACCGACTGCGCTGTCCCGCCAGGGCACTACCGGGCGCTGATCACCGGACGCGGCATCGTGACCCAAGGCTGGCCGGGGTCAACCACTCCGGGTGACTCGTGGCGGGTGCGACTCTGGCCCACGGACGTGGAACTCGGGCCGCGCCGGCTCCGATCGTGGAACAAGACCGGGTCTCCGCCTGCCGCGGTTCCGCCAACCACAGTGGACAGTCGAGATTGGACTTCAGTACTACGGGCAGAGCTGCTCGCGAGGGACGCGGGTGACGAGTGCTGCCGGTCCGCCGAAGCCGCGACGCTGCTGCGCCTGACGAACAACACTCCCACCGGAGACGATGTCGTGCGCCGTCTCGACGTGTTGCTCCGTGACAGGGCCCGCGACCCAGGTGTAGCGGCGGAACTCGGTCTCGTCAAGCCGAACGGCCAACCGGTCATCGGCCTACCACCGACCATAGTGCTCGGGAAGGTGTGCTGCATCGCGGCGATCTGGCGCGGCGCGCTCCTTGCGGGCGGCAGGCTGACAGTGAAGAGCGGACGCCTGCAGGCCGCGGTGTCGTGTCCCAACCCGGAAACCGCACTCAGCCTCGTTGGCTCTGGTCACCGCATCGGTACCAGGGACCTGAGGATGAATGACGCGACCAACCGGGTGCTGGTCAAGGACGCACCGGCCCTGCTGGAGGTCATCGGTGCTACCGAGACCGCTGCGGCGTGGCGCGGGAGGTGACCGTGACGGACGTGGTGCTGGCCTACGAGCGGCCGTCCCGGCTGGTCGCGGACACGTCGGGCTTGCGGGTGCTGGATCTAGGCCATACGGCCGTACCGGCGGGCGGCGCCGAGCCGTTCTTCGACGGTTGGGTCGCGCAGCCCCGGTTGGTGGCGGGGCTGTTGCTGGCGGTGGCGGCGGTGGCCCGGTCGAGGTACTTCCGGCCCATTTCGGCCCGGTCGTTGGATCCGATCCTGACGAGCGGGGACGGCCGGCTGCGGCTGGAGTCGTTCTCGTCGTGCTGCGGTGTGTACGCCCGCGCCGACCTGCTGCCCGAGGCACTGCGCGACGTGCGGGTCGAGTCGGGTACGACCAATGTGGACCTCAACCGCGAGGTGCGCGACGCGTTGGCCCGGCTCGACGACCGGGACGAGATGCGGTTGTCGATCGGGTCGACGGGGCTGCGGGTCACCACGCGGGCGGCCGAGGCGTTCGAACGCAAGGTGGCGCTGCCGGTACGGTGGCTGAAGGGTCTGGGCGAGGCAGCGCTGGCACAGGTGGGGATGCGGCCGTACACCCGGCTCGCGTCGGCCGGCACCCGGCGGCTCCTGGCCGATCTGCCCGCGGCGGGACCGTCGTCGGCGCCGCCGTACGCGGCCGTACGGCACGGCCGGGAAGTGCGGTTCCACCAGCAGGCTACGGCCGACGTCCCGTCGGTGGCCGGCCCGTTCCGGCTGCGCGAGCTGCGGCCGCTCGCCCCGTACGCGCAGGCGTTGACGGTGTGGACCCGGCCGGGAGCCGGACCGCGGGCCAGCGGCTGGCAGCTGGACCTGCCGGGAGCGCGGATGTGGTTGGTACTCAGCCCGGACGTCAGCCGTGGCTACTCCGGCGAGGGCCAGGCGCTCGACGCCCTGTCCGATCCGTCCACAGTGGAGGAGGCGGACGCCCTGCGCCCGTTGCTGGACTGGTCGGCTCGCCTGGACGAGGCGGCGCTCGCGCGCGGCACCGGTGTGGACGTCGCGCGGGTGCGGGACCTGCTCGCGGTGCTGGGCAGCCAGGGGCTCGTCGGGCGGGACGCCGCCGAAGACGCGTGGTTCCGCCGGGACCTGCCGTTCGCGGCCGCACGGATCGGGACGCTACAGCCACGGGTACGGCGAGCCGGGCAGATCGCCGCCTCGGACATCCACAGCGCTCGGGTCGAGGGTGGCCACGAGGTATTCGTCCGAAGTGGACGGATCGAGCACCGGGTGCTGCTGGTCGGCGACGAGGCCCGATGTACCTGCCTGTGGTACAGCCGGCATCGCGGCTCCCGCGGTCCCTGCCGGCACGAGCTGGCCGCTCGTCGCCACGTGGCGGAGCAGGCATGACGGATACCGAGAAGCGGCTCCACGCCGCGATCGACTCGGGCGATGCCGACGCGGTCGCGGCGTCGCTCGTCGCACTGTCCGAAGCGGAACGCGCCGACCTCGAGCCTGGCGTCGCGCGGCGCGCGGACGAACTGCACCGCTCACCCGATTGGATGGTGCTCACCGGCCAGCAGCTGACCGCGGCGCACGTGGCCTGGCTCGGTACCGGCACACCGGCCAGCCTGCCGCCGGAGGCCGACATCCACGACGACCAGGACGGTTGGTACCGGCGCATCCACCTCCAGAAGGCGTGCGCGAGCGCCGCCGGTCACCGGGTGCTCGCCGACCGCCGGCCGGAGTGGTTGCCGAAGCTGGTCGACGAGTACCTCCACTATGGACACTGGCTGTGGGACTGGGCGTGGCGGCTGATCGTCGACGGGTTGGTTCCGCGCCCGGACAGCGAGCTGTACCTGCGCGGGGTGGCCGCGTACGCCGGCTTCGGCGGGGACGAACCGCTGCCCGACATGCTGGACCGCGATCCGGCCCTGTTGGAGGTCGACCTGCCCGCCCTGCTGGCGCTGCCGGACGGGATCGGCGCACTGGTGCACGGTGACGTGCGGGTCGGCACGCCGCCCGCCCGGATCCAGCGACGGGTGTGGTCGCCGGTGCTGGCCGCGTTGCCGAGCGGAAACCCGTTGCGGGAGCGGATTCTCACCGGTCTTCTCGAGGCGCTCGGCGGGGACGTGGGCGGCGAGGCGGCCGCGTATCGCCAGTTCCTGACCGAGCTTCGACCCACCGCGGCCGAGTTCACCGCGCGCCGGCAGGCGTTGCTGCGGTTGGCCGGTCACCGGGTGCCGAGCGTGGTCGGGTTCGCGGTCAAGGCGCTCGGCCAGGTCGACCGGGCCGGGCAGCTCGACCCGGCCGACGCGGTCGATCGGCTCGGCCCGGTCACGGCGGCCACCTCGGCCGGCACCGCCCGGGCGGCCGTGAAGCTCATCGGCGCGGCCATGCGGCGGCAACCGGATCTCGCCGCGGCCGCCGCGATCGCGCTCGTGCCGGCGCTAAGTCACTCCAGCGCGGATGTGCAGCGGGACGCGGTACACCTCCTGCAAGCGCATGCCACCGACGAGCGGGTGGCGGCGGTCCTGGCCGATGCCCGCGCGGACCTCGCCCGGACCGTCGCCGGCGAGTTGGGCGAGGTACCCGCGGCGGGCGATGTCGACCTCGACGGCCTGTTGGCCGAGGCCCGCCGGCGGCTGGCGCAGGCGGGTGACGGCCCCGCGGCCACGGACCTCGCCGCGGCGATCGAGGCCACCACGGCCGGGGCCGAACCGCCACCGGTCACGGTCCGGCCGTGGCGCGACGCCCGACCCACCGCCGCTCCGGTCACTCCGATCGAGTCGCTCGACGAGCTCGTCGAGGAACTGCTGCGCGTGGTCGACCGGACGGTCAGTGCCACGTCCACAATGGAGCGCGCACTCGACGGCCTCGCCGCGTCGGGCACGCTGCGGCCGGCCGACTTCGGCCGCCGCGTCGGCCCGCTGATCGTTCGGGCCAACGACGTCTTCGCCACCGACAGCCCGGGCTGGGGCGAGAACGTCCACAGTGACTTCTGCTACCTCGTCGCCAACTGGATGGAGCCGGCCCGGGTCGTCGCCGGCCCCGAACCGCTCGACTCGGCTCGCGGTTGGCTGGTCGAACGCATCCGCGAGGTGGCCCTCGTGCTGCAGCGCGGGACACCGACGAGGCTGTTCGCGCCGCCCACCGACGAGGCGGACTGGATCGATCCGATCGTGCTCGCCGAGCGGGCGCTCGCGGCCGGTGACGCGGCCCTGGACCGGCCGGTGGATGTCGCGGTCGCTGTCGCCCGACTCGCGCCGTGGGGCCGGTCGGCCGCGCTGGATCGCCTGCGGGACAAGCCAAGCACGATCGCCGCCGTCGTCCGGGCCGCGTGTGGGTCCGGCGAGGACGTCTGTGCGGCACCGGATCCGGTACGCCGTGCCGTCGCGTGGCAGCTCGGTCAGCCGCATGCCGGTCCGCCGTACCTGTTCGGCGATCCCGAGCCGCCGCCGCCACCACCAGTCGACTGGCGCAGCCTCGACCTCCTCAGCATGCACGAGCGCGCCGAGCAGATACCGATGGAAGGCGGTGGCATCTGCTACGACACGACCCACCTGCCGGAGTTCCAAGCCGCGCGACGGTGGTTTGACTACCTGCGGCGCGAGGGGTACTCGACCGACTGGGCGGCCTCGCAGTGGCCCGGCGACACCCGCTGGATCTGGCGCGGTGACGAGCATGCCGCGCGGTCGTTGCGCCGGCTGCTCGAACCCGACGAGCCGGTCGGCGACGACGCCATGGCGCAGGTGCTGCGACAGATCGCCGACGAAACGGCCGAACGCCGCACCCTCGCCACCGATGTGTTGACGCGGCTCGTGGCCGACGGCCGGGTGACGAGCGACACGCTCGCCGCCGCCTCGAGCAAGCCGTGGACAGCGCGCACCGCCGGTCGCGTCGTCGACGCGTTCGACCGCACGGCCGCCACGTCGGCACTGCACCGGGCGGTGGTGCGGCGGGCGGTCGCGGCGAGTGTCTCCGCCTGGCACGCGTTGCCGGCCAAGCCGTTGTGCGCCCTGCTGTTCCTGCTCGACGAGTGGTGTACCGCCGACGGGTGCGGGCTCGGCAGCGCGGACGCCCGACGGGTGCTCGCCATCCTCAGCGAGGGACGGTCGAAGACGGCCGGCCTCGCCCGGCGGGTGCTGGCGCACCCGAGCGTCGGGACGGACTGGCCGCCCGACGCCGCGGCCGCCGCGCTCGAGGCCCGCGTCGCGCGCCTGCCTCAGTAGTAGAAGATGACGAGATCCTTGCCCGACCGGTGGGTCGCGAACAGCCACTGGGCGAGCTGATCGGCGGCCGGTCCCCAGTCGGTACCGTCCAACGCCGGCACCACCGCCTCGTAAGCCACCGCGACGGGGTACGCGTCGGCGTGGGCAACGGTGTGGACGAAGGGAAAGTCGTCCGGCGACGGTACCGGTACCGGCGGACGGAAGTCCATGAGCTCGCGCGGAGACACGTGCCCGTCGAACCCGACCCCGGTCAGCGCGTCGCTGAACTCCTCCAGGGCCTCGGGGCCGCCGATGGGGGCCAGTTCGTCGTTGGCCAGCGCCATGCCGAAGTAGTCGCAGAGGACCTCGAGCGCGTACACGTTCCCGGCAGGGTCGTCCGCCGCCAGATCGCCGTTGGCGAGTCTTCGTAACACGCTGCCGTCCCCGTCCCCGTCCCCGTCGCCGGCAAAGGCGATCACGTCGTCGATCGCGCCGGGGTCGCTGCCCGCGCACAGCCGTTCGATGATGCGTGACCGCACCAGGTAACCCGTCAGACCATGGCTCACGCACGCCAGCCTATCGGTGTTCGAATCGACCAGCATCGACATATTTCCGGGCAATGGGCACTGCAACATTCCTGCACATCGAATCCATTGACGTCGTGGTAAGCGCTTTCCTACGTTCGGGTCATAGCCCACAAGGAGGAATGAGATGCGAACTCCTCACTGGCGGGCCGCCCTGATCGCGGCCGCCGTAACGGTCCTCATGGCCACGGTTATGATCAGCCGGGCCGAGGCGGCGACGTTGTTCGCCGACGACTTCAACGACGGCAACGCCACCGGCTGGAGCACCAACGGTGGCAGTTGGTCCGTCACGTCCGGGGTCTACGGGCAGTCGAGTACCGGTGCCGACGCCAAGTCGCTGGCGGGCTCGACGTCGTGGACGAACTACGGGGTCCAGGCGCGGGTGCGCCCCAACGCGTTCGGCAGCGGATCCAACCGTCTCGTCGGCGTGCTCGCCCGTGTGCAGAACTCGACCAACTACTACTACCTGGCTCTGACGAACACCAACCAGGCGCTGCTCGGCCGGCGTCTCGCGGGCGGGTACAGCACCCTGGCCTCCGCGTCGGTCACGGTGACCCCCGGCGTGTTCACCACGTTGCGGCTGGAGGCGTTCGGCACCACGCTGCGCGGGTTCGTGAACGGCACTCTCGTCGCCAGCGCCACCAACAGCTCGTTCGCCGCCGGCCGGATCGGCTTGACCGCCACGTCGGCGAGCGGTTCGTTCGACGATGTCGTGGTGGTCGACACGCCCGGCCCCGGTCCGACGCTGACCGGTACGCCGACGACGTCGCCGAGCCAGTCGGCCTCGCCGTCGCCGTCACCTTCGCCGTCCCCCTCGCCCTCGCCCACCACGTCTCCGCCGCCGCCTCCGCCGCCCGGTCAGGCGGACGGGTTCGCGAGCGTCAACGCGTTGGGGCAGAACGGCACCACGGGTGGAGCCGGCGGGTCGACAGTACGGGTGAGCACCGCATCGGCCTTCCTCGCCGCGGTCGCCCAGAACGGACCGCTCATCATCGAGGTCAACGGGATGATCACGCTGCCCGGTCCGATGCACGACGTGACGTCCAACAAGACGATCGTGGGTCTCGGCGCGAACTCCGGACTCACCGGTGGCGGACTCAACATCGGGCTACCGATCGACGACGACATCACGTCACCACCGGCCAACGCGGTACGCAACGTCATCGTCCGCAATGTCATCCTGACCAACTGCCCGGACGACTGCATCAACGTCATGATGTTCAGCCACCACATCTGGCTCGACCACAACGACCTGTCGAACCAGGCGGACGGCGCGCTGGACGTCAAGCGCGGATCGGATTTCGTCACCATTTCCTGGAACAGGTTCCACGACAGCGACAAGAACATGCTGCTCGGCCACGACGACTCCAACGGGCCGCAGGACATCGGAAGGTTGCGGGTCAGTTACCACCACAACTTCTTCGACGGCAGCATCCAGCGCAACCCGCGGGTGCGTTTCGGTGAGCCGGTACATGTCTACAACAACTACTTCCTGCACATCACCGGGTACGGCGTCGCGTCGCAGATGAACGCGGGCGTGCTCGTCGAAAACAACTACTTCGACGACGTCGAGAAGCCGACCCGGGTCGACGTGGGCGGCGATCCGGGCCGGATCGTCGTGCGCGGGAACATCAATGTCAACACCGAGGACCCGCTCGTCGAGCGGGGCACCGTCCAGGAGGCGAGCCAGTTCTACTCGTACCGGCTCGACCCGGCCGCGAACATCCCGTCGATCGTTTCGGCGGGAGCGGGCGTCGGGAAGATCTGAACCGTAATTGCTGCGGCCGCGTTGAAAACGCGGCCGCAGCATTGTGTTTACCGGTATCAACAAAGTTCCATATCGCAGGAAACCGGTTGGGCGCAAGGCGTACGTGGACTCCATCACAACCTATGGCTCGAGCGACGTCGATTCGTAAAGGATCGTCGGGCGTCCATTGATCGCGCAACGCGGCACGTGGCGGCGTCGTCGCGCGGCGATGTGACAACGGGGGACGCCAGAGTACGGGGAGGATCGATTGTTCGCATCGAAACGGGTGAGTCGCGCCCTGCTCACGGTCGCGCTCACCGGGTCCGTGCTGGCCGCTGTCGGTCAACCGACCGCCGCAGCCGGGCAATCACGGCTCGCCGCGACCGCCAGCGCCGCGGCATCAGCCATTGGACCAGCATCGGGGCTGGTCACGCTCGTAACCGGCGACCGGCTCCTGGTCGAGGGTGACACCGTCACCGTGCTGGACAATCCCGCGCGCCGGGACATTACCTTCGTCAACTACCGGAGCAACGGGCACGTCAACGTCATCCCATCCGACGCGGTCGGGCTGTTGGGGACCCAACTGGACAGCCGGCTCTTCGACGTCACGGCCCTGACCGAGGCCGGCTACGTCAACGGGCGTGAGCTCGGGCTCATCGTCGAGCACGGGAAGAGCGCCAAGGCCGCGGCGCGGGCCGCGGTGGCCAGGGGCGGTGGCGCGGTAGCCCGGGAGCTGCCGGCGGTCGGTGCGCTGGCCGTACGGGCCAGCCGGGCCGACCCCGGTGGGCTGTGGCGCGAGCTGACCACCGGTACCGGGGTGGGCCGCCATCTGCGTGGGGACGTCACCAAGGTCTGGCTGGACGGCGTCCGGCACACGACGCTCGACCAGAGCGTGCCTCAGGTGGGCGCGCCGACGGCCTGGGCCGCGGGCTTCGACGGTACCGGCGTGAAGGTCGGCATCGTGGACTCCGGTATCGACGACACCCACCCGGACCTCGTGGGGAAGGTCGTCGCGTCGGCCAACTTCACCCCCGAGGCACCGCAGGATCTGGGCGGCCACGGTACGCATGTCGCCTCGATCCTCGCCGGTACCGGCGCGGCGTCGGGCGGCCAGTTCCGGGGCGTGGCGCCGGGTGCACAACTGATCAGCGCCAAGGCATGCGTCGCCACCGGGCAGTGCTTCGAATCCTCGATCATCGATGGCATGACCTGGGCGGCGCAGCAAGGCGCCAAAGTGATCAACATGAGCCTCGGCGGGCCGGACATGGCAGGCGTCGACCCGTTGGAGGCGGCGGTCGACTCGCTGACCGCGACGTACGGCACGTTGTTCGTGGTCGCCGCCGGCAACAGCGCTCCGCCGGTACCGTCGTACTCCGTCAGCTCGCCGAGCACCGCGGACGCCGCGCTGTCGGTGGGTGCGGTCGACCCGGGTGACGGCCTCGCGTTCTTCTCCAACCGGGGACCCCGGGTGGGGGACACCGCGATCAAACCGGAAATCACCGCGCCGGGCCTCGGCATCACCGCGGCCCGCAGTTCGTTCAGCAGCCTGCCCGGCGGCCAGTACACCGACCTTTCCGGCACCTCGATGGCGACACCGCACGTGGCCGGTGGGGCGGCGATCGTCGCGCAACGGCACCCGACGTGGACGCCGGCGCAGCTCAAGGCGGCGCTGATGGGCACGGCCTTCCAGCCGCCCGCCAACACGCCGGTGTTCGACCAGGGAGCGGGCCGGCTCGACGTGGCCCGCGCGTACAACGCGACCGTTCTCGCCAGCCCACCCAGCGTCAGCCTGGGCCGGCAGGTCGGTCCGCACGGGGACGACCCAGTGCTCAACCGGACCATCACCTACACCAACACCAACACCAGCAGCGGCGTCAACCTGACGCTGACGCTGACCACCCAGGCGCCGGGCGGGGGCCCCGCGCCGGCCGGCATGTTCGCGCTCAGCACGACATCGCTCACCCTCGCGCCGGGCGGTACCGCGTCGGTAACCCTCACCGCCACCACGTCGGTCTCCGCACCGGACGGTTTCTACGGCGGCTGGGTCTTCGCGACCGGTCAGGCCGGCGGGGTACGGGTCGCGACACCGTTCGCGGTCGACCGCAGCCCGCCCGGCAAGGAGATCACCTTCAGCCACCTCAACCGGGCCGGGGAGTTCACACAGGGGTACCTGACCCTGCTGCTCCCGCTCACCGCGGGCAAGCCCACGTACGTCATCGTGTCCAACCTGCCGGCGGGCCCGATCGGCCCGCGGACCGAGTTCGTCGAGAACGGCGACTACCTGTTCTACAACTCGATCCCGGAGGCGTCGACGAACTACCAGGACTACTCGCTCCTGGTACAACCGAAGTTGACCGTGAACGCGTCGACACCGTCCACAATCGACCTGCAGGCCGCGACGGCCCAACCGGTCAATGTCACGGTGCCCAACGCGGCTGCCCAGACCTTCGTGATGGAGATAGGCGCCGGCTACGTCAGTGGCAACCCGGCTCCCGGTGTCACGTTCTACGGCCGAGCTCAGGTCTTCACCAAGCAGTTCGGTCCGCCCAACGTGTTCACTCCGGGGTTCATGGCGAAGGTGAACCGGAGCGCGTACGTGCCGGTGTCACCGGGTGCGGACCAGCACAACGCGCCGACCGTCTACAACGTGGCGTGGTTCCCTGAACAGCAGTTCCCCACCGGGTACACCAAGAACGTCACGGCGGGCCAGCTAGCCCGGCGCAACGTCAGCATCGGCCGCAACGTCGCGGGCACGGTGGGCATCAAGAACGGCGCGGCGCATCCGGGTGGCACGCTCTTCAACGCGTTCGCCCTGTCCGACACCATGACGTACAACCTGCCGTTCAGCCGTACCGAGTTCTACAACACGGAGAACAACATCCGGTGGACCTCGTTCTCGGCCGAGCTGGTACCGCTCGGGCCGGACACGCAGTGGGTCGGTACGCAGGAGTCCGCGTTGACGACCTTCACCGCCGGCACCACGACTCCGGAGGTCTGGAACAAGCCGGCGTACGGGCCGTCGCTGGGCAGCCTGGTCAGAGCCGAGGACTGGGTCGTCCGCAAGGGCAACACCATCATGTTCCTGCCGCCGATGCTCGGGGACAGCGGTGGGCACTCGGGCCACGCCTGGTGGGGCAACTTCCCGGTGCCAGGCACGACCGGTCAGTCGGTACTCAAGCGCAACGGCGTGGTCGTAGCCACGGTGTCGTACCCGACGGACCCGGCGCTGCCCCGGCCGTCGGCGACGGTGCCGCCGGAATGGAGCCCGTACACGCTGGAGACCACCATCTCCCGCGGTGCCCCGACCGAGCTGGCCACCCAGGTCAGCGCCGTCTGGAGCTTCTTCTCGTCCTCAGTGGACCCGAACGCGATCCTGCACCTGCCACTGTGGACGGTTACGCTCGCGCCGAATCTGAGCGCTACCAACACGGCACCACCCGGTAGCTTCGCGATCCCGTTGACCGCGGTGGCCCAGCCGGCCTCGCCGGTCGCCGGGATGAACACGATCACCGTGCAGTACTCGACCAACGACGGCGCGACGTGGCAGAACGCCACGGTGACCGGATCGGGCAACAACCGGACCGCGACGGTCACCAACCCGAGCTCCGGCTTCGTGTCGCTGCGGGTAACCGCGACGGACTGGGCCGGCTACTCGGTCACTCAGACCACGATCCGGGCGTACAAGATCTGAGAGTTCACGGGCGGCCCTCGCCAGCGATGTCGAGGGCCGCCCGTACCGGGTCCTCGGACCAGCGGCTGGCGAACGCGTCGACCAGCCGCCAGCCGGCCCGGCGCAGCGTCTGTTGCCGCTCGATGTGGGCCGCGGGTCCGTCCGGATGCACCCGGCAGATCAGCCCGACCGCGTCGTCGTCCTCACCGACGCACAGGTCGACCCGCCAGGTACCGACGGGATAGTCCCGCCGCACGTTTACGCCCGCGTGCTCGAGCTCGGCCGCGAGTCGCGCGGTCCAGTCCGCGCCGCGCTCGGCCGTTGGCTCCGCGGGAACCGGCGGGGACTCGGCGTACGCGAGGTAGTCGCCGACGACACCGGTACCAGACGTCAACGACGTCACCACCACCATCCGCTGTTTGGCGCGCGTCACCAGCACGTTGAACAGGTGCGGATCGGCGACGAAGCGCACCCGTGCCGCGCTGTCGTCGTCGACGAGTCCGAGCGCGGCGACCACGGTCTCGGCTTCGCCGCCCTGGAACGCGTGCACCGTACCCGACCGCAGCCCGAGCCGTTCGATCTCCTCGACCTCGAAGGCGGCCAGCAGCGCCGACTCGATCGCGTCCGCCTGCGGCCGGAACGGTGTCACCACGCCGATGCCCACAGTGGACAGTTTCGCCAGCCCGCGTACGACGTCCACGACCGCGTCGACCTCGGCGCGGTTCACTCCCTTGTCGACGGTGCCCTCGACCCGTACCACGTCGATCGCGTCGGCCCGCTCGGTGCGCGGGTGCCGGGTGACGAGCGAGATCCGTCCACTGTAGAACCGCCGCGCGGCGAACTCGATCAGGTGCGGTGCCGACCGGTAGTGCTCACCGAGCCAGGTCACCGGAGCCGCCCCGGCCGCCAGGTCGAAGGCGCTGGCGCGGCGGATATCCAGCCGATCGGTCAGGCCGGTCAAACCGTGCCGGTCGAGCGTCTCGGCGACGTCCACGTCCGCCACGAACGAGACGAAGCGCAACTGCCGCGGATCCCCGACCACGAGTGCCCGCCGCGCGCGGGCCAAGACTGGCGCGGCCCGGATCTGGTCTATGTGTGCCGCCTCGTCGAGGATGACCAGGTCGAACAGCCCGGGCGTCGGCGGCAGCAGGTCCTCGACATCGGTCACCGTCCCGACCCAGAGCGGCAGCGCGCGTACCAGAGACTGTCCGTCCATGCCGGCAAGCAGCTCGCGCCGCCGGTTGCGACCCGCCGACAGCGCCATGGCGAGCGACGCGACGCTGCGCCGTGCGTCGCCGCGCCAGCGCCGCGCACCGGCCGCGCGGTGCCGCATCGCGGCACCGACCGCCACGGCGAGCGCGGCCTCCGCGTCCCACAGAGCCTGCCAGGCCGGCGTGAGGTCGGTGCCGCCGCCAGCCGCGAGCCGAGCCGCCGCCTGCCGCGCCTCCGCCGCGTCGAGCGCGGCCACGATCCGATCCGGGGGTACGTCGGCAGCAGTGCGCAACGCGCGGCCCAGTCGCCACCGAGACCACCGGGGGCGCCAGCCCTTGGCGCCCGCCCGCGAGACCAGGGCCTGAGCGCGCCGGAGGTCGGTATCCGGATCGAACGCACCCGGTACCTCGGCCTGCAGACCCGGGATCAGCGCCTCCCAAGCCGGCAGCCGGGCCGCCTGCTGCTCCAGGGTCAACGCCGCCAGGACACCGGCCCGGATCGACTCGACCCTCGTCCGCGCGAGCCGGACGGCTTCGTCGTCGGCGCGCAACTGTGCTTCGGTGACACCGGTCGTGGTGCCGCTGCTCAGCTCGGTGGCGATGCCGTCCCGCCGCTCGGCGTCGCCGAACAGCACGGGCACCGGCCCGGGGTAGCGGGCCAGCAGGTCGCCGAGCACGTCGGCGGCGTGGCTCGACTGGGTGGCGACGAGCACCGACCCGCCGCGATCCACCACGTCGATCGCGGCGGCGACCACGGCGTGGCTCTTGCCGTTGCCCGGCGGGCCGGACACCACCGCGACCCGCTCGACCCTGGCCCGCCGCACGACCTCCCGCTGGGCGGCGTTGAGTGGTAGCGGAGACAGCACCTCGGCGCCGTCTTCGTCCACTGTGGACGTGGAGCCGTACACGGCGGCGAGGGCGGTCGAGTCGAGCCCGGGCCGGGACGCCCAGCTGAGCAGCGTGTCCCGTACGCCGGACGACAGCACGTCCCGGACGACGAACAGTGCCGCGGACACCACCAGGATCAGCTCGCCGTCGGCCGGTGTGCGGGTCAGCTCGTCGACCAGCTCGGCAGACCCGAAGCCGCACGCGTCGGCCGCGGTCCGCAGCCAGGTCCGGCTTCCGGCCGCCGCCAACCAACCCGGGCCGCCGAGCCCCGGCGCGGACTCCAGCTGACCGGCCAGCGTCCGGTCGCCGATCAGTTGCGTCAGCTCCAGGTCGCCGGCGGGCACCATCCGGTACCTGCCGAGGGCACGCTCGAGCCGCACCGGTTGGCTGAGCAACGGCAGCCGGATCCGGCGGAGCGAACCGGACACCTCGGTCGAGCCGAACACGACGCCCCAGCCGCGCCGGAGGATGCGCTCCTCGTGGTGCAGCGCGTCGAGCGCGGCGAGCCGGTCCACCGGACGGCTACGAGGCGCCCGCTCCGGATCGGGCAGCCAGACCAGTGGCTGGCCACCCTTGGTGACGTCGAGCACCCGCTCGCGGGCGGCCGGAGCCAGCTCGGCGAGCGCGGTGAGGATCCGTTGCATCTCCATCGTCGCCCGATTCTGCTCCACGCGGGCCGCCCGCGCGCTCCCGGCCGGATCGGCCGGTCGGTGGAGCGCATTATGTAGCCTCGAAATTGCCCGGGCTCGGAGGTCGTCTCCGTCTGTCGACAGATCGAAGGAGGAGGGTGCAAGGAGAATTCCGATGTGGGCAAGGACAGGTAATAGGTTCCTATCCGTTCTACCTATGATCGCCGCATTCGCATTGGGCCCGGTACCGTCGACGTTCTCGCCGGCGACGAGCGACGACATCGGACTGGCGACGTTCCAGAATCGGATCATCGACCTGAAGGAAGGATGGCAGGGCGCGGTTTCCTGCGTCGTACTCACCGCGCGGGAAACCCGGTGCTTTGCCACGCCTGAGGAAGCGGATGCGTTTCTCGGGTACTCCCGCTCGTCGGATCCGCTGACGATACAAGGTATTCCCGCGTGTCCCAGCGGATGGCTGTGCCTTTATGAAGACGTTCAAGGTGGTGGTCGCAGCTTGCAGTTCCGCGACGAGTATTGGCAGTATCTGCTGAATTGGGGGTTCGATCGGAAGACATCATCGTGGCGTAACAACCAGGGGCCTAGTGATTGGGGGCATCTGGCGATGTACAACTCGAGCACGGTCTACAACTGCGCTCCGCAAAGTTATGCGCTGTCCATGGGTATCTACAACGACCAGGCGTACGCCGTCTGGGGGTGACGGGTGGGGGCAGCGTTCAGTTTTGGGGGGCGCTGCCCCTACGCGCTCGGAATCGCATCGACGTGGGCGGCCGTCAGGTAGACGGTGTAGCTGATCACCGAAGGTACCGGCACGTTGAGGCGGCCCGCGGTCTCGGTCAGCATCTGCTCGTACGCGAGGAACCGACCGCGCGCGCTGATGATGAAGGTGTACCTCGTTGGCAGGCCGCTGTCGGCGGACTCGACCGAGAACCCGTACCCGGGACGGCCGCCGCGGTCGACCGTTTCCCCCTCGTACCGGATTCCCGGTTGCTGGGCCAGGACCCGGATGAGAGCGGCGCGCTCCGTGCCGGTGAGCACCCGCTCCTCGAGCAGGTCGTTGGCCGCGTCCACGATCGCCATGACCCCTCCGGGCGGACGCGTCGACAGCAACCATCGCGTGAGGTCGACCGGGTCCGTCGGCGGGCGATCGGGCCAGATCGCGGGGTAGCTGCCCGGCGGATAGTCGGTCACGTCCGGCGGCGTGTTGGCGCCCGGTGATCCGTCGTCGTGCCATGCCCGCCGTTGATCGTCGGAATAGAACTGAGGCGGTTGGATGCGCACGACTGTCCGGGCGGATCCGTCGGGCGCCCGCCACAGCTCCCGTTGGGCCGGCACCACGGCCGACGTGACCTGCCGGCCGTCGATCCTGCTCGACAGGTCCCAACTGACCAGCTTCAGGTACTCCACCGGTCCGGGAGCCGACTGAGTGGTGACTTCCCGTTCCGCCGCGAGGGCGAGGTCGAGTAGCCGCTCGTGGTCCAGGATGTCGTCGGGAATGCTCTGGTACCGCAATGGCGGTGGCGTTGCCGCATACTTCCCGGCACCGGTGGCTCCGAGCACCACGGCCACGACGGGTACCACCACGGATGCCGCGACCACACCGGCCAGGATCGGCCAGAATCTGGCCCAGCGACGATGGCGGGTGGTGGTCAGTATTCTGCGAAGAATCTCCTCACGGGCCTGGTCGCTGACCGGCGCGTCGCTCGGTACCGGGTTCGACGAACCCCACCGGGCACGAAGTTCCCGGATTTCTTTGTCGGTCATAGCGGACCCCTCTTCAGCCATTCCCAGAGGGCGAGGTATGGACGACGGCTTACTTCTCCGCGGCCGGCTTCGAGTAGCTTCTCCCTGAGTCTCTTGATCCGCATGAGTATCGCGGTGCGGCGCTGCCCGAGCACCACCGCGATCTCGGGCGGGGACAGCTGCTCCCACAGCAGCAGACGGAGCAACTCCTGCTCGGCTATTGGCAACTGCTTGATCGCCTGCTCGAACGTCTCTCGAGTCACGACATCGTGAGAATGGTCGGCCGACTCGCTACTGCCGTCGAGCTCGTCGACCGGTCGGATCACCTCGGGGTGTCGCTCGGCCTTGCGGAACTCGTTCAGGAGCTTCAGCCAGGCGACCTTGTACAGCCAGGGCAGGATGTTGTCCGTCGGTATTCGGCGCCTCCTCTCGTAACTCGTCTGGAACACGTTTTCTACCAGGTTCTCGACGTCCAGGTCCGGTGCCCTGCGTTTGATGTACCGGTAGACATCGTTGAAGTATGCCCGGTAGACCTTTGAAGACCATTCATCGTCGTCCACCTCGTCCCTCCACCAGTACTGTGTCCGTGGCGCTACTGGTTGTCACGGCGTGGGTTGTCGTGCCCGAACCGTGACATCAACTCGCGACGATGCGATCGCGGGTGGCGCGTGTGCCGGCATACGTGATCACCAGCGCAAACGCGGGATCGACGGCGCGCCGCTGGCGGGTGATCGCCCGGATCCGGACGCTCGGACGCGGAACATCTCCCCCGGACGTGTGACAACTGGGCCTCGTCCGGCAACTAACCAGTTGGAAGGTCAACAACGCGGTCCGGGAGGTACGCCTATTCGATTGGATTAGCCGCACCCACACAAAGGGATGACGCCCTGTCCTACCAGAGCGTCATCCTCGTGGCTTCCCACCCAATCGGCAGGATCAGGAGTTCACCACATGGGTAGCTTAACCCAACGTTGGAAGAGAAGCACGCGTTGTAGTCTTTCTGATGAATGTGTGGAAGTAGCCCAAATTGGCGAAACCATTCATATCAGAGACTCAAAGGATGTCGTCGGTGGTTCCCTCGTCGTCGGGCTCGCAGCCTGGCGCGCGTTCCTGACCGCCGTCGAGGACGGCACATTCGCCCGCTAAGGCCACCACGACCTGCGGCGGCGCGCCTCGGAGGCGAGGGCGCCGCCGCGGTTCGCGTAACGAGCCAGCACGCGACCGAGCGCTACGCCGGCCAGGACGCCGGCGGCGACGGCGGTACCGAGGCGCGCGGCCGACCCAACCCGATCCCCGGTCGGTGCGAATGCCGGGCGCCGAGTGGTCTCCGCTCGCTGGCGAGCACGCTGACATTCCTCCGAGAAGATCTGCTGGAAACGCGAGCGTTGCCGGGTCATCGTCATCGACCAGGTCGGACCGTTCACCGACCACCAGTCCCGCGCCACGCCGGCTTCGAAGAATCGCGCCGCGATGCGCCTCAGATCGGGTTCCTCACACAGTCGAAGATCCCAGAGCATCGCCCAATGGGCCACCCAGAGATTCGCATAGATCTGCCGTAGGGCGGTCGCCTGATCCGACTGCGTGGTGGCCGAGTCGTCCAGCAACAGCGGTTCGTCGATGCCCAGTTTGACGAGTTCGAAATGGCGTTGCCGGATGGCGAGGATCCGGTCCGTTCGCGTCTGCCGCCACTGCATGTGCAGCGACGCCGCGACCCCGGCGAGCGCCAGGCCGGTCAGCAGCGCGGCGGCCCCCCCGTACGCCTCGCCCACGTCGGCCAACTGCGGCCACTGGGAGGAACGCCGCAACACCAACGCGAAGAGCAACGGGGAGGCGAGAGTGGCCACCACGACTCCCGCGAGGACCACGACGACGACCGCCGTACCGGCGAACCCGCCGCCACGCCTGGTGCGGAACCTCGGCCTCGTCAACCTGCTCTCCCGTCGGCACCAGCGTGCGTGGCGCTCGCAGGCGCCGGCGGACAGCCCGTGCGACGTCGAGGGCCGGAGCTTCCGTCAGACCGCTGCCGGTTGCCCGCCCGGCGCCGGTTGCCCGCCCCGGAGCTTGCGCAGCCGCAGGCTCAGCACCACCAGGAACAGTCCGTACACGATGGCGAAGCTGCCGATCAGGATGATCAGAGCCAGTGCCCCGCCGGCGGGGAAGATGATCAGCAGCAGCCCGAAGATGACGGACAGGACACCGCTGACGATGTACATCCACTCGCCCTCGATCTCGCGGCGCAGCCGGATCGCCGCCATCACGTCGAGGACACCGGTCACGATCGCCCACGCGGCGATCAGCGCCAGCAGCGCCAGCGTGGTGACGTCCGGCCAGACGAACGTGATGATGCCGATGCCGATACCGGCGATCCCCGACAGGATCAGCCAGGCGCGGTTCCCGCCCTCACCCCGGCGACCGAACGCCGAGCCGAGCGTGAGGGCACCGTCCACAAGGGAGTACGCGCCGAACAGCAGTACCAGGGCGGTCAGCGTGATGTCGGGCCAGATCAGGGCGAGCAGCCCGAAGACGATGGCGGCGGCGCCGCGGATCGTGACGTACCACCAGTTCTTGCTCAGGGTCAGCAGCATGGCGGAATCTCCTTAGCGGGAGGTATCGGCGAGGGTATTGTCCACCCACTTCCGCAGCACGTGTACCGGTACGGCGCCGGCCTGCCGGGCGAGCACCTGCCCGTCGCGCAGGATCAGCAGGGTCGGTACCGCCTGGACGGTGAACCGCCTGGACACGATCGGCGCCTTGTCCACGTCGACCTTCACGAGCTTCAGCTGCCCGGCCCGTTCCCGTGCCAGCTGCTCGAGCGCCGGGCTTACCTGGCGGCACGGTCCACACCATGGCGCCCAGAGGTCGACCACGACCGGAACCGACGCGTGCTCGGCGACGTCGGTGAAGTCCAGGTCACCCGCGTCCACCACCCAGGGCAGGGGAGCGTGGCAGTTGCCGCACCGCGGCGTACCGGAGGCTGCGGCGGCCGGTACCCGGTTCCTGGTGCCACACTTCTCGCACTCGACAACCCGGGTCACTGTCACTCCTCGAACGAGATGGTCAGCTCGTCGTCGGCGACGCCGACCCGGATCAGCGAGCCGTCCTGAACGTCGCCGGCCAGCAGGGCGCGCCCGATCCGGGTCTCCACTTCGCGGGCGATGTACCGGCGCAGTGGCCGGGCCCCGTACACCGGATCGAAGCCCTGCCGGGCGATGAAGCGGCGCGCCTCCTCGGTGACGTCGAGGGTCATCTGCCGATCGGCCAGGCGGCGCCGCAGGTCGTTGAACATCAGGTCGACGATGCGCTCGATCTCCTCCTGGGTAAGGGGTTTGAACAGCACGATCTCGTCGACGCGGTTGAGGAACTCCGGACGGAAGTGCCGGCGCAGCTCGGCCATCACCGCGTCGCGCCCCTCGGGCTTCAGCTCGCCGGACGCGGTCACGCCCTCCAGCAGGTACACCGAACCGATGTTCGAGGTCATGATGATGACCGTGTTGCGGAAGTCCACGGTGCGGCCCTGCGCGTCGGTGAGCCGACCGTCGTCGAGTACCTGCAGCAGCGTGTTGAACACGTCGGTGTGCGCCTTCTCTATCTCGTCGAAGAGCACGACCGAGTACGGCTTGCGCCGTACCGCCTCGGTGAGCTGGCCACCTTCCTCGTAGCCGACGTACCCGGGTGGCGCGCCGACAAGCCGGCTGACCGTGTGCCGTTCCTGGTACTCGCTCATGTCGACGCGGACCATGTTGTCCTCGGTGTCGAACAACGCTTCGGCGAGCGAGCGGGCCAGCTCGGTCTTGCCGACACCGGTCGGCCCGAGGAAGATGAACGACCCGATGGGCCGGCGCGGGTCCTTGATGCCGGATCGGGCGCGGATGATGGCGTCGGCCACGAGCTGGACCGCCTCGTCCTGCCCGACGACCCGCTCGTGCAGAATCTTGTCCAGGCGCAGCAGCTTCTCGCGTTCGCTCTCCTCGAGGCGGCTGACCGGGATGCCGGTCCAGCGGGCCACGATCGAGGCGATCTCGTCCTCGGTGACGACCTCGCGCAGCAGCCGCTTGCCGCCCTGCTTCACCGACAGCCGCTCCTCCTCGGACTGCAGCCGGCGTTCCAGCTCGGGGAGCTGCCCGTGCCGCAGCTCGGCCGCGCGGTTGAGGTCGTACCGACGTTCCGCCTCCTCCGCCTCATGCTTGACCTGTTCGATCTCCTTGCGCAGCTCCTGCACCTTGCGTAGCGCCTGCCGTTCGGCATCCCACTGTGCCCGCAGGGCGCCGACCTCGGAGCGCACGTCGGCCAGTTCGCGGCGGAGCTGGTCGAGCCGGGCCGCTGACGCCGCGTCGTCCTCTTTGGACAGTGCGGCCTCCTCGATCTCGAGGCGGGTCATCCGGCGGGTCAGCTCGTCCAGCTCCGCGGGCATCGAGTCGATCTCGGTACGCAGCATCGCGCACGCCTCGTCGACGAGGTCGATAGCCTTGTCGGGCAGGAAGCGGTCGGAGATGTACCGGTGGCTGAGTACGACCGACGCCACCAGCGCGCTGTCCTGGATCTTCACGCCGTGGAAGACCTCGAGCCGTTCTCTGAGTCCACGTAGGATCGAGATGGCGTCCTCTTCGGACGGTTCTTCGACGAGCACCGGCTGGAACCGGCGTTCCAGCGCCGCGTCCTTCTCGATGTGCTTGCGGTACTCGTCGAGCGTGGTCGCACCGACCATGTGCAGCTCGCCGCGGGCCAGCATCGGCTTGAGCATGTTGCCGGCGTCCATCGCGCCCTCGGCCGCCCCCGCGCCGACGACCGTGTGCAGCTCGTCCACGAACAGCAGGATCCGCCCTTCGGCACCGCGTACCTCGTTGAGGACCGCCTTGAGCCGCTCCTCGAACTCGCCGCGGTACTTCGCGCCGGCCACCAGCGAGCCCATGTCCAGCGCGAAGACCGTCTTGTCGCGCAGGCCTTCCGGTACGTCGCCGTGACTGATCCGCTGCGCCAGACCCTCGACGATCGCGGTCTTCCCGACGCCGGGGTCGCCGACGAGTACCGGGTTGTTCTTCGTCTTGCGGGACAGGATCTGGATGACCCGGCGGATCTCGCCGTCCCGGCCGATGACCGGGTCGAGTTTGCCGGCCCGCGCGTCGGCGACGAGGTCGCGGCCGTACTTCTCCAGCGCCTCGTACGCGACCTCGGGCATGGCCGACGTGACGCGCTGGTTGCCGCGGATCGCGGTCAGCGCCTGCAGGAACCTGTCCCGGGTGAGCCCCTCGTCCCGCAGCAGGCGCCCGGCCGCGGTCTGGCTGCCCTCCTCGATCAGCGCCAGCATCAGGTGCTCGACGGAGACGTACTCGTCCTTCAGCCGCTTCGCCTCGCGCTCGGCGGTGTCGAGCAACTGCGACAGCCGCTGGGTCACGAAGACCTGGCCCGGCGCGGCTCCCGGGCCGCTGGTGCGCGGGCGGCGGCCGAGCTCGGCCTCGACCTGTGCGCGCAGCCCGTCCGGGTCGGCGCCGGCCTGCTGCAGCAGCCGGGGCGCGAGGCCCTCCGGCTGGTCGAGCAACGCCTGCAGCAGATGCTCACCGTCCACTTCGGTGTGTCCGAAGCGGACCGCCTTGGTCTGCGCGTCGTGTAGCGCCTCCTGGGACTTCTGGGTCAGGCGGTTCAGCTCCACTGTGGACCTCCGGAACGTCGGGTAGCGCGGCGCAGGGCGGCCTCCAGCTCGGCCACCCGGTCGAGCAGATCCATGACCAGGCCCACCGCGGCGTAGTTGACGGCCAGGCCGGAGTGCAGCCGCTGGATCCTGGCTACCGCGGTGAGCTGGCCGCGGTCGAACCAGAGGCGTCCCGAGGCGTCCCGCCGCGGTTCGAGCAGACCGAGAGTCACGAACCGGCGTACGAGGTCCGGATGCAAGCCCGCGGCGCGGGAGAACGAGTCGAGGTCCAGCTTGTCCACAGTAGACAGCCGGACCAGGGCGAAGCTCATGCCCTACCTCCTCGGGTCGAATGTGGACACCGCGGCGAGTCGCCGGAACAGGTCCCGCTCCTCGTCGGTCAGCCGGGACGGCACGACGACCCGCGCTTCCGCGTACAGGTCGCCGGCCTGGCCGCGTCGGTTGGGCAGCCCACGCCCGCGCAGCCGCAGCCGCCGGCCGCTCGAGGTGCCGGGCGGTACCTTCACCTTGGCCTCGCCGCCGGGGGTGTCGATGGCGACCGAGGCGCCGAGCGCCGCCTCCCAGGGCGCCAACGGCAGGTCGACGTAGATGTCCCGGCCCTCGACGCGGTACCGCCCGTGCGGGGCGAGCCGGACGACCAGGTATAGGTCCCCATCCGGGCTGCCCTGCCCCCGGCCGCCCTGCCCGGCCAGCCGGATGCGCTGGCCGTCGGTCACGCCGGCCGGGATGGTGACGTCGAACGTCCGACCCCCGTCCGGCCCGGACAACGTGATCGACCGGCGGCCACCGTGGTAGGCGTCCTCCACCGTCAGCTCGACCTCCGCCTCCTGGTCCGCGCCGGGGAAGGCACCCCAGCCGCGTCGGCCCCGGCCGCTGAAGATGCCACCGAACAGATCGTCGAGGTCGACGTCCACATCGACGGTCGGCTCCGACGGGCGCCGGCGCGCTCCGGCGCCACCCCGCGCGGCCCGCGCCCGGGCTTCGGACCACGTTTGGGGGTCGACGTCGGGCGGTACCTGCCGGAAGTCCGGCCCGAACGCGTCGTACCGCCGCCGCGTCTCGGGATCGGACAGGACGTCGTACGCCTCGGACACCTCCTTGAACCTGTCCTCGGCCGACGGATCCTTGTTGACGTCGGGGTGGTACGTCCGGGCCAGCTTGCGGTACGCCCGCTGGATCTCGTCCTGGCTCGCGGTTCTCGGCACTCCCAGGACTTCGTAGAAGTCGCGGGCCGCCACGGTCATTCGCCCTTCGCCACGATCACGGCGGCCGGGCGCAGCTGTCTGGCGCCGGTACCGTACCCGGGCCGGACGACCTGCAGCACGGTGCCGGAGGGGACATCCGGGTTCGAGGTGACCGCCACCGCCTCGTGGCGGGCCGGGTCGAAGGGCTCACCCACCTCGGCCTGGCGCGGGAAGCCGAGCCGGTCGAGGAGCGCGAGGGCCTGTTCGCGTACCGCGCGGATGCCCTCGATGACCGCCTCCGGGTTCTCGCCGGCGTGCTCGAGCGCGAGGTCGAGGTTGTCCAGTATCGGCAACCACTCGCTGGCTACCCGCGCCCGCTCGGCCTCCCGATGTTGTTCCGACTCTCGGGCGACCCGCTTGCGCAGGTTGTCGAAGTCGGCCACCGCCCGCCGCCACTGGTCCTCCAATTCGGCGACGCGTGCCTGAAGTTCGGCGACCTCGTCAGGCTCGTCTGCCGGAACCAGCGAGTCGGTCATTGCTGATCCGGCCCGGTCGTGAACTCGGCGTCGATGACGTCGTCGTCACCGTCACCACCCCCGCCGCCCGAACCCGGGGCGGCCGCGAGGCTGTGGTAGATCTGCTGCAGGTCGGCCGTCAGCGACCGCAGGCGGTCCAGCGGGGCCTCCTCCTTGATGGCCTGCCGGGCATCCGCGATGAGCATCTCGGCGCGGGCCTTCTCGTGTGTCGGCGCCGCGCCGCCCAGCTCGGTCAACCTGCGCTCGACCTGGTACGCGGCGGAGTCGAGCGTGTTGCGGGCATCGATCATCTCGCGCAGCCGGGTGTCCTCGTCGCGGTGCCGCGCGGCCTCGGAGACCATCCGCTCGATCTCTGAACTGTCCAAATTGGAGCTTTCGCTGATCGTGATGCGCTGCTCGGCACCGGTGTCCCGGTCGCGGGCGGACACGTTCAGGATCCCGTTGGCGTCGATGTCGAACGTGACCTCGATCTGCGGTACGCCGCGCGGCGCCGGTCGGATGTTCTCCAACCGGAACCGGCCCAGCACCCGGTTGTCGGCGGCCCGTTCCCGCTCGCCCTGCAGGACGACGATGTCCACCGCGTTCTGGTTGTCCTCCGCGGTGCTGAACACCTCGGTACGGCGGGCCGGGATCGTGGTGTTGCGCTCGATCACCTTCGTCATCAGGCCGCCGAGCGTCTCCACGCCCAGCGACAGCGGCGTGACGTCGAGGAGCAGGACATCGCGTACCTCGCCCTTGATGACGGCCGCCTGGAGCGCGGCGCCGAGCGCGACGACCTCGTCCGGGTTGACCGTCATGTTCGGGTCCTTGCCACCGGTCAGCCGGCGTACCAGGCTCTGCACGGCGGGGATCCGGGTGGAGCCGCCGACGAGGATCACCTCGTCGATGTCGTTGGCCGTCACCTTGGCGTCGCCCATCGCCCGTTGGACGGGCTCGAGGCACCGCTCGACGAGGTCCGCGGTGATCTGGTCGAAGGTGGCCCGGGTCAGCGTGGTGTTCAGGTGCTTGGGGCCGTTGGCGTCCGCGGTGACGAATGGGAGGTTCACGGTTGTCTGGGTGACCGAGGACAGCTCCACCTTGGCCCGCTCGGCCGCCTCGAACAGCCGTTGCAGCGCCTGCGGATCACGCCGGAGGTCGATGCCGTCGGTGCGCTGGAACTCGTCGGCCAGGTGGTCGACGATCCGCCGGTCGAAGTCGTCGCCGCCGAGGTGGGTGTCGCCGGCCGTGGCGCGTACCTCCACGACCCCGTCGCCGACGTCGAGCAGGCTCACGTCGAACGTGCCGCCGCCGAGGTCGAACACCAATACCGTCTCGTGCTGCTTCTTGTCCAAGCCGTACGCGAGCGCCGCCGCGGTCGGCTCGTTGATGATGCGCAGCACCTCCAACCCGGCGATCCGGCCGGCGTCCTTGGTCGCCTGGCGCTGGGCGTCGTTGAAGTACGCCGGCACGGTGATGACCGCCTCGGTGACCTTCTCGCCGAGGAACTTGCCCGCGTCCTCGACGAGCTTGCGCAGCACCTGCGCGGAGATCTCCTCGGGTGCGTACAGCTTGCCCCGCACCTCGAACCGGACCGCGCCGTCGGGTCCGGACACGGCGTCGAACGTCACCGCGTTCAGCTCGCTGGTCACCTCGTCGTACCGGCGCCCGATGAACCGCTTCGCCGAGTAGATCGTCCCCTTCGGGTTGAGGATCGCCTGCCGTCGGGCGAGCTGCCCGACCAGGCGCTCACCCTGCTCCGTGAACGCCACGACCGACGGCGTGGTCCGCGACCCTTCGGAGTTCGGGATCACATTCGGCTGCCCGCCCTCCACCGTCGCTATCACGGAGTTGGTCGTACCGAGGTCGATACCGACTGCCTTGGCCATCGTCGTCTCCTCCCCGTGGTGTCGACGACGTGATTGTCCCGAGTGTCCGGGTGCCATGTCGTCACCCGTGGTGGATGAACCTCGGTCCGCTCGACCGCTTCATCCTTTCCAGGTGAAGGCGCGTCACCCGCGCCGGAACGAGACTGAAGTAGCTATGACCAGCGAAGTGCGTATCCCGGTGCCCGGCGCCGCGCTGCTGGCCGATCTCACGGTGCCGCTGTCCGCCCGCGGGGTGGTCGTCTTCGCCCACGGCAGCGGCAGCGGCCGGCACAGCCCGCGGAACCGCTACGTCGCGGGCGAACTCGGACGGGCCGGCTTCGCCACGGTGCTCGCCGATCTGCTGACGGCACAGGAGGAGCGCCTCGACGCGACGACCGGCACGTTGCGGTTCGACATCGGGCTGCTGGCCACGCGGTTGGTCGCCGTGACGGACTGGACGAGCGGGTACCGGACCACCGCCGGGCTCGATGTCGGAGTGTTCGGAGCGAGCACCGGAGCCGCGGCCGCACTGATCGCCGCGGCGCAGCGGGCCCCGACCATCCGCGCGGTGGTGTCCCGCGGTGGTCGGCCGGACCTCGCCAGCGGGCAGCTGAAGCTGGTACGACAACCGACGCTGCTCATCGTCGGGGAGCGGGACCCGGTCGTGCTGGACCTCAACCGGGCCGCCTTCGACGAGCTGGCCGCCACCGAGAAGCGCGTCGAGGTGGTACCGGGTGCGTCACACCTGTTCGAAGAGTCCGGTGCGCTGGAAGAGGTCGCTCAGCTTGCCCGCGACTGGTTCAACCGGTACCTCGCGCCGGAGTAGTCAACGGCCGCGCTTGTGCTTGTCCTTCTCGGGTTTGTCGCCGCGGTGCGGTCGGTTCGGCTTCTTCGTGGGCGTAGCGTGGCCGGTCGGTTCGCCGTGGACGACTATTACCGGTGCCTCTCCTATCGCCTGTTCGACCTGCATCGCCTGTTCGACCTGCAACGCTGGGACGGTTGGTGGCGCTATGCCAGGGCCGGCCCAGGACAGCGCGACCAGTAGCAGGCAGGCCGAGGCAAGCGCCGCGATCCGCCGACGCCAGGCCGACCGCGGGCGGCCCAGCAGGCGGGTGACCGGAAGGTATGTGGCGCGGGTGTCCACCTTCGCCGGATGGCGCGATGTCGCGGTCCGGTCGCCGGCGGCGGTGAGGAGGCGGGCGACCTCGCCGGCACCCGGTCGGTCGTCGGGTTGCTTGGCCAGGCAGCGCAGGCACATCGCCGCGATGTCGGCGGGCAGGCCGGGCAACGACGGCAGGGGAGCGGGTCCGGTGTGTTGGTGGGCCAGCAGGAGCTGCAGCATGGTACCGGCCCGCCACGGCAGGCGGCCGGCCAGCGCGCGGTACAGCATGACGCCGAGGGAGTACACGTCGCCGGCCGCGCGGACCGGTCCGCCGGCCAGCCGTTCCGGTGCCACACTCGTCGGGGTGCCCAGCAGGTTTCCATCCGCGTCGATATCGGGATCGCCGGTCGCGGCACTGATACCGAAGTCGACGAGCTTGACGCCGGTATCGGTGAGCAGCACGTTGGCCGGCTTGATGTCGCGGTGCACGATGCCCCGTTGGTGCGCGGCGGCCAGCGCGGCCGCGACCTCGGCACAGACTTGGGCAGCGGTGGCCCAGGGCAGCCGCCCGTCCTCGAGCCGGCTCTCCAGTGACTGCCCCTCGGCCAGCTCCAGCACGAGGTACGGCAACCCCTGGTGTTCACCGTGGTCGTAGATGTGGGGAACGTTCGGGTGGTCCAGGCGGGCCAACGCCCAGGCCTCCCGCTGCAACGCGGTCCGTGCGGCCGGGTCGGTCAGGGCACACCGATCCAGTACCTTGACGGCCACGGCCCGGTCCAGCCGCCGGTCATTGGCACGCCACACGGTAGCTGTACCACCACCGCCCAGCGTCTCGATCAGGCAATACCGTCCGCCCAAAACCTCGCCGGCACGAAGGCTCACGGCCAGCCGTTACCCGACAGACGATTTCTTACACCTCGAGACGGAGCATATTCCAGGACAATGCGGGCAGTACGACGCGCATCAGTCCACTATCGACAGTCGGTACATCGAGGCGGCGTGGCGTCACCCGATTGGGCTCGGTGGCGGTGTTCACCGCGTCGGGATCGTCGTCGGCGAGCGTGACGTGCTCGATGACCGTCGGCTCGGACAGCGCCCTCAGGTCGACATCGAGGGTGGTCGCATCGTGCTGGCTCCGGTTGACGGCGAACAGCGTCACCGCCCCGGTCGCCTCGTCCCAGACCGCGGTCGCGTCGACGACCGGTACCTCGCCCAGGCCAGGCGTTTCGTAGGACGGCCCGCGGGGCTCGACGCGCAGCACCGTGCCGCGGCCGTACCGCGATGTCAGTGCGAACGGGTGGAAGATGCTCTGCCGCCACGCCGGCCCGCCCGGCTCGGTGCGGATGGCGCCGATGACGTTGACGAGCTGGGCGAGGCAGGCGATGCGTACCCGGTCCGCGTGCCGGAGCAGCGAGATGAGCAGGCTGCCCACGACGACCGCGTCGACGACGGAGTACGTGTCCTCGAGCAGCCGGGGTGCCTCGGCCCAGTCGAGGTCCTGTTCGGTGAACCGGCTCATGTACCAGACGTTCCACTCGTCGAACGACAGGTTGATGTGCTTGCGGTGCCGGCCGGTGGCCCGTACGTGGTCGCAGGTCGCCACGACCGCGTCGATGAACCGGTCCATCTCGACGGCCGACGCGAGGAAGGTGTCGCGGTCGCCGCCGCGCGGCTCGTAGTAGCTGTGCAGCGATATGTAGTCCACCACGTCGTACGCCTCGGCCAGCACCGTCGCTTCCCACGTGCCGAACGTCGGCATGCCGCTGCCGGAACTGCCGCACGCCACCAGCTCGATGGTCGGGTCCACGCGGCGCATGGCCCGCGCCGTCTCGGCGGCGAGCCGGGCGTACTCCGTCGCCGTCTTGTGTCCGACCTGCCACGGGCCGTCCAACTCGTTGCCGAGGCACCACAGCGGGACGCGGTACGGGTCGGCGGATCCGTTGCGCCGCCGCAGATCGGACCAGTATGTCCCGCCGGGATGGTTGCAGTACTCCAGCAGGTCCAGCGCCGCGTCGACGCCCCGCGTACCGAGGTTGACGGCGAGCATGGGCTCGGCGCCCACCGCGCGGGACCATTCGACGAACTCACCGGTACCCACATAGTTGGGCTCGATCGTGCGCCACGCGAG
>DASRII010000226.1:0-8118 GCA_035650075.1 Micromonosporaceae bacterium | reverse complement strand
GAGATCCTTGCACCGAGAGTGCCCTCCGAAACGCATCGATCGTGTTCTAGACAAACCCGATCATCGCAGCCCGAAGGGCACTCTCACCGCATCTCCACGCCGAACCACACCTCACCGACCGGATTAGTCCACGGATCGAGGTTTAGTACGGCGGTGACCCTACCGGCCGAGGTGGGTGAAGCCGGCCCACGCCACCGGCCGCGCGGGGTCCGGGCCGCGGCAGAACCGGACCAGGTTCTCCGGCATCCCCGGCACCGGCCGCCGGACCGGATCGAGCATCCACAGCTGGGCCCGGTGCAATGCGTCCACCGGGGCGCAGGACTCGGTGTTCAGGAAGTGGTGCACCATGAACATCAGCAGTGATGTCGCGGCGTCGGGAACCGGCCACAGCGAACCGAATACCGTGCCGGCTCCGGCGGCAAGAAACGCCGTCGCCATGCTGAACGCCTCGTCGTAGTCCTGGCCGATCACGTTGGTGGTACAGGCGGCAAGGAAGATTTCCAGAGCCGCCGTCCGAGAGGTGTCCAGGAGGGTACGGGCAGCGAGCGTCTCGTGACCGGCGAGGATCAGGTGCGCGTCGGCGGGGAACCGCGGGTCCACCTTGCCATGGCAGGCGAAGTGCAGCAGCGACGGGCCTGGCGTTCGGCGGAGCCAGTCGATGACATCGGCCGGCAGTCCGGCGGCCGCGGCCCCCGCCCCGGAGCCGAAGTACGTGCCGTGCCGGTAGAAGCGCTGGTGCACCGCCATCGCTTCGACTCCGGCGAACGCAAGGTCGTCACCAGGGTCGCCGACAATGAGCGCCGAGTGGATGGGCCGGATCTCGTGCGCGGCACTGGCGCAGAACCGGCGCGCCGAGATGTGTACGAGAACACCAGATCCGTCACCGCGTACCGCCCGCCGGAGTCCGCGGTGTATGCGGCGTGCCAGGGAACCAGGCCGAGCATGCCCTTGGGGACCAGCACCAGGCGCGCCGGCCGGCGCAGGCGCCACCGCTTGGTTCGCTCGACCAGCGCGCCGACGCACTCCTGCCAGGCCCACCGGCAGATCCCGTCCAGCGAGTCGTCAACCGCACCGGCCACCGGTAGGACGTCGCGGGTGCCGGGCGAAGCACCGATCCAGGTGGCGATCGGTGAGTTCGGTCCCGCCGCGAGGCCCGGCATGGAGAGCGTCTCGATCGCCTCGTCCACCGGTACGAGCACCGCGGTGCCGGGGCAGTTGACCGTCGCCGGCACCAGGTAGACCAACGCATCGGCGCCCACAGTGGACAGTGCACGCCGAACGTCCACGACTGGTACGTCGTCGACCAGGCTGTCGGCGCGAAGCGCCCGCAATGCGCGTTCGCGCAGGTCGTCGGGGAACTCGGTAGCGCCTGCCAGCACGTCGAGCGCTTGGCCCGTGACCCGGTCCCGGCCTAGGCCGGCCGTGGCCTCCCACTCGGCCGCCAGCTCCGGGTATCCCTCGGCCGCGAGCTGTTGGGGCACGCCGCGGGAGAAGGTGGCCGCCCCGAGGACGAGTGCCCGGCCGGCGTCCAGGACCGGGACCAACTCGTCGTACGCCCGGTCGGCGAGGCACCAACCGATCACCTTGTCCGCTTCGTCGGCCGCCTCCCGGGCGGCCTGAATCGCCTCGTCAGTACCGGCCTGCAGCAGCACCTGCCGGGCCCGCCCGCGAAGTGCCGACCGGCCGAGCCGCCGGGTGAGTGCCCGGTCGGGATCGCCGGCCAGCCGCATGCTCTCGGCCAGACCGAGCGCCCACGTGCCCCAGAGCGGGTGGGTCTCGCCGCCCGCGGTCTCGACCGCCTCGGCGTACCACCGCGCGGCTCGGGACGGCGCTGTCCGGTCGGCCCGGTCGCGCCGGGACACCTCGAGCCAGCTGGTTCCGGCCAAGTGGCAGATTCCCAACCTGGCGATGTGGTCGGGGTGGGCCAGGTCGCCGAGCGCATCCAACTGTTCGGCAGACTCCCGGATGCCGGCGACGTCGCCGTGCTGCACGGCCCGGGCGAACCCGACGCCGATCGCCATGACCTGCTTCATCACGTCCAGTTGGGGGTCGAACGCAGATGACGCGCCGGCCACGCGGCGCGGCTCG
This sequence comes from Micromonosporaceae bacterium, assembly GCA_035650075.1. Classification (GTDB taxonomy): domain Bacteria; phylum Actinomycetota; class Actinomycetes; order Mycobacteriales; family Micromonosporaceae; genus DASSUC01. The sequence continues at coordinate 6,030 of DASRII010000226.1, read as the reverse complement.
ACCGGCTCGATCGCTCGGCCCTCTAGCAGTGCCGACATCTGTTGGATGAGACCGTTGAACGGTTTCAGGATCTGCTCAGAGTAAGCGGACGGGCTCAGCCAGGCGATGATGTCGTTGGCCTGCCGGGCGAGACCGTGGAACCCGTCGAGATCTCCGGCCAAGTCACGTTCGAGTGCCGTGACTATGCAGCTGATCAGCAGCTGGTCATCGTTGGTCGTCTCGGCTGCCGCCCCGGTGCTGTGGATCGGTTGGCCGATCATCGAGCTCGCGCTCTGGCGGGCGCGCAGGTCGCCGCTGCGGCTCGCCCGGCCCTGTTGAAGCACCGGCAAGATCTCCCGCAGTGTCGCGCGGATTGACCCGTCCAGGCCAGGGATAAGCAACGCCTGAGTGAATGCGGCCAGCCCCTCCTCTCCGCTGCGGCCGATGCTGGCCATGTCACTGCTGTACCGCATCAGGCCGGTCATGGCGTCCATCATCGCGACCCAGTCCACCGGTGCGTCCGGAAGCTGCCGGCCGAGGTCGAGCCGCCGCAGGACCCGGGCGGCGTCGACGGCACCCAGGTCGTAACCGGCAACCCACATCTCGGTACCGCCAAGCATCCCGGCCAGGACCGCCCTTGTGGTGAGGTCTGCCGCGCCGGCCTCGTCGAGCGCAGCGCCGGACTCCACGAGCAGCTCGCGGACCCGGGTCGCGCTCGGCGGGGCCTGGGCGTGCGGTGCCATCGCCTCGGCCCGGACCGCATCCATCGCCGCCGACAGCCGCGCGTTGTGCACGATCAGCCGCATGTTGTCGTCGGGTACGCCGAGCTCGAGCGCACGATCGAAACAGCGAACGGCCTCGTACCGGTGCTGCGGTGCGTCCAGCAGGTCCGCGTAGCGGTGGTATGCCTGGCCGAGGTCGTACAAGGGCTCCCAGGGGTCGTCGTGATCAGGGGTGGCGGCAGCGGCACGCTCCAGCAGCTCGACGGCCTGGATGATGTCGGCCGGGTCTCCGGTTTGAGCGGTGCGCTCCCGTAACAGGTCGCCGCAGTTCGTGCCGGCCCAGCCTGCCGGGTCGTCGCCGAGCAACTCCCGGAAGCAGCCGATCGCGCGGTCGAGGTCGGCGGGATCCTCCCGCTGCCGCCACCGCTGCCGGTACGCGTCGGCCTGGTGGACGCGGACAAGTAACCGGTCCGACTCATCGACGATGGCCTCGGTCGCCTCCTCGCCGGCCTCGATCGCCGGGTCCAGCAGGCGGGGATCGTCGTCGAGATCTGCCAATCGCAGGTACGCGTTGACGAGCTCGGCTCGGGCCAAGTGGAGCGGGCCGGTGTCGGCCGCGACGCGGGGGGTCGCCTCGACCAGCGCGGCGGTGCCCTGGTCCAGGTCGGATCGCTGGTTGGTGAGCGTATACCGCTCCAGGTGGGCCAGGCCGAGGAACAACCGCGCGAGATACCAGGAGTTCGTGTCCCTCCCGCCCACCACCCGGCCGGAGAGGTCGGTGACCAGGCGCTCGGCCTCCTCGCGGTGCCGGACACCGTCCGACGTGGACCAGTATCGGACCAGCTGGTACCGGTCCCACGTCGTCTCCATCCAAACGACAAGAACGCCGTCGAAATCTGCGTCCGCCTCGGGCAGCTCGTCGATGACCTTCGTCAGCCAGTACGCCGCCCGATCGTAGTCCGCGACGGACCGGCGCCGGGCGCCGAGCTCGTCGTAGCCGACACCGAGCCAGAACCACCAGCGCATCCGGTCCTCGTGCTCGGGCGCCGCCTCAACCGCCTCCGTGTAGTAGCCCAGAGCCGTCACCAGCGAGCCGTCTTCCTGATCTGAAAGATACCGTTCGGACCATGCGTCGCCGAGCGCACCGCAAACCCCGGGTACGTCGTCGAAGTCCTCGTCCGATCGAAGCCTCGTCAGCATGGCGATGTACTCGTCGAGAGGGATCTCCGGTTCGTCCTCAACGACGACTGGCACGACGTCAGTCATGTCGCTCCCTTATGCAAGTATCTATCACTGACGGACGACTGGTCTCTTACGCAGACCGGCGCGAGGTGGTGATGGCTTACTACGGCACGCCCTCATCAGGGATTGGAGATCGTTCGGCCGGTCCGGTTCGCGTGCCCGTGTCTAGGCGGAGCAGCGGCGAGTGGCGCGGTTGCCCTATGGTCTCTTCGCGCAGACACTGACGGTTGGCAGCACCCTTCTCGCTGGTCTGCGACTGTTGACGCGGCAGCGACATGATCACGACAAGGCACGGGCATCCCGCCTTCGGACACCAAAAGGAGGACCGGAGTATCAGGTCCGAGGGTGGACGCCTATGCGGGAGCAATCACACTGCGTCGGCCGGTATGCTCTGCGTCGCGGCCCCAAGGCCCGTTGAATCAGTCCCAGCTGGCTGATCGCACGCGCTTCGGCAGGCAACCTACTTGAGAACCGCGGCGTGCTCTCGACCCGGTGCCCCAGCAGGGGAGCGCCGGCATGACTCCTTTACTCGCCCACTTTATGCTTGACGCGACCTGGGCAAACAGGGTTGAGCATGCCGCTGACCGACTGGACTACTGGGGGTCAAGGGGTCGTGGGTTCAAATCCCGCCGTCCCGACGCAGGCCAGAGGCCGTTTTTCGCGATCATGCGGACCGCCTCTGGGGACCATTTGGGGACCATCGAGCACTCAGGTGCGCGCTCAGCGCCTCGCCCGCCTCTTCGAACGACCGCCGGTCCGGATGCAGGTACCGCTGCGTCGTGGTGATCGACCCGTGGCCGGCGATCTTCTATAAGACATGCACTGGGACACCCGCGTCGGCCATCCAGGTCAGGCCGGTGTGCCGCAGGTCATGCCGTCGCAGGTGCTCGAAGCCGAGCTCGTCGACGACGTCGTCCCAGTGCGTGGCGTCCCGGAGTACCGCCGTACTGATCCTGCCGCCGCGTGGACCGGTGAACAGCCGGGTACTCGGCTCCTTTGCGGCGTCCAGGCGGCGGCTGACCATCTCCCGTAGCTCGACGATGATCGGCACGGTTCGGGCTCGCTTGCCCTTCGTGCCCTTGTCGATCAGCCCGCCCGGGCCGGGCGTGGTCTGGCGTCGCACGGTCCACAGCCACCGTTCGCGGTCGATGTCCTCCTTGCGGATCCCGGACACTTCGCCGATGCGGGCCGCTGTGCCGCCTGCGAACTCGACGACGTCACCCCAACCGGCGAAGCGGCCATGAGAGCGGGCGACGAGCGCCTCGGCCAGGGCGACGAGCGTCTCCCAGTCGGGTAGCGCGAGTGACCGCGGGTCGTCGAGCTCGTCGACGGCGGTCCGGTACTGGCGTTGCCAGCCGCTGACCTTGGCCGGGTTGCGGTCGATGATGCCATCCCGCAGCGCCTGTTCCATGATGCGTACCAAAATGGCGATGCTGTTCTTCACTGTGGACCTGCCGCACTCGTCGGCGATCCAGCCGTGCACTGCCCGGTCGACGGCACCGTTGGTAATCATCCGCACCGGCAGGTGGCCGAGGGTTGGCACGACGCGCTTGCGCCAGCCGGCGAGGTACGGGTCGAGCGTCTTAGCTTCCAGGCCGCGCGTGGCGAGCGTCATGACCATCGCGCCGTACTTGCGAAGGTGCATCATTGCTGCCGTCGGGTCGACGCCGCCGCGCGCGGCCAAGACCATACCGTCGATCCACCGCTGTGCGGCCTCCGGGTCGTCGACCGAGTTCGACTTGGACCGTCGTCGGCGGGTGGCCGGGTCGATCCAGCGGACCCGTGCCCGGTACGGATGCGGTCGGCCGCGCCGGTACTCGACGTCGCACTCCAACTGGACGCTGGTCGGCGGTTGCGCGGCGGCCATCACGCGGCCTGTGGTACCACGCGGTGGTCGTTGAGCCACTGCTCGACGTCTTCCGGGCGGTACTTGGTGACCCGCTCGGAGATGTGGATGAACGGCGGCCCTTGGATCGGCTGGGCAGTACGCCAACGGCGAACGGTCGACGGGTCGACGTCGAGCAGCTGCGCTACGTCCTCGGTACTGAGAAGAGTGCGCGCGGACACGGGTGGGTTTCCTTTCGAGGCTGACTGCGAGTGGGTTGGTAGCTAGGCTGCGACGCCCAACGTACGCGAGGCGCCGACTTCGTGGGCGAGTTCTTCGCGGGCGGCTTCGCGTCGGGCGCGGGCCATGGCGGCGGAGGTGTTGGCGAGCATGGCGTCGCCAGTGTTGTGCCAGCCGACGCCGGCGAAGGTGAGCACGCCGACGATGAGAGTGGTTTCCTCGGTGAGGTGCTCGGCGGTGCGGATGGGCTGCGCCGGACCGGCGGTCTCAGCGCGTCGGTGGATGATTCGGTTGTTGCGGAGCAAGGTGAAGGTGACCCGGTGGTGGCGAGCCTTAGTAAGGAAGTGGCCGCCGAAGCCGAGCATGTGCGCCGCGCGGCGAAGCCGGGCATAGGGGTTGGGCCGGCGGTGGATGACGGGTTTGGTGTCAACCCCGGGTTGGCATGCTTCGGTGCAGGTGGGGCAGACGGCGAGTCGGGTGCAGGTGCCGCAGTCGGGGCAGCTCCAGGGCTGCCACACGGGCCGAGCGGGGCGGGCCGGCCGGGGTCGGGTCGCCAGGGGTTGTGGCGTGTGGGTGGGCCGGCCGAGGCGCCAGCAGGCGTCGATGAGACGGGCGTTGTGGTCGCCGTCTGGGTCGGCGTACAAGTCGATGGTGTCGGCGAACAGCCGGGTGGAGCGGTGACCGGTGACCTCGGTGGATTTGGTGGCGTACTTGGCGAGGTAGCCGGCGACCATGCCATCGGTAATCTCGCCGTCGCCGCTCAGGGTGATGGGGCGTATATCGAGCTGTTCACCCCAGGCGATCGGCCAGCCGCCAGGCCGATCGGGGTGTTCTGGAGTGGTGAGAGCGGCCTGGCGAACGGCGGCGGTGATCGCGTCGTGCAGGTCGGCGGCGGTGAGCCCGGCCGGTGGTGGCACGGCGGCTTTCGGGTCGAACGGGTCGACTCCGTCGAGGCGGATCAGGGCGTGGAAGTGCACGGCGCCGCGTGCCTGGTACTCGGCGGCTTTGCCGTAGCAGAGCCGCACCGGCGGGATGTGCTGCGGCTTGCCTGCCTCGCTATTGACGATGTGGAACGGGATGCCGCGCCGCCGACACAAGGTGGCTAGGTGGCGGGTGGCGGCGATCGAAGTGCGGCGCCACAGTTCGCCGGAGAACACGTTCCAGACCACGTGGTGGTCGTGGTCGTAGCAGTCCAGGACAACGGCTTGCCAACTGCCGGGTCGCCGGCTTCGTGACGTGCCCAGCACACCACCGGATTCCCATGCGGGCACGGACCGGGAACGCTGCCGGCGCGGCGCGCGTGGCACGGCACGGGGCGGCAGGCACAGCGTTTCCGGTTGGCGCATGTGTGCCGCTGGATGTGTCGGGTGTGGACGGTGCCGAAGGAGGGTGCGGTGAACGTAGCAAACACCGATGGGTGACCGGCCACGGCGGGGGTGACACCTTTGCCGCCGACGAGCATGGTGCGAAGAATCTGGTAGGCGTCGCGCTGGTAGGTACGGGCACAGGCGGGGCAGATAGACGCACGACGGTTACCGCACGCTTTGTAGATGGTGCCATCGGGCATGTGCTCGGTGCCGGACTGCGCGACGACCTGGACGCTGCCGTCACCGGTGCCGCGAATGGTGAACAGGTCCCCGGCGAGCCGGATCGGGCGGGTGCACGCGGCGGCGGCCCGGACGTGGTCGAGCCAGTCGCGGTAACCGGTTTGGGCGGTGCGCAGCGCGGCATAGTCGCGGGCGCTGGTCGGGTGGAATGCGGCCAGCTGTGCGGCGGTTGGTTGTCCAATCATGCGGCACCTCCGAGGCGGGCGCGAGCAAACAGGGTCAGTTGCGGGGACCGTTGGGGGAGTGTGGCGATGAGCCGGGTCCGCCAGGCCAAGGCGTAGCGCAAGCAGTTGGCGCAGTTGCGGTGGCGGGTGCAGCCGGGCAGCGGGTGTTTAAGCCGACGGGCCTCGAAGGACCAGGCCATCGAGTCGGCGGGGGCGAGCAGGTCGCCATACTCGATCAGGCCGAGCGTTTT
>DASRII010000225.1:0-12724 GCA_035650075.1 Micromonosporaceae bacterium | reverse complement strand
GTCGATCTCGGACCGGTAGCTGTAGGTCGGATCGGTCGGCAGCATCCAGAACGCGGTGAAGAAGCCCTGGGTGGCCGGGAATTTGAAACGCGACTCGACGTACCCGTAGGTGAACGAGTACAGGTAGCGCGAACCGTCGCTGGCCCGGGCTCGCGCGGTCGACAGCAGCCCGGCCTTGTAGGTACAGGACCCGCCCTGGCACGCCGACGACGCGAACGGTGGTGACAGCGGCGCCGCGATCAGCTTGGCGGTCCCGTTCGACACGACGACCTGCGACGGCTGGTAGTGCTCGCGACCGTTGTTGAAGGTCGACGTACAGGCGCCGGTGTTCCAGTCGAAGCAAGGGGTGAGCTTCGACCGGTCGTACGAGGAGCCGCTGAACTCCTCGCTGAAGCTGAGCTTCCAGCGCTTCCCGGCCGGCGCGGCAAACGGCGGCGGGCCCGGGCAGACCCCGCCGGAGACCGGGAACGTGCAGCCCGCGGGGCGGGCGGTGGTCGACGGCTTCGCGGTGGGGCTGGCGCCGGAGGTGGGCGGCGCGGAGGTGGAGGTGGCGACACCGCTGGGCGACGGGTCGGCCATGGCTCGGTCGACGGTGCCGCCGCGGGCTACCCGGCCGGATGCGAAACCGACCGCGCCGACGGCGGCGGCGACGACCACGGCCAGCCCGATCGGCAGTACCGCGGCCGCGACAACCCTGCCTCGCATCACCGCAATCTATGTGTACCGGCGACCGCGCGCTGCCCCGGCCGGAACCCGAGTCGGTCGGCTGCCGTCCAACCTGGCATGAGACGGCGGACGGTACTGCTGGGCGCGCTCGGGCTCGCGCTGGCCGGATGCGATCGGGCGAGACCCGGGGCGCCCCGGCCGCCGGAGCCGGTGACCCTGCCCAGCTCGGCTACGGCGCGGGTGGCCGGGCTGGCGTACGTGGGCGGGTTCGTCCCGCAGGGTTGGCCCGAGCTGAACCCGCCGGCACTCGTGGTCTACGCCGACGGGACCGCGGTCGCCGGGGCCAGCCGCGTACTCGCGCTCGACCTCGCCGCCGTGGCGGGCGAGGTGGACCAGTTGCGTACCGACCTCGCCGGCCTGCCGCCGACCGTCCAGCCGGACAAGAACAACCTCGTCGACGCGCCAGACACCCGCATCGAGGTCCTGGGGGCCGACGGCACACTGCGGTCGGTACGGGCGTACGCGCTGGGGGAGCTGAGCGGCTACCCCCCATCGTTGCTCGACGCGGCCGGCCGGTTGAAGGGCCTCGCCGAACGGGTCACCGCGCAGGGCCGACCGTATACGGCCGACCGGATCCGGCTCGTCACCGTACCCGCCGGCCAGCAAACCGTCCCCAGTGGACAGTGGCCGGACGCGGTACCGGTACCGCCGGCGCAGAGCAATCCGGTACGTGTGCTCGAAATGCGCGGCGAGCAGGCGCGTGCGGCGATCGCGGCCATCCCCGCTCGAGAGAACTCCGCCACCGGCTGGCAGGTGCTCGCGACACCCCGCGACGGTACCCTCGCGGTCGCATGGCGCTACTTACTCCCCGACGAGTAGGTGGGCGAGGATGGGCGGCATGCGTCCATTCCGCTTCCTCGGCATCGCCGCCCCGACCATCCTCGACGGCCGCCAGCTCGCCGATTACGCGCGCCGCGCAGAGTCCATGGGCTACAGCGCGCTCGTCATGCCGGACCATCTCGTCGAGCAGCACGCTCCGATCCCGGTTCTCGCGACCATCGCGGCGGTCACCGAGCGGCTGCGCATCGGCACGTTCGTGTTCAACGCCGAGCTGCGGCACCCGGCCGTACTCGCCCAGGACCTCGCGAGCCTCGACGTGCTGTCGGACGGCCGGTTGGAGATCGCCATCGGGGCGGGCTGGAACAAGGCGGAGTTCGACGCGATCGGCCTGCCGTTCGAGCCCGTCGCGACCCGGCTCTCCCGCCTCACCGAGGCGGTGGCGGTACTGAAGGGCTGCTTCGGCGCCGGACCGTTCTCGTACGCCGGCAAGCACTTCACGATCACCGAACACGACGGCCTGCCCAAGCCGGTCCAACGGCCGCACCCGCCGCTGTTCATCGGCGGTGGCGGCCGGCGCGTGCTGACGCTCGCCGCCCAGCAGGCGGACATCGTCGGGCTTGCCCCGCGGCTGATGCGCGGTGACCAGACGGTACCGAGGCCCGACGTGGCGAGCATGACCCTCGCCGGTACCGAGGAGAAGATCGGCTGGATCCGGGAAGCCGCGGGGGACCGGTTCGACCAGTTGGAAATCAACGCGTACCCGACCGGCGGGCCGGCCACCATCACCGACAACCCGCGGGCCGTGGCCCAGGAGCGTGTGGACCGGTTGCGCCAGCGGACAGGCGTGGAGCTGACCGTCGACGAGTTTCTCGAGTCGCCGCACGTGTTCGTCGGTACCGCCGAAGGGCTGACCCAGAAGTGCCTCGAACTGCGCGAGCGCTTCGGGATCAGCTCCTTCATGCTGGGCGGCATCGACGACGCGGCACCGGTCGTGGAGAACCTGGCCGGTCGCTGAGCCGTCAGTGCGCGACGTCCACGACGAGCCGGGTCGGCTGGTGCAACACCATCACCCGGAAGCCGTGCCGGCTGGCCGTGGTCACGAAGGCGGACACGGTTCCGTTGTCGTACACGGTGAACGAGACGCTCTTCAGCTGGGACAGTCCGAATTGGACGGTACGCGGGCCGTGGACGACCGCGGGCACGTTCTGCCCGGAGAAGCCCACGACGACAGTGGACGTGTTCAGCCGGTACGCGACGAAGACGTAGGACACCTCGGGGGTGGCGAGGTCGAACACGAGCCGGTCGTAGCCGGGATGAGCGCCGGCGCGGACCCCGTCGATGACCGTATCGGCGCTCGCGTCGCCCACCCGGACTGTAGCGGTACCGAACGCCTGCGCCGGCTGGTGCGCCACGTCGACGACCACCCGCTCCGGGTTGTGCAGCGTGAACACCCGGAATCCGACCCGGTCGGCCAGCCCGAGGCCGGCGCTGACGACGCCCTCGAAGTCGCCACCGAACTTGATCTGCCGCAGCGTGGGCAGGTTCGGGTCGAGTACCCGGTTGGTGTCGTACGTCGTCGCCCCCGTCTCGACGTTGTGCGCGAACGCGTCGTGGAAGACCACGACGAGGTCCGCCGGGCCGGCCAGCGGGATCGGGTCGCCCCGGGCGACGTGCACGAGGGTGCCGTACTCGACCCGGTAGCTCGGCGTACCACCGGTGAAGTCGAAGACGGTGCGGTCGTAGCGGTCGTGTCGACCGGTGCGCACGTTGACCAATGTGGACAGTCCGGTACCGGCGCCAGTGACCGGCGCGGTGTTCGTCGGCGCGGGCAGCTCCGTGGCCATCGCTACTGTGGACAGTTCCGGGCTGGCCGCCGTCGCCGTGAGGAACAGGCCGGCCGTTGCGGTGAGTGCGAGCAGGAGTCTCATGGCCGTACGACGCGGACGGGCCCAGTCCGGTTTACCGGCGGAGTCACAACCGGGCCACAACCGACGGGTGGTATGAGGTCCGCATGACTCTCGATGTGCTGCGCCGACTGGTCAGCGTCGGTACCACCCTCGCGCTCGGGGTGTCGGGTCTGCTCGCGCCCAAGCCGGGGGAGGCCCTGCCGGTGTGCCCGCCCGGCAACGGGGTGTCGATCGACGACTTCATCATGTGGGACGGCACGGGCGGCGGACCGGCCCCGGTACCGGTGCGGTCGCTGGGCGCGTGCCCGTACCAGCGCGTGGTGAAGTACTCGACCTACGACATCACCGCCCGCGCCGGGCTGGACTACGTTGGCGTGACCGAAGGTACGTTCACCATCCCCGCCAACGTCAATAGCACGGCGGTGGTCATCCAGATCATCAGTGGGCCGAAGAACGGAAAGACGTTCGGCGTACGGCTGCTCGACGGCGCGGAGTTCACCGACCCGGACGCGACCGTCACGCTGAGGGACCCGTGACGGTCAGTTCCCCGACCTCGGCCGTGGCGTTCGCCTTCTGGAACAGCCGGATCGCCCGGTCCCGGTGCTCCTCGGCGGTGGCGCGGTGACCTTCGCGCTCGGCTAGCTCGGCGAGCGTGCGGTGGATCGTGGCCTCCTGGTACGCGTCGGGGACCCGGGCCCGGAGCGCGGCGGCGCGGCGCAGGCACTCGCGCGCGCCGTCCAGCTCGTCGCGGTGGAGGTGTGCGCCGGCGAGGCGGGTCAGGCTGACCGAGACCAGGTGCTGGTCGGCCAGCTCGTGGGACAGCCGCAGTGCCTCGCGGAAGTCGTCCAGTGCGGTCGCGTGGTCACCCGTACCGAGGCGGGCCACGCCGATGCTGGTGAGCGTGTCGACCTCGCGCCGGCGGTCGCCGATCGCGCGCCGGATGTCCAGCGCCCGCTGGAACTGCGCCAGCGCCTCGGCGAGCCGGCCCTGCCGCAGGTACGCCTCGCCGAGGCTGGCCAGGATCCCGGCCTCGAGCCGCGGGTTGTCTATCTCCTGGCTGAGCCGCAGCGCCGGGCCGAGGTGGTCGAAGCTGCGTTCCGGGTGGCCGAGGTGGATGTGCGAGGTACCGATGTTGTTGAGCGCGATCGCGATGCCGAGCCGGTCGCCGTTGGCGGTGTGCACCTCCAGCGCTCGCAGGTACGCGTCGAGCGCCTCGTCGAAGCGGCGCAACCCGGCGTACGCGGTCGCGATGTTGTTGCAGACGTGCCCCTCGCGGCGGCGGTCGCCGGTGGCCCGGGTCAGCTCCAGCGCGGGGTAGAGGCAGTCCAGGGCCTCGTCGAAGCGGCGGGTCATGTTGTGCGCGACGCCGAGGCCGCTGCGCATCAGGCCCTCGGCGACCGGGTCGCCCAGCCGCTCGGCGGCGGCGAGGCCGAGTCGGCAGATCTCCACCCGGTCCGCCCACCGGCCACGCGAGTCGAAGAAGCCGGTCAGCAGGTAGGTCAGCTGCCAGGCGGCGATGTACCGGCCCTGGTCCGCGGCGAACCGGACGACCGCGAGCAGGTTGTCCCGTTCGCCGTCGAGGAACGCGAGGGTCTCGGTATGGGTGGCCGCGAACGGCACCACGACCGGCGGGTACCGCAGGGCCGGCTCGATGCGGTCGCGACCCCGGTCGAGTGTGCGATTGGCGACCTCGGCCACCCCGAGGTACCAGTCGAGCAGGCGGTCGACGAACTCGTCGTGCGGCAGGTCCTCGTGCCGGCGCGCGCATTCGACCGCGTACAGCTGGATCAGGTCGTGGTACCGGTACCGCCCGGCAGCCACGTCGGCCACCAGGTACGCGTCGCTCAGCTCGGCGAGCGCCCGGTCGGCGTCGGTGAGCGTGCTGCCGGTGACCGCGGCGGCCAGGTGCCGCTCGAAGGTGACCCCGGGATGCCGGCCCAGTACGCGGAACAGGCGGGCCGCCGGCGACGTCAGCGCGCGGTAGGCGCTGGCGAACGTCGTACGCACGCTGCGCGAGTCGCCCTCGACGGACAGCGCGTCGAGCCGGTCCTCGCCGGCCAGTTCGGCGGCCAGCTCGCACAGCGGCCGCCGGGGCTCGCTGGCCAGGTTGGCGGCGGCGATCCGCAGCGCCAGCGGCATGCGCCCGCACCACGCCACGATCGACGACGCGTGCTCCGGTTCGGCGTCGATGCGTTCCGGCCCGACGACGCTGCGCAGCAGGTCGAGCGCCTCGGCGTCGTCGAGCCCGTCGAGGTGCATGGCCCGGACCGCGTGGTATGTGGCCAGGGCGGTCATCGGCCGCCGGCTCGTTACGACCAGGGCGCTGGTCGTCGTCGCCGGGACGAGCGGGAGCACCTGGTCGGCGCTGGCCGCGTTGTCGAGCACGATGAGCACCCGCTTGTCGTCGATCAGTGAGCGGTAGAGGTTCGTCAGCTCGGACAGCTCGGCCGGCATCTGTCCACCGGCGACGCCGAGGCTGCGGAGCAAATGGGTCAGGCCGTCGGCGGCGGTCATCGCGGCCGCCGGATCGTTGCCGCGCAGGTCGAGGAACAGTTGCCCGTCGGGGAACCGGCCGCGCACCCGGTGCGCCCACTGCACCGCGAGCGCGGTCTTGCCCATCCCGCCCGGGCCGGATACCGCGGCGATCCGCGTGTCGTCGCCGTCCAGCACGCGGTCCAGCGCGCCGAGGGCATCGCCGCGGCCCGTGAAGTGGCCGACTCGCGGCGGGAGCTGCGCCGGCCGGTGCGGTGCCGGGTCGGCCGGAGCCGGGTCGTCGACCCGGGCGGGTGCCGGTACCAGGTCCGGATCGTGCCGCAGGATCGCGGTGTGCAGGCGCTGCAGGCCGGGCGACGGATCCACGCCCAGCTCGTGGGCCAGCCGGGTGCGCAACCGTTGGTACGCCTCGAGCGCGTCGAGCGGCCGGCCGGACCGGTACAGCGCGAGCATCGACAGCTCGACGAGCCGTTCCCGCAGCGGGTGGCGGACCAGTAGCCGATCCAGCTCGTCGGTAGCCGCGACGTGGTGGCCGAGCCGCAGCTCCGCGTCCCAGAGGTCCTCGAGCGCGGCGAGCCGTACCTCCTGCAGGCGGGTCACCTCGGCCGAACCCCACCCGGCCAGCTCCCCGTCCTGGATCGGGTCGCCGGTCCACAGCGCCAGCCCGACGCGCAGCCGCTCGGCGGCCCGGTGCCACCGGTGCTCGGCGAGGTCCTCGCGGGCCGACCGGACCTCGTCCTCGAAGCGGCACACGTCGACCTCGGTACGGGCCACGGCGAACGTGTAGCCTGCGCCGCGGGTGAGCACCACGTCGATCAGCCCGCAGGCGCCCAACGCCTGACGTACCCGGGCGACGTGGCTGTGCAGGGACTTGACCGCGGTACGGGGTGGCTCGTCGCCCCAGAGCGCGTCGACCAGCCGTCCCGCGACCACCACGGTCCCGGCCTGCAACGCGAGCAGTCCGACGAGCGCGCGCTGCCGACCGCTGAGTACCGCGCGGCCCAGTGGCCCGACAACCTCGACCGGACCGAGTAACCGCACGATCACGCGTTCGACGGTAGTCGATGTCGTAACGTCCGCGCGATCCATCACGCGGACCAGATCACAACCAACCGGAGCGGCGGAACAACCGGTAAAGGACGACCGACGAGGCGAGCATGACGGCGAGGACGGCGGGGTAGCCGTACCGCCAGTGCAGCTCCGGCATGTTGGGGAAGTTCATACCGTAGATGCCGGCGATCGCGGTCTGCACGGCGGCGATGGCCGCCCATGCGGCGATCTTCCGCATGTCGTTGTTCTGGTCGACCGTCACCTGGGCCAGCCGGGCCTGCAGGATCGAGTTGAGCAGGTCGTCGAAGATGGCGACCCGGTCCACCACGCGCAGCAGGTTGTCGTTGACGTCGCGGAAGTAGCGCCGCACGTCCTTCGGTACCAACGCCCGGTCCTCGACGAGCGCGCCGAGCGGGCGCTGCAGCGGAGCCACCGCCCGGCGGAACTCCATCAGCTCCCGCTTGAGCTGGTAGATGCGGGCCACCCGGCTGTGCGACTGGGTACCGAAGACGTGCTCCTCCAGCGCGTCGATGTCGTTCTCCACCGCCGACGACACGTCGACGTACGTATCGACCAACCGGTCGCAGATCGCGTGTGCGACCTGCCACGGACCCTTGCCGAGCAGGTCGGGGCGGGCCTCCAGGTCCTTGCGCACGGGCCCGAGCGCGCCCGGTATGCCGTGCCGCACGGTCAGTACGAACCGCGGGCCGATGAAGATCATGATGGCCCCGGTCTCCACGACCTCCGAGGTCTCGGTCAGCTCGGAGTGCTCGACGTAGCGGGTGGTCCGGAGCACGAAGAAGACGATGTCGCCGTACCGTTCGATCTTGGCCCGGTGGGTTGGCGTGAGTGCGTCCTCGACGGCGAGCTCGTGCAGGCCGTACACCCGCGCGACGGCCTCGAGCTCGGCCTTGCTCGGCTCGTGCAGACCCAGCCAGGCGAACGCGTTCTCGTGGTCGCGCGCGGAGGCCAGCGCTTCCGCGTAGTCCGGCCGGCCCGGCTGGCGTACCCCGTCGACGTAGACCGCGCAGTCGACGACCGACGACCTGGCTTCACGGGCCGGAGGAGCGGACGGACCCTCCCGCCGGGTCACGACCCGGCGCAGCGGCATCGGCAGCGGCCAGGACCGCCCTTCGTCGCGCTCCGCCATAGCTGCCTCCTTGGTACGGTCGGGTAGGGCGCGCCGGGAAGGCTGGTCGGCACAGGTCCATATTCGTCGTGGAGGCCGGCGTGCGCAGCGTACAGATAGTCATCGCGCTCGTCGGGCTGGCGACTGTGGTGGCCGCGTTCGCCCGTCGGATTCGCGTGCCGGCGCCGTCTCTCCTGGTGGTGGCCGGCCTCGGCGTGGCGATGATACCGGGAGTACCGGTTATCCAGGTGACGCCCGAGGTCGTGAGTCTCGTAGTCCTGCCGCCGCTGCTGTACGCGGCAGGCGAGGAGCTGTCCTCCCGCGAGCTGCGCCGGGTCTGGCGGCCGGTGGCGATACTCGCCGTCGGGCTGGTCGTGGTGTCGGCGGCCGCCGTGGCCGCGGTGGCCGTGGCGACGCTCGACCTGTCGGTCAGCCTCGCGTTCCTGCTGGGCGCGGTCCTGGCCAGCACCGACCCGGTGGCCGTGACCGCGCTGGGCCGCCGGCTGTCGCTGCCACCCCGGCTGCAGACGCTCGTCCAGGCCGAGAGCCTGTTCAACGACGCCACCAGCCTCATCCTGTTCCGGATCGCGGTCGGTTTCGCGGTGGCCGGCGGGGCGTGGACGGCGGGCCGGGTGACCGGGGAGTTCCTGCTGCTGGCCGGCGGCGGGACGGCCGTGGGGATCCTGGTGGCGGCCGGCGCCGCGGTGGTCCGCCGGCGTACCGAGGATCCGGTGATCGAGACGGTGGTCTCGCTGGTCACGCCGTACTTCGCGTTCGTGGCGGCTGAGGCGGTGCACGCCTCCGGCGTCACGGCGGTCGTGGTGGCTAGCGTGATCCTCGGTGTCTGGGCACGCCGGCTGACGGGCTCGCGGACCCGCCTGCAGCAGACCGCGGTCCACCACACCGTGGTCTTCATGATGGAAAGCGTCGTGTTCGCGCTCATCGGGCTGGCGCTACCGGACCTCATCCGCGGCCTGTCCTCGGCCAACCAGCGCTGGTTCTGGCCGGCGATCGCGATCACCGCCACACTGCTGGTCGTCCGGGTCGCCTGGGTGTTCCCGCTGGCGGCTTTCCAGCACTGGCGGCACGTCGGGACCGCCCGGCCGGGTTGGCAGGTACCGGCGGTCGTCACCTGGGCCGGCGCACGCGGCGTGGTACCCCTGGCGGCCGCCCTGTCGATCCCGCTGGTGAACGACGCCGGGCAGCCGCTGCCGTACCGCGACCTGCTGCTGGTCCTGGCGACCGCGGTGATCGTGATCTCCCTCGTGGTGCAGGGGTTCACGCTGGCGCCGCTCGTGCGCCGGGCGGGGTTGGCGGTACCGGCGGCCGACACGGACGAGATGTACTCCCGCGCGCGGCTGCGGGTGGCCGAGGCCGGCATGGCGTACCTCGACCAGTTGGAGGGGTTACAGGCGGCCGCGCCGGTCGTGGTGGACCGGGTCCGGCTCAGCCTGCGTAACCGGTTGGAGCTGGCTCAGGAGGGGGTCGACGACCCCGGCGGCGTACGTCAGACGTACCGGCAGGTGCGGCGCGACGTGGTCGCCGTGCAGAGCCAGGAGCTCGACCGGATGTACGCCGACGGCGAGATCGACGACGCGACCCGCCGCCGCGTCCAGCGTCACCTCGACCTCGAGGACGCGCGGTTCGCTGATGACCGCTGACGAGATGGTTCAGGCGATCCGGCGCAGTGTCCACCACACCGCGAGGGCCAGCACCAGCCCGGCCAGGCCGGCGAAGAGGCCGAACTCGATGGCCTGCAGCGGCCAGAAGCTCTCCACGGGGTAGTAGTGGACTTCGCTCCGGATGCCGTGGGCCGCGATGCACTCGAGGTCGGGCCGGCCCTTGGCCGTACCTCTGCCCAACTCTTCCAGCGGCTCGTCTGGTGGGCAGATGTCCGTCAGCGAGGACCCGGGGATCGGGTTGCCGGACCCGTCGACGATCTGGTAGTCGACCTGCCGGTCGCCCAGCCCCGAACGCGGGTTTCCGTCGGGGAACGGGTACCGCAGGACGTGCGGCGCCGGCGGGAGGTGCTCCCGCGACAACGCGACGGCGACCCGCGGTCCGAGGTAGGCCGGGATCGCCACGGCCATCGCCGGGACGGTCCGCCGGATCAGCGCCCCGCAGACGACTCCGGCGGCCAGCCCGTACAGCATGGTCCCGAAGGGCACGATGCCGCGGTAGTGGTACAGGCCGTTCATGGGGCTCGTGTCCTCGAGACCGAGCCCGGTGAACGGCTGGTTCCACCAGACGACCGCCCCCACCTGGACCGCCGCGACCGCGATGGCGGCCAGCCCGAACAGGCCGAGCTTGACCGCCAGCCAGCGGCGCGGGCTGATCGACTGGGTCCAGACCAGCCGGTGGGTACCCTGCTCGACCTCGCGGGCGATCAGGGGGGCACCCCAGAACAGCCCGACCAACACGGGCAGGAACTCCAGCGCGCCGAACGTGTTGACGGTCCAGCGGTACTGGTCGGCGAAGTCGCGTAGCTGCTCTCCACAGTCGCCGCCCGCCGCCTGGCATTGCGGAAGGCCGATGCGGTAGAGCGTGTCGGTCAGGCCGTTGCGCAGGAGCACGAGCCAGACCACCACTCCCACCAGGAGGACCGCCGTGGCGACGATCGACCACCGCATCTGGCGCAACGCGAGTCTCGTCACGACGCCACCGCCAGACGCAGATGCGGCGTGGCGCCGGCGCGGGGACTGCTCATGTACGCGAGAACCAGCTCCTCCAGGCTGGCCGGTCGCACGGTGAACGTCGGGTCGTGGATCGGTCCGCTGGCCCGGACGAGCAGGCTGGCCTGCCGCTCGCCGTAGTCGGCCTGGACGACCGTGTGCGCGGCGGCGATCGCGTCGACGTGGCTACTCGGTCCGGACAGCATCACGTGGTTGGCCCGCAGGTCGTCCACGTCCCCGCTGAGCTGAACTCGGGACGCCGACAGCAGGACGAGGTGGTCGCAGGTGCGCTCGAGGTCGGCGATGAGGTGGGAGGAGAACAGCACGGTCCGGCCGGACTCCGCCACGTCCTCCATGACCGTGCGGAGGAAGTCGCGCCGTGCCAACGGATCCAGGTTGGACACCGGTTCGTCGAGCAACAGCAGGTCGGGTCGCTTGCCCAGCGCGAGGGCGAGGGCCACTTGGGCGTACTGGCCACCGGAGAGCTTGCCGACCCGCCGGTCGAGCGGGATGTCCAGTCCGGTCATGCGAAGCGTCGCGGCCTCGTGGTCGAAGCCGGGGTTGAGCCAGCCGCCCATCCGCAGCGTCTCGGCCACCGTGAAGCCGCGGTACAGCGGCTTGTCCTGGGCGATGAAGCCGAGCCGCGAGCGGGTTTGCGGGTGCCCGGGTGAGTGGCCGAGCACGGTGACCGTGCCCGTGTTGGGTCGCAGCAGCCCGACGAGCAGGTGCAGCAGCGTGGTCTTGCCGGCGCCGTTCGGCCCGACGAGCCCGATCACCTTTCCGGCCGGCAGGTCCAGCGTGCAATCCCGCAGCGCCCAGGTGCGCCCGTACCGCCGGCCCAACCCGACCGCGTCGACGACGCTAGTCATGCCACGTCCTCCGATCCCAGAAAGGTGTCCCGCATCGCCGCCCGGTAGAGCGCCTCGACGGCCTCGGCATCCAGTCCCGCCTTGCGAGCGGTGGCCAGCCACCGGTCCAGATCCCGGCGTAGCCGGACCTGTGTCGCCGGGTCGCCGCCGGCCAGCGTCCGCTGCACGAACGTGCCCTGACCGGGCCGGGCGCCGACGAGGCCCTCGCGCTCGAGCTCGCGGTACGCCTTCAGCACGGTGTTCGGGTTGATCGCCAGCTTGGCGACGACCTCGCGGGCCGTGGGCAGCTGGTCTCCCGGGCGCAGTAGTCCGAGCCGCAGCGCGTGCCGCACCTGTTGCGCGAGCTGCAGGTAGGTCGCGACGCCGGAGGAGTTGTCGAGCTGAAACTCGATCACGAGCTTTGCACCCTTCCACTAATCACTTAGTGAAAAGAGTGTTGCAAACTCCCGGGTTCGGTGCAACCGCGTGGTGGGGGATCCGGTGTAGTGGTCGTGCGGCGGGATGTGATGACCGCCGGGGTGGAGGTTCAACGGCTGGTGGTCCGGTTGGCGAGCGACGGTGCGGGGCTCGGCTTCGAGGAGTGCTATGCCGCGAGCTTCCAGGGCCTGGTGGTGCAGTTGTACGTCTACACGGGCGACCTCGACGTCGCCCACGACCTGGTGCAGGAGGCGTTCTGCTGGGCGTACGCGCGATGGTCGAGGCTCCTGGCCTATGACGACCCGGTGGCGTGGGTACGACGGGTGGCGTTCAACCTGGCCAACACCAGGTGGCAGCACACCTGTCTTTCGGCTTCGGGTTGGGCATCCGCAAGCTGCGATACGCCCGGATGAAGGAGTCGCGCGGTGCCTGAGGAGCGGCAGTTCGCGGGATGATCTAGTCATGGCGCGCGGCCAGCTCCGCATCTACCTCGGGGCCGCCCCGGGCGTGGGCAAGACGTACACCATGCTCGAGGAGGCGCACCGGCGCAAGGGCCGGGGTACGGACGTGGTCGTGGGGTTCGTCGAGACCCACGGTCGGCAGCCGATCGTCGACCTGATCGACGGCCTGGAGGTCGTACCGCCGAGGAACCTGACGTACCGGGGCGCGACGTTCACCGAG
>DASRII010000224.1:0-8770 GCA_035650075.1 Micromonosporaceae bacterium | reverse complement strand
CCACCCAGTCCGGAACGAGGCGTTCACCGAAGCCCCGCCGTTCGGGGCCGCCCCGGACGGGACGCGGCTGGCCCGAGCGGCCACGGCGGTCACCGCGCCCGGCACGCAGCTGCGGCTCGCACCCAGTTGGCCATCGACGATGCTTGGCCCGGTCCTGGTCGTGCAGCGCGGAGACGAGCGTTTCCCGGTGCCGGCGTCCCTCGTCCTGCAGGGCCTGGGATTCATGATCACAATGCTCACCATCGCGGTCGCGCTACCCTCCCGGCAGAAGCCGCGGCGTTCCGGGAACAGCGGCAGCAAACGACGGCCGACACGCGGAGGCCGCCGGCTGTTCGACGACGAGCAGCGGCTTGCGGCGCAGCAGCGATGGCGAAGAGACGCGCGGTCGGAGCTGTACGAGGCGTGCACCGGCGCCGCCGCGAACGTGCTGTTTCCGGTCAACGTCGCTGACGGCGGTGAGCTGCTGCTGTTGGCCACCGGCCACCGTCATGTGCTGGCGATCGAGCTGGTGACTGGATTGACCCCCGCGACCACCGGGGCTGAGGTCGGTGCCGCCCGGCGCCGCCTCGCCGACCTGGACACCCGTACCTGCCTGCGCCTGCCGACCGGCGCGGACAGCGCCGATACGGCGTGGCTCGGGCCGAGTAACCCGCCGACGATCTCACCGGCGGGCGGCTCGTTGACCTGGTCGGCCGGTCTCGCCGACGCCTTGCCGTTCCCGCCATCCGCCCTGTCCGGCGAGCCGTTCACCCTTGCCGATGGCACCGTGCTTACCCGGCTGGTCGTCGTGGACGGACCGTGGCAGCCGCAGTTGCTGTGGGAAGGCGGCGTGCCCGTCTGCACGCTGACAGAATTCCGCGAACTGATATCGGACGACGGCACGTCCACCGATCGGGAGGAGCTGTGGGCGTTCCTCGACGAGATCAGCAACCTCGGCGCCGGCCCCGACGGCCCCGGCCACGGCGTCGAGGCCCTGCAGATGTTCTCCATCCTGGACGGCTGGCACCTGTGGCAGGACAACCACATGCTCTGCCCCGCCTGGCTGCCCGAGCACGCGTTGATGCCGGTCCCGCCCCGCGACCACGAGCATGCCTGGTACCAGCGTGCCGCCCTGGACGCCGTCGACGAGATGCTGTTCGCCCTCGACCTGCCCGGCGTGTCCGACTGGCCCACGATCGGCCCGCCGCCGCCGTCCACCGAGGACCGGCCCGAGATAGTCACCCTTGCCCGGCGCCACCCGCGGCAGCTGCTGTTCGTCTGCCCCGACCAGCAGGTTATCTTCGGTGAGCTGGTGCCCGTCGAGCGGACCCCGTCCGGGCGCCGCACCACCATCAGCCTGTTCGACGCCGTACAGGCCGGCCTCCGGCAGCTGGCTTCTACCCAACGGGAGGCGTGGCAGGCCTGGCGCACGGCCCACGACGATGGGCCGATCGTGGTCCGGCTCATCCCCTCACCGGGCGCCGACGACGATGGACCGGCTGTCCGGCTGGCCGTGGTGGCGCCGAAACAGACGGTTGTCGTATACAACCCGGCCGGGCTGCAGATCACGGCCTGGTCCGAAGTACAGCGGCTGGTCGGCCAGGCGCTGACCCACGCGGTGCTCACCCGACTCGCTCCGCCCACCGACGACGACCTGGACCTTCACAGCCCGCAAGGTGATCACGGCGTCGCCGGCCCAGGGCCGCTCCGTGACCCACCCGGCGACGCGGTCCCACCGTTGAGGCGCGTCACGCTGTCGCCCACCCAGGAAGCGCAACAGCTGGCCGCGGTGTTCTCGCGGGGTTGGGCGGGGCTGCCGGAGCTGGTGTTCCAGCGGCCCGTGCCCACGCCGTTCGCCGACGGTGTCCTCGATCAACCCCGCACCCTGTCACCGGCCGGCGTCGACCGTGCGGCCCGCTCGGTCGCCCGCCGGCTGGCTGGCCGGCTCGCTGCGGGCGAGCATCCCGTGCGGCTGGTGCGGGACATCGTGTGCCCGACCGCGTTGAACCTGCTCCGCGAGGAGGCAGCCGCGTTCGACAGCCGCGCCGCGCTGGCCGCCGCCAGCGCGGAACTCGAACGTGCCCTCGCCGACCGGTTCCTGCACAGCCAGGACCTGCGGGTGCGACTGGCAGGCCCGTGGGCGCACGAGACACTCGCCGAAGCCGACGTCATGCCCGACGGCGACGCGGCCCGCCGCGCCAGGGCCGCCGAGCTGCTCGTCGAGTGCCTGGTCCACGACGCCCCCGCCGGCGACCTGGCCCCGGACCGGCGCGACATCCACCGGCTGCTGCAACTCGCCGCCTGGCCACTCGACCTGGCTCTCAAGGCTCAACAAGCCTTCGCCGGCATCCAACCATCCACGATCGCCATCACCGAACACGGCGACATCGACCTGGTGCCGACCCGGCCGCCCGGGGTCAACCTGCTTGCCTGGCGGCAGGCGCAATGGGAGGACAGTCTGCACAGCCAGGCCGAGCGTGAATACCTGGACCCCGCCGCCGACGTGCTGGCGGAGTCTGCCGCTGACCCGACGACGTCCGGCGCAGAAGGCTCGGGCCTGGGCGACCCGGATACGGAGGCTGGGTTCGTGTCGATGCGCGCCGGGCTCACCACGCCCACGGCCGAGGCCGGCACGCCGCAAGGCCAGCAGGCGGCCGGGCTGCTCGCCGTGGACGACGCGATGCGCGCGTCCTGGGGCTTCGGCCTCGACGCCGTCCGCGCCGTCTTGACTACCGTCGCCGGCTGGCCGACGCCCGACGAACCCCTTCCGCCCATAGCGTCGGTTCGCCGAGCCGACCTGGTCACCAACGTCGCCACCTGGTGTGATCTGCCCCCGGCCGAGATCAATGCGGCAGTCGACGCATGCACCCTCAGCACCGACCAGCTCCGCGCCGCGGGCCTGCGCTACTGGCAACTGGAGAAGCGCCCTGTCCGACTCGCGCTGCAGCCGCTCCTGACCCCGCCCGCACCGGCGACTGCCGACGAGCTTTGGCTGCTGCCACGCCGGGCTCACGCCACGCTGCGCATCCTCGTGCGCTACCTGGTCGATGGACGGCTGCCCTGGCCCAACCCGCCTGGCCCGCTGCAAACCACCGTGCGCCGCCTGCGCCGAAGCCTAGAGGACGGGCTTGAAGGCCGCGTCCGCCGCGTCGCCGAACAAGCCGGACTGCCGTGCCGGGCCGCCCTGCTGCCAGCCAAGGCCGCGCGGCAGCAGGTTCACCTCGCCGGCGAGGTCGACCTGCTCGCCGCCGACGTCGACCGGCGGCGACTGTGGCTCATCGAGGCCAAGCATCTGCAAGAACCCTTCAGTCCACCAGAGATCGCCCGGCACGTGGCCAGCTACCACGGCCACGGCCCGCTCGCCCTCGACGCGGACACCCTCCAGCCACACCAACTCGGCGGACGCGCGCGCCCATACGTCGATCAGCTGTTGGCCAACACCGCCGCGGTTCGGGACGACATCCCCGGCGCGCTTCGGCTGCTCAACATCCCCAGCCAGGCCGAGGCCACCTACCATCCAGCCCCCGACGGCGTCAGCGAATGGGACGTGATCCCGCTCGTCGTGACCATGCATGTTGAGGTCGCCGTCTTCGTTCACCACCCGCGCGTGGCGATGGTGTCCGTGCACCACCTCGCCCAACTCCTGCACGCGCCCCGGCCATCACCCGGCTGGTGGGCCCCATGGACATCAACACACCAGCCCGCGCCAACCGGAACCGACCGGGGTCGAGCAGCCATGACGTGACCCTTTCGCCGAAATCGCCTTGAGCAACTTGACGGACGGGTGTCCATCGTCTACGTTTTCACTGACGGCGTGGAAAACGCGGGAGGGATGCGACATGGAGCGCTACAAGGTCGGGGCGTCGAGCATGTTCCTCGCCACGCGCGAACGCGGTCGCCGCATGAGGGAGGACGTTGAGGGCCGGCTGGCGCAGGTGGCCCCTGGCGACGCCCTCGTGTTGGACTTTTCCGGAGTGGAGGGCATTACCGTCTCCTTCGGCGATGAGCTGGTTGCCAAACTGATCTTGGGCCGCGAGTCCGGCGACTTCGCTGATCGTGGAATGGTCATCGAGGGCGCTGGCGAAGACGTCAGGGAGACGCTGGAGAGCGTGCTCGCCCGTCGCAAGCTGGCGGCTGTTGCCATCAACGCCTCGGCCCAACCGGAGATGCTTGGTGAGCAGGGCTGGCTGCGCGAAACGCTAGACGCCGCTCTTCGCCTGCAGAGCTTCAGCGCGTCCCAGTTGGCCGGGCAGGTAGGCATCACCCCGCAGGCGGCGAACAACCGGCTACGGGTGTTGGTGGCCTCGGGTGCGGTCGCCAAGGAACGCGGAGTACCCGAAGGCGGCGGCAAGGAATTCAGTTACAGGGCAGTCATTCCAGCACACGCGTGAACTCGGAGGGCGAGGAGACTCCTCGCCCTCCCCTCAGAGAACGGTTTCCGCGATGAAGGTGAAAGCTCAGAACGCGTTTCGGGTGAGTGTTCCGCCGCGCTCGTCCGGCGTCGAGATCCACTCTGCGATGCAGGCACTTCGGGACTTCCAGGACGAGGTTCACCTTCACGCCGGCAGCGTCCAGTTCGTCACTCCGCGCGAGATCTGCGGACTTCGCGCGCTCATCGAGCATGCCGCAGGCGTCGCCGACTGCGTACGGTTCGACTGCCCAGTGAACGACGACGTCCACCGCTATTTGGCGCGCGTCGACTTCTACGCCGATCTCCCCGCCAACGTCGATCTGAGCCGACCAGTTCCCTCCCTGCGTAGGCGAGATCTCCGCCAGCGGCTCATCGAAGTGGTGCGGATCCGCACGCCTGACGACGTCGAGGATCTTGTCGGTAGGGTGTGGGGAGTCGCGAAGGGCCATTTTGGGATCGGTTCGTTGGCTATGGCGTGTGCCACTGCGATCGCTGCGGCTACCGAGAACGTCATCGACCACGCCCGAAGTCCCATTGGCGCGCTGGTCTGCGCACAGCGCTATCAGCAAACCGGTCTAGAACTGGCTGTCGTCGACCTCGGTCGTGGAATACCCACAACGCTCAGACAGAACCCGACGCATCGTGGTCTAACTGACCTGAGGGCGGTCGAGCGTGCCATCGAGGACGGCGTGTCCTCGGTTCAGGACCAGGGCCGTGGGGCAGGGCTCGCCGAGTTGGTGCACGGCGTCGGACGGACAAGACGTTCGGGCCTGCGGCTCAGCTCAGGCCGAGCCGAACTCACTCTCGGGTGGGAAAACGGTCGCAGGTCACGGAACCTGGCGGTCCCCGCCCACCCGATCGTCGGCACATGGCTTGCCGTGCGACTTGAGGCACGAACATGACGAGGACAAGGAGAACGTCGATGGACACCAAGACGAAGATCAGCATTCTGATCAATCATCAGCATTACGAGGTGAACTCGGAACAGGTGACAGGCACCCAGATCAAGGCTCTGGCCGGCATCCCCGAGGCCAACCTCCTGTTTCGCGAGGTTCACGGCCCCGGCGACGACGAGCAGATCCAGAACGAGACGGTGGTCCATGTCCGCAACGGCGATCACTTCTACGACATGCCTCCCGGCAACTTCGGTTGCTGATCAGGAACGCCGACATCGACATGGATCCACTTACGCGCCAACTCGCCGACGTGCAGAAGCGATACCCCGGCGCGCGGTTCGTCACCGCGTCAGACGGTCAGCGGCTACTCCTCGTGCCCGGCGTATCGCTCGCCTCTGGCTGGAACTGTCAGGAGGCGACCATCTCCATCCTCGTTCCGGCGGGCTATCCCCACGTCAATCCGGACTGCTTCTACACCGACGCCGGACTCCGCCTAGCCTCCAGCGCCGAGCCAAGCAACAGCTGCCTGCAGGCTGTTTTCGGGGGCCACTACCGGTGGTTCTCCTGGCATGTATCCGGCTGGGATCCGGCCACGGGAACCCTGGACCGCTACATCCGGTTCTGTGAGGCCAGACTACGGGAGGCGCGATGACCAGCACACTGGACGCCCCCGCCTTCCTGTGGCAGGCGATCCGTGACGACCTGCTGTCCACGCCACACCTGGAACGGGCAGGGATCGGCTTCGCCGGCATCAGTCAGCGGGGCACGAACCGGCACCTATTGCTGCGCGACTGGACGGCTGTGCCGGCGGGCGAATACCTGCTACAGCTTGGGAACCACCTTGAGGTGAGCCCGGCGTTCTGGGCGCGGCACGCCAAGCGCGCCCGCAGTAGCGGAGAGGCGCTTGTTGTCCTGCACAGCCACCCGCACGACACCGGGATCCCCTCGTTCTCACCGTCGGACGACGGTGGGGAGGCCAGCCTCGTACCGAAGATCCAGGCCCGGGCACCGGTTCCAGTCGCCGCTGTGGTGATCTCGCCGGGTGGCGAACAAGCCCGCATCACCGATCCAGGCGGCGCGGCCGAGCCCTTGACGGTTCAGTTTGCGGGCCACCCGCAGCCCAAGGGGCAGCCGGACGTGTCGAAAGAACGGTTCGATCGCCAGTTGCGCGTCCTGGGCAAGCCCGGACAGCGTATCCTCGCCGAATTGACTGTTGGGGTCGTCGGCGCCGGTGGGTTGGGCTCGCACGTGATCCAACAGCTGATTCACCTCGGCGTTGGGCGCGTCGTCGTTATCGATCCGGACCACGTTGCCCCAAGCAACCTCTCGCGACTGGTCGGGGCCACAAGGTTCGATGCCGCACTTCGCCGTCCGAAGACCGCCGTGGCGCGGCGACTGTCGCGTCGCGTCGGGGGTCCGACCCAGGTGCGTGAAGTGCGAGGCTCCGTCACTGATGAGGGGCCGGCGCGGCGACTCCTTAGCTGCAGCCTCGTAGTGGGTTGCACGGACAACCAATGGAGCCGCACCGTACTCAATGCCATCGCTTACCAGTACTACATTCCGGTCCTTGACCTCGGTGTCGAACTCCAGAACACCGGCGCCATGGGAGGCCGAGTTACCTGGCTCGTCCCCGGCTCGCCCTGCCTATGGTGCCTGAACATCCTCGACGCCCAACGAGTGAGAGCGGAGCAGCTTCCTCCGGAGGCGTACAAGGAGGAGGTCGCCCGCGGCTACCTACAAGGGATGGACGAGCCGGCGCCGGCCGTCGTCAGCATCAACGGGGCGATCGCCAGCATCGCCGTCACTGAGTTGCTCGCGCGGACCACTGATTTCGCCGGTTCGCAAGCCCGCGCCACCCAGCTGATGTACCGGCTCTCCGACGGGGTGATCCGCCGTACGTCTCCCACACCACGCACGGCCTGCCCCACCTGCAGCAACTCCGGCCACCTTGGACTGGCCGATCTTGGAACCCCGCCATGGACACAGACCTGAATACCGGCAAACGTTGACCAACGAGCTGGGCTGTGCCCGGCGATAAACGCCCCACCTGCTACTGCGGCCAGCCGGCCCTGGCCGCGAACGTTGACGGTCAGAGGCACGCCCTTCCAGGTTCGCAGACTGCGAGGTTGCAGCAGATAGCGCGGCGCCGCAAGCATCGGCCGGTCGGGATTGGTCACGCGTTGATCATCGCGACGTAATCCCAGAGAACCGGCGTCGCCGATCGCCTGTCCGCCAACAGCTCGGCCGGCTGCCGTTCCGGTCGGCGCTGTCGTCGACCGCAGCCGGCCGTCAGGTCCAGTCGGCATCCACCAGCAGGTCGGATCTGGTAGGCACGATGCGCAGCGCCGAATTCGGCAGCGTTCGAGTGGGGTGAACAACCTCGATCCACTCAACGCCGTGGTACTCGGTCAGGCAGTACGGGACCGACCTGAAGTACCGCATCTGGAACCCCGCGAAGTATGGGGTCTCTGGCCCGCCAACGTCGCGGCCGTGGAGGTGCACCTGCGAGAGATCAACGCCACGTTCCTCGAAATGGGCCAAGACCGCTCGGCCCGCACGGTACAGCGGGCTCGTCGGCTCCCACCGCTCCTCCAGATGGCGCTGCGCTGAGGAATCCTCTAGTGGCGCGTCGGGCAGCTCCAGCCTTTCCACGCTTACGGCGCCGCCGTCGACGGCGCCGACGAGGCGTTCGCGGTAGCGGCGGGGGATCCACCGGTCGAGGCCGTCGAACTGCGGCAGCATCGCGTCGCGTGCCGCCCGCCCCGCAGTGTCGTCCTCGGCGATCTCGTGCAGCCGCGCCAACGCGGCGGCCAGCGGGTCGCTGGGCCGCCACAGCAGGGTCAGCGGGAAGTCAACCCGGTCGCGGGCCTCGAACAGAAACTGGTAGCTGCGGGAGGCGCCCACCAGGGCTCGGCGGATGAGGCTGTACGGGTCGCGGCCGCCGGACAGGCAGGTGACGAAATGCGAGATCCACCGCTCATCCTGCCGGTTAATCTCGACATCGACGTCGAGGTCATGTGGTTCGGCAGCCCCACGGGCGTACGAGCCGAACACGTACACCTCGGTGATCAGGCTCAGCGGCCACTCCTCGTGACCGGCGGCGAGGCGTTCCAGCAGCTGTTCAGCAAGATGGGTGGCGCGCTGGCGTTTCACCGGGTCAGTGTGCCATCACTGACCCGCGCGAGCCGGCAGGCGCTCGTCGGCCTCGCGCGGATACATCTCCGGCTGTACGTCGTGGAGGACATCCGCCACGGCGATCCCGCCCGGTTCCGGCTGTTGCAGGTCGGCGGCGAGACACTGCGCGCGATGCTCGACCGCGGTCGAACGTCGGTACTTCACCGTCCCCTAGTAGTACTTTGTTAAGTCGTTATGTTTTGTTTGTCGGCTTGTGATGTGTCGCTTGTGGCGTCCACTGTGGATGCTGGTTGACTTGGGGTGTGACCCCGGAGGAGATCGCGCAGGTACGGCCACGCTTGCTGGACTT
>DASRII010000223.1:0-7709 GCA_035650075.1 Micromonosporaceae bacterium | reverse complement strand
ATCCTTGCACCGAGAGTGCCCTCCGAAACGCATCGATCGTGTTCTAGGCAAACCCGATCATCGCAGCCCGAAGGGCACTCTCACCGCATCTCCACGCCGAACCCGGACATCAACAGCTCAGTCGGTCCACGGATTCAGGCTTAGTGTCCTGGAGTCGCAGCTCGCCGCTGGCGCGCTGCAGCGTCTTGTCCGGACGCCAAAGACCCTTGTCAAGGTCGAGGTCTGCCCAACGCATGCCGAGCAGTTCGCCGCGGCGCAGGCCCATGGTCGCCGCGACGACATAAAGCGGGTAGAGCCGTTGCCCGCGAGCCTCCCTGAGCAGTGCCTTAACCTGTTCGACGGTTAGCCCCTTGCCGATCTTGTATCGGGGCGCCGGAACCCTGACCAGGGTCGCGACATTCCGCATAATCAATTCCTCGCGGACCGCATGCCCGAGCGCGTTACGCAACACTGCGTGGATGAACTGGATTTGCCGCTGACCCGGGTACTGCCGGCAACACCGGCCGATGGAGCAACATTGCTTATCCGGCTTCCGGTGTTGGTCACTCCGATTGGTACAGCAGAGGCATTTCTGCCTGCAGGACGCGAGGAAGACCCGGACGTCCTGAGCGGACAGCTTGTCCAGCCGCTTCCCACCAAGACCGGGCACCAAGTGGAGGCGGACGACGCTCTCGTATCCCTCGGCAGTTTTCGGTCGCAGCTCCGCGACGTACGCCTTGAGCCAATAGCTCAGATAGTCACGGACGCAGCTTGATCGGTCAGGTACCGGGATGCCCTGCTGTGATCGGGCAACGAGCTGGAGCAACTTGTCCCTCGCATTCTCCCAACTCTCGCCGTAGACCACCTTCCGTTTGGGCACCCCGGCCGTGGTGAGAACGTAGGCCGCGCCGACCCAGAGACCATCCGACTTTCGTTGATAGATACTGCCCTCGCCATTGCGGCGGCGGCGAGAACGGCGATCATCGGCGCTACTCACGCGGCATCCTCGTCGAGGAGGCGGTCGACCAGTTCACGGCAGGCCGCCGCAGGGATCCGACGGGACTTGCCGAGTTTCACCGAACGGAGCAAGCGTAGGCGCATCAAGTCGTAGACGGTCGATCGGCCGACGCTAAGAATCTCAGCAGCCTCCTCCGGGGTCAGTAACAACTTTTCCACGTACGTCTCCTTTCTGTCTGTTGTGGACGATCACGCCCGCTGGCCTGGCCGCTGATGCGTCGTCTGATACGACTCGGGCCGAGTGATACCGATGGGCTCACTGGGTGTTTCTCCTTTCCTGGTTGGGGTTTGGGCTCCGGCCAGCGGTGGATGGGGGATGTTGCGCGCCAGAACGAGGGGTGCCGCTCGGGTGGGTGTGGTCATGGCTGCTTCTTGCGTGTTGGCGTGTTGTTCGCAGATCTGCTTGTGCTGGTCGTACGTGTGTTCGATGATCGGCTGATGGAGTTGGTGGGTAGGTGGTGGAACGACAAGTACGGGCGGACCGCCCGGCGGGATGTGTGGCTGTACCAGGTGTCGCGGGACGGGTTCGTGGTGCATGCCCGCCACGGCGGTAGTGAGGGTGAGTTGAAGCAGTGGCCGGCGATGCGGGAGTTCGAGGCCCGTAATCTGGTGGACCGGTTGAAGCGCACGGCGGGCGGGCAGTGGCGGGATCTGACCCGCCTGTATAAGCCGGCGCAGAAGAGTTCGCCGGCTGAGCCGTGGTGATTGTCCTCTGTGGAGTTGTCAAGGTACGGTCCGGCGCTGGCACTGACCGGGCGGGGTCAGGCGGCCAGCACGGTCGGCTGTGTTGCGCGGAGTTGGGTGCCGGTTTCGTGGGCGAGTTCCTCGCGGCCGGTTTCTCGGCGGGATCGGGCCAGGTCGGCGGAGGTGTTGGCGAGCAGGGCGTCACCGGTGGTGTGCCAGCCGGTACCGGCGTAGGTCAGGACGCCGACGACAAGGGTGGTTTCGGCCGCGGTGTGGTCGGCGGTGCGGATGGCCTGCTCGGTTGGTGCGGCGGTTTGCTGGCGGCGGTAGGTGATGCGCCGTTGGCGTAGGACGCCGAAGCGGGTGACGCCGCGGCGGGCTTTGGTGAGGAAGTGGCCGCCGTAGCCGAGGCGGTGTGCCCAGCGGCGTAGCCGGGCGTAGCCGGTCAGGGGTGGCCGGGTTGTGCTGCGCAGATCGCGTGGGGGCCGGTGACGGCCCAGGCGCCAGCAGGCGTGGATGAGGCGGGCGGTGTGGTCGCCGGTGGGGTTGGCGTAGTCGCCGATGCGGTCGTTGTCGAGGCGGCCGGAGGTGTGTCCGGTGATCTCGGTGGATTTGGTGGCGTATTTGGCGAGGTACCCGACGATCTTTTCGTCGGTGAGGGACCCGTCTGCGGCCAGGGTAATGGGTTGCAGGTCGATCTGGTCTCCCCAGGCAATCGGCCATCCGTCGGGCTGGTCGGGGTGTGGTGGGGTGTCGATGGTGGTGGTGGCCAAGGCGTGCCGGAGCGCGTCGACCAGGTCCTCGACGCCGATCCCGGCCGGTGGGGGCACGACGGCGTCGAGGTCGGCGGGGTTGATGCCGTCCAGGCGGATGAAGGCGTGGAAGTGGATGACGGCGCGGCGTTGCATTTCGGCGACCTTGCCGTGGGCCAGCCGTACCGGCGGCAGCCGGCGGGGCCGGCCGGTCTGGTCGACCACGACCAGGAACGGGATGCGCCGTTGGCGGCACAGGTGGGCGAGCCGCCGTTCGGCGGTTTGTTTGGTGCGGTGCCACAGCTTGGTGCTGTGGAGGTTCCACACGACCTGGTGGGTGTGGTCGTAGCAGTCCAGGCACAGCGGCTGCCCGAGCCGGGAATCATCGCGGTCGTGACGCGCCCAACACACCATCGCAGTGCCGTGATCGCAGACAGGGTTGTCGCGGCGGGCGTGGCAGGGTTCGGGTCGGCAGTCGCAGCGTTCCCGGTTGGTGCAGCTGTGCCGGTTGATCGTGCGGGTGTGCACGTCGCCGAAGGACGGCCCGGTGCCGGTGGCGTACACGCCCGGGTGTGCGGCCACGGTGCCGGGGATGCCGTTGCCGCCCAGCAGCATGGAGCGCAGGATCTGGTAGGCGTCGCCCTGGTAGGTGCGGGCACATGACGGGCACACGGTGGCAAGCCGGGTGCCGCAGGCCTTGTAGATGGCCCGGTCGGGCAGCTGGTCGGTGTGCCGGCGATCCAGGATCTTCGCCGAAGCGGTGCCGGTGCGGATGGCGGTGTAGAGGTCGCCGACCAGCCGGATGGGCCTGGTGCAGCCGGCGGCCGCCCGCACGTGCTCCAGCCATTGTGGATAGTCGGGTTGGGTGGCCCGGGCGAAGGCGAGCTGGGCGGCGCCGTCGCCGGTCAACGTCGGCGGCTGGTTCCCGAGGTGCGTGGGTGTGGTCATCTGGCCTGCCCGCCGGCCGGGTCGAACAGCGCGGTTTGCGCGGGTGCGGTTGTCAGGTCGGCGAGGAGCTGGTTGCGCCATTGGTGGGCGTAGCGGGGGCAGTTGGCGCAGTTGAGGTGGCCGCGGCAGCCGGGTAAGGCGGGTTGCCGGCGGGCGGCCACCGACCAGGCCATCGAGTCCGCGGAGGCCAGCAGGTGGTGGTAGCGGCGCAGGCCCAGGGTTTTGACGCCGAAGCCGTGCAGGCCGGTGATGCCGTGTTGGTGCAGGCGGGTCAGGATGGAGCCGGTGCCGGTGGTGGCCTGGCGACGGCAGATGGAGCCGACCCCGACCAGCGGTGCTTGGGTGAGGTCGATGCCGGCCGCGGCGTACATGTCGGCGCAGCGCAGGTAGTCCTCGGGGGTGCTGCCCTGCACGACCGGGACGATGGGCAGCTCGGCGTCCAGGTGCCGCAGTTGCAGGTAGTTGGCGATGGTGCGGCGTTGATGGTCGGTGACGGTGAGCCCGGTTTTGGCGAGAATCCAGGGCTCGCACATCCAGTCCTGGGGTGCCGCCCAGGCCAGGTGGCCGATCTGGTCGCGGTAGCGGCGGATGTGGCCGATGTAGCGGGCAGGGCTGGGGCCATAATCCCAGCTGCCGTGGGTGGCCAGTTCGGTGAACCCGCCTGAGTCCAGCGCCCAGGCGGTGCGGGCGCGGGGCAGCTGCCGGTAGCCCCGCAGCCGGCGATCGGAGATGAACAGCGCCACGGTGGCGGTGTTGAGCCAACCCGGCTGATGGGTGCCCAGGTAGAAGGTCAGCGGGATGGGGTGTTCGGCGTTCGAGACCGCACCCCGGCTGAGGGTCCGGGGTGTGATCTCCAGCGTCGAGCTGGTCATGCCGCGCCCCGTCGGGTGGGGCGGGGGTGGCAGAGGATGTGCCGGCCGGTACGGGCCAGGGCGGCGGCCAGGGGTTGCCGGCATACGGTGCACGGGTGGGGGGCGTGGCCGGCCGGCACCGTGGCGTGGTGGGCGGGTGTGTGGCCGAGGTGTTCGGTGCTCGCCTGCAGGGTGACCACGGTGATTCGGCAGGCCGGGCATTGCCGGTGGTGTGGGTAGCGGCGGCCGCAGGCGACGGTGGTGGTGGTGCCGTTGAACCGAAACATGACCGGGGTGCGGCAGGGTCCGCCGGGGGTGACGTGCACGACCTGCTGAAGGGTGTCGACCGCATGCGGCTGCGGGTCGCCGGAGCAGGTGTGGGTGCGATGGTGCACGGTGACGGCGTAGATGCTCATCGCACCGCCTCCAGGACCGGGGTGCCGTTGACCGCAGCCGGGACGACCGGTGTGGCGGTCGAGGTGTCTTCGGCGGTAAGGGCGGCCAGTAGCCGGCTCGCGGTGGGTGTCGGGATGTTCAGCCGGGTGGCCAGCTCGTCGGCGGTAATCAGCCGGCCAGTCGTCTGCTGGTGGGTCACGACGGCGAACCGGGCAGCGGGTAGCAGGTGCGCCGGCGGCGGCGTCACGTCAACCGACGCCGGTGGGACCGGTTCGGTGGCCGCTTCGATGCCTGGGTCGGTGCCCGGTTCACTAGCCGGTTGGGTGGCTGGCGGGTTGGTGAGGGTGTCCACTGTGGCCGATGCGTGCGGGGTGTGGGTGGTGCGGTGTTTGCCGGTGGCGATGAGGGCGCCGGTGGCGACCACCATGAGGCCGTCGACGGCCAGGGGTCCGATGGTGGCGGTCAGTGGGTCTTCGCCGTAGAAGCCGAGCAGGCCGGAGAGGTGTCGGTAGGAGACGACGCCGGCGACGATGGCCACGGGTAGCAGCCCGAAGATGCGTAGCAGGATCCAGAACCAGCCGTGCGGCCAGCGGGTGCGGGCCAGGATTTCCAGGGCGACGAACAGGAAGATGGGCCAGAAGAACGCCGAGACGACGGCGCCGGCCGGTGGGGTCCAGCCGATGGGTGCGCCGGGGGGTGGGACGTAGGAGTGGGCGACGTTGGCGGCGATGGAGACCACGCCGCCCAGCGTGATGCCCAGGTAAGCCCAGCCGCGGCCGGCGGTGAAGGTGCGCCTCATGCCCCACCTCCCGTAGAGATGACGGAGTCGGCGGTTGGGTCGGCGGTTGGGTTGGCGACCGGTGGGCAGCCTTGGCAGCCGCCGCCGGCTTGGAACGGGTTGGCGGTGCAGTGGGGGTCGCGGCCGGTGTGGTCGTAGAAGAGGTGCCAGGGCGGGCGCCGGCAGTGCAGGGCGTCGGCGAGGCTGTTGCCGACCTGCGCGAGAGTCTTCAACCGGGCGTGCAAGCGGATGCGGTCGGGGTGGCCGGTGGCGCGCAGGATGTGGTAGGCCTTGGCGGCGGTGTAGTAGTCCTCGGCGATGTGCCGCAGCAGGTGTTCGATCTGGGCGAGCTGGATCTGCAAAGACAGACGGGTCACCGGGCACCTCCCCGATGGGTGTGAGGCCTGGTGCGGCAGAGGGGGCAGCGGCGGGCAGCGCCGCCTTGGCGTTTGAGGGCGCGTTCGTAACTGCGGGGGACGTCAGGCCAGATCCGCACCAGGGTCCAGCCGATGCCGGCGGCCTGCACGACGGCGAGTAGTCGGGCGCCACGGCCGATGAGGTGGTTGGCGAGGCGTTCGGGCAGGTGGGTGGTCCAGCCGGTGTAGTGCCCGGCGTGGCGGTAGCGGCGGTCGAAGTGCAGCAGGTACACGGTGCCGATGCGAGACGGCAGATTCGCGGCGGCGTCGGCAGCGGCCAGGAACGCAGACCCCAGATGCTCGACCGTGGTGGTGCTCATGGCGTCACCTCCGGCAGGGCCGGCGAGGCGTCCGAGAAACAGTCCGGGCAGGCGACCGCGTGGTAGAAGTGGTCGGCCCAGCCGGCGGAGAACTGCGCATACGGTCCAGGGAGCTGGCCGTCGGTAAGTGGCCGGCAGGCGGCGGTGAGCGCACCGTGGACCGGGCTGTGGGTGATGCCGTCGTCAGTGTCGGTGACGAGTAGGCGGCGGTGGGCCAGGCCATCGTTCTGTGGTGGCCGGTCCATGAGGATCTCGCCGGTGATGCGCAACGCGTCGGGCAGTCGGCGGGGTTGGGTCGTGGCCTTGGTGGTGGTCCGCTTCCGGCCGGCGGTCTTCTTTGCGGTCGTGGTCTTCTTAGCGGCGGTGGCCTTTTTTGTGGTGGCCCTCGGCGTGGTCGCTTTCTTGGGGGTAGGGACGCGGTTGGTCATGGGGTGTCGCCTCCCCACCGTTGGTGGGCGGCCTGTTTGGTGACCCCGAGTCGGGCGGCGATCTCGGCCCACGAGTAGTTGTGTTCGCGCAGGCCGATGACGGCGGTGCGGATCGCGGTTTCGATGTCGTCGGCCAGAGCGATCAGGTCGCGCAGGGCTTCGACGTCGCCGCCGGCGACACGCCGGCTGTAGGCGCGTAGGACGCGTCGGGCGAACGCGGCGTATTCCTGGGTTTCGACGGCGTCGGTTCGGCGGTTTGCCGTCAAGGACGGCTTGACGGTGTTCTTGCTCATGCGCCACCGCCGGGGTGGCGGGTGTCCCAGCTGTCGGCGGCCTCGTGCAAGGCGGTGAGGACGTCGGTGGTGGTGCGGCCGGGTTCGTCGTTCCAGTCGCCGACGATGTGACTGTCATCGTCGGCGTCGAGGTCGGTGTCGAGGTCCGGGTGGTGGGTTGGGTCGCCGTCGACGTGGGTGGCACGCAGGTGTCCGGCGAGGACCCGGATGGCGCGGCAGGCGTCTCGGGCGGAGTCGGTGGTGTAGGGGATGGTGGGGCTGCCGCAGACGGCCATGCGGATCGCGCCCTGTGCGCAGGCGGCGGGGGTCGCCTGCAAGGGGTCGACGAACATGTCGCCCTGGATCCAGCCGTGCCGGTCAAGGTAGAGCGCGGCGTAGCGCAGTATGTCGGCCGGGGTGACGGTGTTGGTCAGATCGTCACGGTGGACGGCTGTGCCATCCGGCTGGGGAATGTAAATGTCCTCAGGGCAGCAGTAGCCGTGGTCCTCGCCGAGGCAGATACGGCGAGACACGGTGCGGGTAGGGTGCATGGCAAGCCACTCCTCTCGTAAGGGTTGGTGGTGGGGTCGACAGCACCGGGTGTGCTTGGCGGCATTGGTGCCGGTGCTGTCGGCCGTTCATGGTCGGGTGGATGGGTTGGCCCGTTGGGTGTGCAGTCGGGTGCGGGCCTGGGCGGCGAGGGTTTGGGTGCATGGCGGGCAGGCCATGTAGCGCACGCTGTAGCGGCGGGGCTGCACCCATTGGCGGCAGCGGCGGCATTGGATGGCGGTGACGGTGCACCGCCGGGGCAGCTGCACCCGGGTACGAGCTGAGGCCCAGAGTGCGGCGAGCTGCCGCAGTTCGGTGG
>DASRII010000222.1:0-22470 GCA_035650075.1 Micromonosporaceae bacterium | reverse complement strand
CCCCGACCACACCGCCCACCATCGAAAGTGGACCGGCCGCTCCCTGGGCGGGCTACGGGGACTCGCCAACGCCCACCGGCGGCGACGGGGCGGCAGGCCCGGCCCGACAGGCCGTGCCTGCGACGGGTCGGTCCGCTCCGCCCGCGCCTCCACCTCCGTCCATCGCGGGTGGATGGGCCACCGCCCCGGCTCCCGCCCGGACTCCCGCGCCGCCCAGGCCGTGGACCGGACGTCGGCCCAGCACGGTCAGCGCCGCCAGTGGCCTGCTCTACTCCTGCGCCGTGCTTCTGCTGCTCTCGGCCGGGATGTCGTTCTCCTCGGCCGCGTCGGTCGCGGACGTGGTCAGCTCGGCAGATCCGGCCGACCAGTCGCTGCGGAACACCGCGCTGGTCAGCTTGATCGTCGGTGCGTGCCTCGTGGCCGTATTCGCGGTGAGCACCGGTGTGCTTGGCGTGCTGGTCGGCAAGGGCAGCAACCCGGCTCGCATCGCAACTTGGGTGCTGAGCAGCTTCACGGTGCTCTGCTACGGGTGTTCGTTGGCGAACATGGCGCTGTCCGGACCGTACGGGACCTCCGATCCCGAGCTTCAGCGCCGCGCGGATGCTGCCGTGCCGGCGTGGCAGACGACGGCCGGGACGGGTGTGTCGCTGGTCGTACTCGGAGCGACCTTCGCGGTGATCATCTTGCTGGCCCTCCCGTCGTCCAACCTCTACTTTCGCCGGAGCAATCCGGCGTAGTGCTCATCCGCGACGCCCACTTTGACAACCGCCGTACTGGTGAGGCGCCCAACCGCACGCCCGTGATTGCGACAGTTCGCGCTACCAGTCAACAGCCTCTTTTTCGCATCTAGCGATCAGCCCCGTGACCAGGCAAGACGTGGAAGTGGGACGCACTACCGGGGGTGTGTCGCGTAGTCCTGCCAGCCGCACGGCCAATGTACGAGGCGCGGGAACTTGACCGATGACCTGGTGCAGGCATCCGCATCTGAGCAGATCGTTGGCGGTCCGCGGACCAGGCGTACGAACTGTATTGAACAACCTCAATGAAGGTGGTCTGCTTGCGTTACCTTGTGCTCATGTCTCATCATGGTGGCCCCCATGAGCCGACCCGACCTCCGTTGCCCAGCGGCGGCCGAAACTGGATCATCGGCAGCACGACCGCCCTCGCGGTGGCCGTCATTCTAAGCGGACACGAGCTGGTTACGGACCTGCCGACTGTGGCCAAATGGGTGGTCGTCTTTGGACTAGCACTCGCGTTCCTCCTCCTGGGAGCCGCAATCGCCAGCACGGACGGGACGAACGGGCTAGGCAGCGCTGTTGCCGGGGTTGGGTACAGCGTCCTGGCCATTGTCCTCGCCGTTGCCTGGCTGGTCCCGCCCGTGCCGCCGGCACCTTGACGGTCGAGTTCGACGGCGGTGTCTAGACATGTGGCGAACTCAAGGAACAAGGCCGAGGACTTCGTCTCGTTCACACGCAAGGATTCCGAACACGAGCGAGCGAAACGAACCACGGTCACCGACCTGGCTGTCGCAATGCAGGCCTGCGACCGGCCGACGTACCAGTGCGGCAGCCACTACATGAGGCGCTCGACGCTCCCATCTATGCAAAGGCCCTCATCCAAAGGACGCGGCACAGGCGCGGGGACAGCGGAGATCGGCCCGCGCCCCGCAGAATGCCGACATGCCGAACGAGCTCGTACAGCACTACCAAGGGCTACTCGATGAAAGCCCTGCCGGCTGCGCCGTGGCGATGTGCTGGTCCGTTATCAAGCCGCTGGCTGCGCCGATTTCAATCGAGGACGTCGCCCGCCGGCTCGGCGGTGGTCCGGATGACCTCGAGGCCGTGGACCTCAACGAGTACGGCAGCCTCGAGAACGGCTGGATCCTGCACCTCGACCAGGCCGAGTCGGCCGTGACCATCTATGAGGCCAACGGCTTCCAGTGCACGCTGCCGAACGTGTTGCAGGCGCTGAGGTGTACAGCGCCTACTGGAGTGTCAACTCCGACAACAGCCTCACCTACGCCGTCGACGGCGAGGTGCTGACCTCGATCGAGGGCCTGGGGCCCGACCATCGTCATGGCATGATCTGTACGAGGCCTTGGCGGAGCCCCACGGTAACTTCCGCGCCGGAATGCTGGCGGTCATCGAGCGACGCACCGGCATACGACTAGACATCGAGTGGTTCCAGCGAAGCCATGAGGCAATCGTCGTTCCGGGCGTGAGGTAGTCCGACCTCGATACAAGCTCCGTGGCGGCATCGGACCGTGGCCACCGCATCCGCGCCGTATCGCTTCAGGCGGCACAGCCGAAGCCCCTTGGCGCTCGAACTTCGCAACTCAGCCGCGCCGCGACGCCTGGGAGAGGATTTGGGAGATGACCTTGAGAAACGTGGCTCCTCATGCCGACACAGACCAACACACGCCAACGCTCTGACCAGCAAGAACACCCGCACGACCAGTTGGCGGAGGAAGCCAGCCCTGATCCGTGTCGGGTCTTGCTCGTCGGGACGCCCGGTCTCTGAGCCGGGCCGGCCCCCGATCACTCGAGAGCCGGCCTCGGTATGGTGTCCCGTCTGTCAGTCGCGCCCTTATCGTCAGTTTGGAAGATCGAGCTCTGGCAGGATCTCAGCTATCAACCATTGCTGATCATGCGTGGCAGTTGGCCAGCTCGGGCGGGGGCGGGCCGGCCACCGCGCCGAAGAAGAGCTTCGCGCAGTCGATCAGGAAGCGGGGATTCTCCGAGGCGATCCAGTGCCCGGAGTCGGGCGCCACGACCTCGCGGACGTCGTTGCCGACCTGCCGGAACGAGGCTGCGACGGCACCGCCGAAGGCGAACTCGGCGCCCATCGCGAGTACCGGCATGGGCAGCCGCTTGGCCTGTGCCTGGGCCTGGTTGTCCGCCGCGTCCGCGGCGAATGCCCGGTAGTAGTTGTAGCCGGCGGTCCGGATGGCGGGGCTCGCATACGCCCGGAAGAACCGTTGCTGATCGATCCGCTCCGGGTGCCGGGACCCATTGAAGAGCATCCCGAGGTACGTGCTGACGTCTTCGTTGTCCATGATGCGCTCGGGGATCGGGCTGGGCGAGATGTTGAACAGGATGTGCCAGCTGATTCCGTAGAAGCTCTCCAAGCCGAAGCCGGACAGCGGCGTCTCGAGGACGGCGAGCCGGCTGACCTCGGTGGGGAAGTCGCGGGCGTACGGGTAGGCGACCAACACGCCGAGGTCGTGGGTGAGCAGCTCGATCTGCAGGTACCCCAGCCGGTGCACGGCCTGGCGGATGCGCCGGGCGGTGGTCACCTTGTCGTAGCCGCTGGTCGGGATCGTGGACTGACCCAGTCCGGGCAGATCGAAGGCGATGACGGTGTGCTCCTGGGCCAGCTCGGGCATCACCGCATGCCATGACCACCAGGTCTCCGGCCAGCCGTGCAGGAGCACCAGCGGCGGACCGGATCCGCCGCGGACGAAGTGCAGGGTCGCACCATCCACCGCGACGGTTCCGTGCTGGAACCCGGGCAGGTCGGGGTCCGGGCCGGTGATCGGCTCGGGGGCCGTGAGCTCACCGGCGACCCCGGCCGTGGGCACAACGGCGGGTCTGGCGGCGGCGCCGGCCGTGGGGGTGACGAGGACCGTCAACGCGACGGCCACCGCCACCGCGACGCGACGCAGTCGCGCGGGTGGCGTGGTGCTCTCTCGCACTGGGCTGTCAAGGGCAGTCTCATCTAATGACATGCAGCGACTATGACATTGACGCACACCTTTCGCACTTTGGAAGATGCCACGTCACGTTTGAGCTCCCCACTCGGTCCGTTAGCTAGCACAGCGCAGACGGATCGAGAGTGCCGCGCAAGCTCGGCATCCGGCGATGCTGGGGCGTGATCTCCCAGTTTGGGGTTGTGCCCCCGACGGCGGGGTAACACACCGTTGTGTTGAGTTCTGGAAAGGTGCTCGGCGGCCGGTTCCGGTTGGACGAGCGCGTGGCCGTCGGGGGCATGGGCGATGTGTGGCGGGCCACGGACACGCTGCTGTCGCGGGATGTAGCAATCAAGACGTTGAAAAGCCACCGGGCCAGTGATCCGGAATTTCAGGCACGGTTTCGGCACGAGGCGATGACCATGGCAGCCTTGCACCACCCGGGCGTCGCCGACGTATACGACTTCGGCGAGATCGACGACAGCGAGTACCTGGTTATGGCCTTCGTCGAGGGTGAGCCACTCGACGTGAAAATCGCCGCCACCGGCCGGCTCGACGCCATCAAGACGATGTCGATCGTCGCCCAAGTGGCCCGCGCTCTGCACGCAGCACACACCGCCGGGATCGTTCATCGCGATGTCAAGCCGGGCAACCTGATCGTGCAGCCGGACGGCAATGTCGTGCTGATCGACTTCGGCGTTGCCAGGTCCGCCGAGTCGACGGTGCAGACCGCCGTGGACGAGGTAGTGGGTACCGCGCACTATGTGGCCCCCGAGCAAGTAGCCAAGCAGGACGTCGGACCCGCCGCCGACATCTACGCCTTGGGTGCTGTGGCCTATCAGTGCCTGACAGGTCGGCCCCCGTTCGCCGGCGACAACCCGATCACCCTGGCGATGCAGCACCTCCAAGACGACCCGCCGCCGCTGCCCGCGACGATTCCG
This sequence comes from Micromonosporaceae bacterium, assembly GCA_035650075.1. Taxonomy (GTDB): domain Bacteria; phylum Actinomycetota; class Actinomycetes; order Mycobacteriales; family Micromonosporaceae; genus DASSUC01. The sequence continues at coordinate 17,841 of DASRII010000222.1, read as the reverse complement.
GCCCCGGTGCGCGAGCTGGTGGCCATCGCGATGGCCAAGCGCCCAGAGGACCGTTTCCGTACCGCCGCGGCCATGGCCGACGCGGCGGAGATCGTGGAAGTCTATGCCCGAGCAGTTGCCGCCGATGCGTCCAGCGTGGCGGTCGTCCCAGTGTTCCGGGTCGCAGGCAGGATCGCCGCCGCGTCGTGGCCGTATGGGCGGCCGTACTGATCGTCCTGGCGACGGTCGGGATCCTACTGACCATCACCGAGACAGTCGGTGCGCCCGGTCCCGTACCCGGGCCGGTATCACCATATGAACCACCCGGCTCCGGCGGCCTTCCACGCGGTGAGGGATCGCGGCCCAGGATCACCCCCGCGGGCCGCTGGACGACCCACAACTTCCGGACGACCCATAACGGCCGGACGACCTTCGAGGTCGGTGAACCAGCCAAGGCCCAAGCCGGATGACAGGGTCGACACCATGTCAGCGGCCACCCGCGCCCGGGCGCTCACCATCAACGGCGACTAGCCTGCCCGGCCCGAGACGCAGCCCGCCACGGTTGCACCAGACCAGATACGTGCCGCCGGCTCAGATGCGCCGCGACCTCCCTCTCCAGCTCGTCCAACCGCCGAGACAATCGCATGAAGTTCACGGCCATCCGCCAGACCCGTACCCGAAGCCTCGCAAGGTCAGCCGCCAGCTCTGCCGCCGAGCCCTCGAGGCCGTCGTCCGCCACCGGCGTCCCCACGACTCGAACCTCCCGCCCAGTCGGTTCACCCCGGATGCCGTGCGACCTACCCGCTATCGCCGCTGGCCAAACGAAGCCCAGGCACGGCCCATACGCCGGTTACGTGGGTGGGACAGGTATCAGTTCTTGCGCAACCGGTAGTGGAGCCTGACGGCGGGAATGTTCCACAGCCGCAGCGAATGGTCACACCGTACGTCCCCGGCGTCATCGAGGAACAAGTGAAAGTGTTCGTTGATCGGTACCCGGCGCGCGTTCAACGTGTTGCCCATCCGCTCCAGCACGAGGTACGCGCCGTCGGCGCCGAACTTGCCGAGCGGCGAGCGCAGGTGGAAGCCGCCCTTGCCGTCGACCGATGGGCGCAGGAAGACCTGCACGGACCCCAACGGCAGCGGAAATACGACGCGCACACTGGGTTGCGCACTACCGGGCAGGGTCGCTACTCCGTACAGCCCGCTGTACGTCGTGGATCCAGTCTTGATCATGTTGCGTAGCCAGGCAGCGCCCAGCACATTGCCATGGCGGTCGTGTACGTGGATCACCTTGCTGTCCATGCCGTACGAGACGTCCAGCGGGCGCATGGGGAGGCTGAGCTGCTTGAGCCGCTCGCTGAACAGCGCGGTGACCGCTCGGCCGAAGGGCCACGCGATGGCAGACCACTCCGACCACAGATCGAGGCGCCAGCGGGTGGCGTGCTCGTAGAAGTCCGCGATACGCGGATCCACGTCATCCGGGTCGAAGTCCGGTCCCCGCAGCGCCTCGAACGACGTGAGCAGACCGTGATCAGGACCGGTACTGAGCGTGCCGCCGACGTCGTTTGCCATCCGTTGCACCCAGTCGTGCCCGACTACGTTCATGCCGGCGCTCGGACCGATCAGCCACCGGACGTCGCGCCGGTCGAAGCGGCGGCTGGTCAGCAGCATCAACGTGCGGCCTAGGTGGTCCAACGGATGCCGGCACACGCCGGTATGGGTCAGCGCGGGAAACAGCTCTTCGGCGGTGGTCACAGGTGTCACGGCCAGAACGTACCTGGTCGGCGCGTACCCCATGAGCCGGGCGCCTTGCACGACAATGTCGACGTGGGTTACGACCTTCACATCAGTCGCGCGACGTTCTGGCCGTACAGCAGCTACTACCCGATCCTCGAACAGGAAGTGATCGATCTCATCGATCGCGAGGCGGACCTGCGGCTGGAGCCCAACCAGAACGGCGGCGTCTCCCGCTGGATCACGTGGCACGACACACCCGCGGACGCCGAGGAGAGCGAAGGCGAGTGGCTGCAGTTCTGGCGTGGCGAGATTATGCGCAAATGGCCTAGCGACGACATGATCCGCCGGATGGCCGGGCTTGCCCGGAGCCTCGACGCGTGGCTCACCGGGGACGACTGCGAGCTCTATGCGGTGAACTCCGACGGACGCATCGCGTCACGGCAGCGCACGACTGAGGAGATGCATCCCGGATTCGGCGTTCACCCGCACCGGTTCATCGTCCGAGCCGGCGGCAGGTACCTGTGGGAATCGACCAACCCCATCCGGCACGAGGAGTGGCTCGAGGTCGCGGCGCGGCAGCCGGACTTTCGCGTCACGCCGTACGTGGAGGCGTTGCTGCCGTCGGGATGGAAGACGATCGAATGCCCACCGATAGCACAGTGGGTCGGTCACCCGTCGGGCAGAGCCGTGCCGTTCTTCCAGGATGAGTACGGCTGCGTCGAGGTACACCATGCCGATCCGGCCACGGTGAGCCGGATGACGGAACTGGCACCACTTCTCGGCGCCGCCGTGCGCGACGACGACTAGACCGAAGCGACAACCACGGTCGCATCGATATCGTCGTCGCGTACCACTCGCGGGATCAGCCCAGCTCGCGCCACGACGTCGGTGGCCGCTGCCGCCTGCCGCTCGCTCGTCTCTATGACGACGTGTCCACCCGGAGCCAGCCAGCTGGGCGCCTCGGCCACAATCCGGCGCATGATGTCGAGTCCATCCACACCACCGTCCAACGCGTGGCGAGGCTCGTAGAGCCGTGCCTCGGGCGGTAGCAGGCTCATCGCGTCGGTCGGAACGTACGGGGCGTTGACGGCCACCACCTCGACCCGCTTCAGAAGGTCACCGGGCAGAGCCGTGAAGAGGTCGCCCTGGTGCACGTACCCGCCGATGGGCTCCAGATTGCGGCGGGCGCACTCGACCGATACGGGGTCGATGTCGGTGGCGTGCAAGCGAATCTGACCGCGGCAGGCGGCGGCGATGGCGACGCCGATCGCACCGGAGCCACAGCACAGGTCGACGACGATCGTGCCGGGCGCATCCGCCAGCGCCGCTGCTTCGCGTACGAGCAGCTCGGTGCGCGCCCGCGGCACGAATACGCCAGGCGTCACACACACGCGAATACCGCAGAACCACGCCCAGCCCAGGATGTGTTCGAGCGGGACGCCGTCGATCCTGCGGTCCACCATGGACTCGAGCTCTGCGGGCGTCCTGGCCGAGGAGACGAGCAGATCCGCCTCGTCCGAGGCGAACACGCTACCTGCGGCGCGCAGCCGGGCTTCTACCGCGGCCCGCATCACCCGCCAACGGTATCAGGAGGCTCCAGCCGCATTCGCATCCATCCGTGCCAGGGTCGCGTCCAGGACGGCGTACTCGGCTTCCTCCAACGCCGCCTCGGCGAAGGCGACCGCGGCAACAGCGTCGCTCTCGGCGACCTCCGCACGATGCCGCAGCTTCTGGTTGTCCCGCTCCGCCTTCTTGCCCTCGACCTCGTGGCGCACCTTGGACACGTGGCTTGACCAGTCCTGCTGCAGGTCCGTCCACCAACGGGACGTCTGCGCCGCGGCCGTCGCCGTTCCGGCCAGCAGCCGGTCCGCTGTCCGCCGCGCACTATCGCGTGCCTTCGCTACCTGAACCTCCACATCGGACCGAGCTTGGTTCTTCGCCGCGACCGCACGATCCTCTGCGTTTCTCGCTCGCGCTGCCAGCTCCGCCAATGCATCCGACGCTGCCACGGTATCCCACCTCCGTAAGAAGCCGCGTTCATGGTCTGAGCAGATTCTCCATTGTCCCAAACGGGTCCGTGCCGGCCGGCGCGGGGTCTATTGGCGCGGCACTGACGTGGCGTTCCTGCGCTGCCATGCCTCGACGTTCCGGGCGAGCGACTCGTGCGCCGAAGCGACCACAGCCGCTGGCAACGCCTCGTCCAGCATGGGCCGCAGCGCCGCCCGCATTCCGGCGACGAAACGTTGGCCGTGCGCGGTGAGCAGACTCGACGAGGCCAGGGTCGCCAGCGCCAGCCGTACCTGCTCGCGTAGCACCGCGAACTCGGTCGTCGCGGTGACCCGCTCGGACGGGCAGTCCCGCAGCCTCCGCCAGATTTCGCACACACCAAGGAACGCGTACGCGCCTTGGAGCAGGCCGCCGATCGGCCGCGGATCACGCCGCCACGGGGCAAAGAACGCGGCTGTGGCGGACTCGTCGTAGAGCGGTACGAGTTCCAGCAAGGCACTCAGCTTCGAATGCTGGAACTCGTGGACCAGCGTGACGGCCAACGACGCCGGTTCGTCGGGCAGAGTGAGGGCGAGCGCGCCGATCGCGTCCCCGGACGTGGCGCTCAGATCCGGGTCGGTCGAGCCACGCATGAGCGGCACCACGGTGTGCAGCCCGCCGGCCAGCTCGGCGGCGTGCGCCGGGTCGTAGAGCGCGAGCAGCCGCCACGCCGCTCGGAACAGCTCCTCCCACGTGGTGAACTCCTTGGCGCCTACGGCTGGCGGGAGAGCCATCCGGTAACAGTCCCGGTACGGGTCGACGTCGTCGAATACGACACTCGACCTGTGTCCGTTGACGTCGGCGGACAACCGGCGAATTTCCCGCCAGTCGGCGGACGATCCGGTTTCTGAACACACCACCGCACGTCCACCGGAAACCATCACCAGCGCCGAAGCGACCGTTGAAGGCAATACGACACTACCGACGGTCGGTAGGAATACGACACCGTCTCGTACCGTGACGGTCAACGCCACGTCGACTCCCGCGCGCAGTGCGGCGGCGGCCGCCAGGTTGGCTACATAGGACAGATCCACGAGCCCAGCCGAGCGGATACAACGCACCGCCCAGGCGCCGACGAACGGGCTGGCGAGGAGATCGCCGACGGCAGCGGGCGCCGACCGGTGGGCCGAGGCCAGCACCTCGAACGCGTCCGTCTGCGACGGGCCAGCGTCCGCGATACAACGCAGGAGCAGGAGGTGCTTGCTGAGCTGAGCGGACCGCAGCAGGCGCAGAATCCTGTGGTCGCTCCGTCCCGCCGCGAGTGTCGCCATGGCGGACTCGGAGAGCCGGAACACATCTGTCACGCGTTACCTCGCGAGGTCTGGGTCAGCGCGGTCAGGTCGGTACCGACTCGCTCTCGAACGTGGTCGATGAGCTGGCTCATGTCCGCGCAGTAGACAGAAGGATTGCGAAAGCCGTGCCCCGCGCGGTAGCGGTGGGCATAGTGTCCGGCGCCGCAGATCGCGTGCACCGGGCAGGCGAGACACCGGTCGCTCAGCGCGGCAAGGCCGATCTGCCGGGCTACTACACCGGGATGAGCCAAGGCGGTATCGAATGGGTCGGTCAACACGTTGAGACCGGTTGCCGTCGCTCCGGAGTACGCCGACTTGAGCGAGTCGGCCTGCTCGATGGCACCGTCGGATTCGACGACCACGACCGCCGTGGGACTCAACCCGACCTGTTCGGTGCGGCTGGCCCCGCCGAGCACGAGACTGATGATTTCCTCGAAGAAACGCACATGCGTTTCCTGCTTCGGTGCGCCGTACCAACGATCGAAAACCGACACCAGCCACTGGCCGTAGCCGGACTGCTTGGGCGGATCCGACCAGTTGGCGTGTGGCAGTAGAAAGTCCACAGTGGGCGGTTCGTACCGCAGCATCTCCTCGTAGCAGGCAACGGGATCCGTGTCCGGGTCCACCGTCCCCAGTAGACCGGCGAAGACCGGCCGGAACTCGGGCTGGCACAGCAGGGCGAGCGCGCGAGCCAGTGCCGGATAGCTCGACCGGCCACTGGCGTAACGGCGGTGCCGGTCGGTATCCGTCCGTCCACCGTCGAAGCTCACACCCACCCGGATGTCGTATTCCCGCAGCAGACGCAGGGTCTCTTCGTTGATCAGTACCCCATTGGTTTGCACTCCGATGTGGGCTCGGGTGCCGGACGGCAAGGCCTCCCGCACGGCGGACGCCAGCTGGGTCAACCGCTCAGCACCCGCCAGGAGCGGCTCGCCACCGTGCAGAATCACGTGAACGTCGCTCACGCCGTACCGTGCGGCATGTTCGGCGATGCGCGCGATGGCCGCGCGGGCGACGGCGGCCGGCATGGCAACCGGCCGCTCCCGCCACGATTGATCCGCCATCGTGTAGACGTAGCAGTAGTCGCAGGCGAGGTTGCACCGCTGGTGCACCTTGAGCACGAAGTCACGGAATGCGGTGGGCCGCCAGCCACCGGCACGCAATGCGGCGACGTCGAGCAGCTCGTCCGGCCACGGAGCCGCTGATGCTGTCATTGGAGGGCGCTCGACCAGGCCGACATCGTATTGGCCCTCCTGTGCCATGGTTCCAATGCCGCAGGGGTGGAAAGGACGATACGGCATCCGGTCCGATCCGGCGGACCCGTGCGGTCGACGCGCCGAAGTGGCCGTACCAGCGGCCCGCGGCCGTTATGCACAGAGTCGGAAGACATAGTCGGCTCTGTTGCGGGCCCACCCCGCATCGGCGAGGGCCTTGTGCGGCCCGACGGAGAAGAGCACAGGGTCGTTGGCGCCAGCCTCATCGTAGAAATAGACAGTCCCGAAAGATTGGTTGTTGTGCACCGAATCGATGCGGTCCTGCCAAGACCAGGTGTCGAGAAACTGCCAACCGCAGTCGCTGAGCTTGCCACGGGGATAGCCGTACCAGGTTCGGTCGTAGAAGCAGAACCATCCGGAGGGGCAGTCCGGGCTGCCTTGGATGCCGGGCTCGGGAGCGACCGCGACGACGAGGGCACCTCCTCCGTAGGAGATCTCGGTAGTGCTGATCTGTTGGCCGCCGGGGTGGGCGGCGAGATAGGCGTCGATCTGGATTTGGAGACCGGTGGCCGGTGACGCGGCGACGGGCGTGGCGACGGCGGCCGTCGACATCACCACGGACAGGACGACCGCGAGGCGGCGAAGCGTATGCGTGGACATGGCAGCCCCCTAGCCGAGCAACTACGTTTCGTAATGTCGCGCATACGGTGGGCGATGGGGCCAGGGTAAGCCGTGTGTCGTGAGATCGCCATATGACTATCAGTAAATGACTGAACGAACCTTTTGCGTGACGGGACCCGCACCTCTGAGTAATGTCCCGATTCGGGTGTCACAGTCGCGGTCGCCGTAGAGACAAATACCTCGGAGACCCGGATTCGAGGGAGCCTGGTTGAACGGGACGGACGCGGCGGACGAGAGCTGGCTCGACCAGCTCTGGCGGCTGTACCGGCCGAACGTGAGGCGCTTTCTCGGCCGGCTCGTCAGCGATCCGAACGTGATCGACGAACTGACCCAACAGACGTTCGTCGAAGCGTGGTGCGCGCGGTCGCACCGACCGGACCGGCCGCTCCCGTGGCTCTATGCGGTGGCTCGCAACCTGGCCTACGACCACTTCCGGGACCGGGAACGCGGTCAGGCCATGTGGCGCAAGCTGTGCGCCGACCCGCTCGTCGACGACGGCGGCATCGGGTTCTCCGAGCTGAACCGCGACGTGGCCACGGCGTGGCTGATGCTCCGCGAGACGGACCGGCAGATCCTCCAGCTCAGCGTCATCGACGGCCTCAGCGACGACGAGATCGCCGACGTCATGCGGATCAGGCCAGGCAACGTACGCCAGCGGCGCTGCCGCGCTCGCGACCGGCTCCGCGACCTGCTGTCCGAAATGGACGGTCGGCGCATCAGCAGTCGGACAGCCGCGGGTCGGGGGTGAACCATGGGCGATCCCGACCACGACGACGAACTGATCCGGATGGCGGCCATCGCCATGGATCCGTTGTACGGCAAGCCGGTCCCACCAACGCAGACCACGGCGGCGCACCTGATCCAGCTCGCCACCCAGCAATACAACGATTCGGCCCCGTCCGGCCGGCGCCGGCTGAGCGCGCCGTTGGTGGTCGCCGTGTCGGCGGCGCTCGTCATGCTGGCGGCCGGGTTCTACCTGTCGGGTACCAGGCAACCGGCTCCTCTGCAACCAGGACCGGTCGAGCCATGTCCGTCGGTGGCTCCGCCGGCGCCGCCCGTCGCGGCCGCGACTCGGCCGGCCCGCGCCGAACTCTCCGCGATCGCCGTCCAGGCCCGAAGGTCCGTGGACACTCCATCGACCGGACGTTTCACGTACGTGCGCACCCGCAGTTGGTCGTGGGATCCGACCACGGATGGCGCGCAGGGCTCGTGGGCCGACCACGAGCTCTGGTGGGCGCCGGACGGCTCGGGCGCGGCCGAGACCAGCTGCGGCGGCGAGCGGACGAGCATCGGGTACCAGCCCGGCGGGATCCGAGTACCGATCGAGGCGCCGTCGGCCGATCCACCCGTTCTGGCCAGCCAGCTGGCCGCCATCGAAGACTTCCGATCAGGCCCTGCGGCCCCGCTCCGGGCGGTTGTTGACATGTACCGGTACCACGTGCTCGATGCGGCTCACCGCGCCGCCACCATTCGCGTCCTGGCCAGTACCGACGGTTTGGTCTTTCACGGATCCGTGACCGACGGCCTCGGCCGGGGCGGCGTCGCGATCAGCATCGACAGCGACGACGGTACGCGTGACGTCGCCATCTTCGACCCGAACAGCGGGCACCTGCTCAGCTACGAGCGCGCCGCCGTGCTCTCGCCCGCCCGGTCCGGCGTACGGGCGCCCGCGGTCATCGCTTCCGTGCTGTTCCTTGCCAGCGGGCGTACCGACGTCGCCGGCGAACCGGCGACGTCGTAGCTACCCGTTCAGACGCGCTGCGCTAGCGACAGCGACTCTCCGGAACAGACGTCCCGTACCGACTCCAGGAGTTCGTGGACCGCCGGCCGCTGCCGTTCGCTGTCCGGCACGACGGCGGTGACCCGCCGAGCGATGTGGTACAGCGACTGGTTGTGCTTGCGGGTGGGCAGGGCGTGCAGCACGTCGACGGCGTGCCGGAGTCCATCGGTGACGAAGCCCGAACGGATCAGGCAGTTCGCCTGGTGCAGCTGGACCTGAGTGCGCTCGCGGGCCAAGCTCGCCGGGTACCGGACGAGCGCCCGATCCTGCGCGCCGCGGGCGTCGGAGACGGCACCGATCTCGGTGTACACGTAGCTTTCCGTGTGCCGTAGCCGGACCTCCGGCCAACCGAAGATGGAATCGGCGTTGTCCACTGTGGATGACGGGAGCCGACCGGTCACCTCCTCGGCCTGCCGTACCGATTCACGTGCCTCGTCGGCCCGACCCGCCAGGGCGAGCGCCTGGGCGCGGCCGGAGAGCACTCCCGCGGTACCGGCGCACGGTAGCCCGTCCGCGAGCGCCACGGCATGGTCGGCCAACGTGATGACCTCGTCGAGCGGGCGGCCGGCGTACGGGCCGTTGACGACCTCCCACGCCCGTACCATGATCTGGGTCTCGTGGTCGCCGGACTCGTCGGCGGCCTTGCGCCCGACCGACCACCAGCGCCGCGCCACCGCGGTCTGGCCCATACCGGCGAGCGTTAGTGCGAGCACCACCGAGAGCAGGCCGACCGCGCGTTGCAGATCGCGGATGACGAGCCGGTCCTTGGCGGCGACCAGCCGGTGATGTAGGACGGCGAGATCCCCACCCAGCTGTTCGACCAGCTCGGTGGGTGCCGTGGAGTAGAACGCCTCGCCGTAGTCGGCGGCGATGCGCTGCCAGTCATCGTGGTCCGCGTCGATGACCCGGGTGAACCCCTGCCGCAACGCCTCCAATGAGACATGCGCGACGGGGACGACCAGGGCGAGAGTGGTCATGGACTGTAGGACGGTGCGTCGCTGCATGTGGTCGGCCTCCTCGCCGATGCCGTACGCCTCCAGAAGGGCGTCTCCTGCGTTGAGTGCCCGGTCGCACGCGGTCGCCAGCTCCTTGGTGGGGCTGCGCTCTCCGCGCTCGACCTGTGCGAGATAGCTGTAGTGGTAGTTGGTGAGGCGCCCCAGCTCCCGAAGGGACAAGCCCTGCTGGCGGCGCGACCGGCGCAGTGCCGGGCCGAAACGGTCCATGCAGATCTCCGGTGGGGGGCGGTGGCGCTGTGGGCAGAACGTGTGCCTACTGCGGACTTCTTGATATCACAGGAGATAACAGCGACGCTAGGGCTGACGGTGATCCAAGGAGGTGGAAATGGTACGGCTCCACGGGCCGGTTCGGCGTTGGTGGTGGCCCTTCAGCCTGCGTTGCGACTGTGGGCGGCGGCGCCCCTGCCCGCCACCCGTCCCCGACCGGCCGCGGCTGTTGGGCGAACGGCTTCCCGACGGCGACCGCGTACCATGGCCGACCACCCGGGCTGGCGGCAAGCGGCCGAGGTGGGCGGCCGAGCCCACCCAGGACCTCAACATCCGGCCGTGGATGACGCTCGGCCAGCGGTACCGCGGCAACGGCGGCCGCCTCACGCCATGAGCGCCGCGGCGCCTGGACCGAGGAGCGCAGGGCTCCGATCAGGACGCCTGGGACCCACCCGTATCGGCCAGCCGGCGCCAGTCACCGGCACCCGCCGCCAGCAAGCCCTCGACGATCGCGCGGGCCTGCAGATCGGAGTCGCACAACCAGAACCGGGACTGGCCGCGCCGCCGGTGCTCGACGACCCAGTGGCCCGTCTCCACGTGCAGGAACACTTCCTGCTTCGCGGAGGTCCCCCACAGTCCGTTCCACCAACGCTCAGCGGTATCCATCGACGCACTGTATCGAACACACGTTCGACCGCGCTACCCCACCGCTTCTACCACGTCGATCATGAAGTTAGTGCGACGACACGCCGTCGAGAGCGCAACTAAGTTCATGATCGACGGGGGCGGGCCCACGGGGCAGGCCCACGGCGGGTCAGCGGGTGAAGGACGCTGCCAGCAGTTCGGCGATCTGGGCGGTGTTCAGGGCGGCGCCTTTACGCAGGTTGTCGCCGGTGACGAAGAAGTCGAGCGCCCGCGGATCGTCGAGCGACCGGCGGATGCGGCCGACCCACGAGGGATCGGTGCCGACCGCGTCGACCGGCATGGGGAACTCGCCGGACGCCGGATCGTCGACGACGATCACTCCGGGCGCGTGGCGTAGCACGTCGCGGGCATCGTCGGCGTCGACCTCGGAACCGAATACCGCGTGTATCGCCACCGAGTGCCCGGTCACCACCGGCACCCGGACGCAGGTGGCCGACACCTTGAGGTCCGGCAGGCCAAGGATCTTGCGGGACTCGTTGCGAATCTTGACCTCTTCGGACGACCACCCGGCGTCCTTGAGCGAACCGGCCCACGGGACCACGTTCAGCGCCAGTGGCGCCGGGAACGGGCCGACCTCGTCGCCGATCGCCTGCCGTACGTTGCCCGAGCGCGCGCCCAGCGTCCGATCGCCGGCGACCTTGGCCAGCTGGTCGTACAGCGTGTCCACGCCGATCTGCCCCGCCCCGGACACCGCCTGGTACGAGGCGATGACCAGCTCGCGCAGGCCGTACTCACGGTGCAGCGGCGCAACCGCGACGATCATCGCGAGCGTCGTGCAGTTCGCATTGGCGATGATCCCCTTGGGCCGGTTGCGTACCTGCTCCGGATTGATCTCCGGTACGACGAGCGGCACGTCGCGGTCCATCCGGAACGCGCCGGAGTTGTCCACCGCGACCGCACCGCGCGAAGCGGCGATCGGCGCCCACTCGGCGGACACCTCGTCGGGCACGTCGAACATCGCGACCTGTACCCCGTCGAAGACCTCCGGCGCCAGCGCCTGGACGGTCAACTCCTCCCCGCGTACGACGATCGTGCGGCCGGCGGAGCGAGGCGAGGCGATGAGCCGGATCTCGCCCCAGACGTTCTTGCGGGAGGACAGCAGGTCACACATGACCGTACCGACCGCGCCGGTCGCACCGACCACGGCCAAGGTGGGCAGATCGCTCATTGCCGGCCCCCGCCCCGTGCGCTCCGCTCCGCTCATGGCTTCGCTACCTCCCGGTCCCTGCGTAGACCACAGCTTCGTCGTCGCCACCGAGGTCGAACGCGGCATGCACCGCGCGCACCGCGGCGTCCAGGTCCGTGTCCCGGCAGACGATCGACACCCGAATCTCCGACGTCGAGATCATCTCGATGTTGACCCCAGCCTCGGCCAGCGCCGCGAAGAACTTGGCCGCGACCCCGGGGTGCGAGCGCATACCGGCGCCGATCAGGGAGACCTTGCCGATGTGGTCGTCGTACAGCAGGCCGGTGAACCCGGTGTCCTGCTGGATCTTGCTGAGCGCGGCCATGGCCGTCGGCCCGTCCGACTTCGGCAGGGTGAACGAGATGTCCGTGCGGCCGCCCGACGCCGGCTCCACCGCGCCGGTCGACACGTTCTGCACGATCATGTCAATGTTGATCTCGGCACCGGCCACGGCCTCGAAGATGCGCGCCGCCTCGCCCGGCTCGTCCGGTACGCCGACGATTGTGATCTTCGCCTCACCGCGGTCATGCGCGACCCCGGTGATCAGTGCCTGTTCCACGGGAAAGTCCTCCGTCGATCCGGTGACCATCGTGCCGGGCAGATTCGAGTACGACGAGCGCACGTGAATCGGCAGACCATACCGTCGCGCGTACTCCACGCAGCGCAGCATGAGCACCTTTGCCCCACAGGCTGCCAGCTCCAGCGTCTCCTCGTACGTGATCGTCTTGATGTGCCGGGCATTAGGCACGATACGCGGATCAGCGGTAAAGATCCCGTCAACATCCGTGTAGATCTCGCAGACATCCGCGTGCAGCGCGGCGGCCAGCGCGACGGCGGTCGTATCGGAGCCTCCACGGCCCAGCGTGGTGATGTCCTTGGTGTCCTGCGCGACGCCCTGGAAGCCGGCCACGATCGCGATCGCACCCTCGTCGATTGCGCTCTTCAGGCGACCCGGGGTCACATCGATGATCCGGGCCCGCCCGTGCACCGAGGTCGTGATCACGCCGGCTTGCGAACCGGTGTACGACCTGGCTTCGTACCCGAGATTGTGGATCGCCATCGCGAGCAGCGCCATCGAGATGCGCTCGCCCGCCGTGAGCAGCATGTCCAGCTCGCGGCCTGGCGGCAGCGGGCTGACCTGGTGCGCCAGATCCAGCAGCTCGTCGGTGGTGTCGCCCATGGCCGAGACCACGACGACCACGTCGTGGCCTCCCCGACGGGCGGCGACGATGCGTTCGGCGACTCGCTTGATCCGCTCGGCATCGGCGACGGACGAGCCGCCGTACTTCTGCACCACGAGCGCCACCGCAGCGACTCCTTCCCACTGGTCGCCCATGCACGTGCAGACGCCGCCGGTCATCGGCCGGCGGCGCTGCGTTATGCCGGCCTCAGCGTACCGTCGCCCACCGCACGTGAGAAGGCGCCCGGCGTGTCGAGCCGCAAAAACAAGATCCACTATTTGGTACGACCGGAGAATGGCCGTTGTGCGGCGTGGAGTCGGTCTCGCCTCGATGGCTCTCGTGGCTTTGGTGCTGACCGGGTGCGGCGGTGCGGACGGTACGCGTCCAGGACCAGTCGAGAGTAGCTCCGCCGTGCCCACCGCGCCGACCGAAGCGCGGGCCAGGTTGGCGGGGTTGGCCGCGGCCGCCAAGGACCGCCGGATGATCGCGTTCTACACGCTGACCACGCCGGGCCGGGCCGACCGGACGGTAGCGGTGACGCTCGCCGGCGACAACTCGTGGCGTGTCGATGTGCCCGGTGGTGCGCACGGCGGTGCCGTCGACATCACGATGTCGGCCGGGCCCGACGGCAAGGTGTACCAGTGCGCCCTGCCGTCCCGCGGCTGGCCGGGCAACCAGTGCGTACGGGTCGGCGACCGCGAGCACACCGTACCGTCCAAAGTGGATCCCCGGGTGCAGCACCCGTTCACCGACTGGCTGGACGTGCTGATCGACCGCCGGGCCGCGCTGTCGGTAGCGCCCGCCGCGCAGCTGGGCGGGGCCCGCGGCGCCTGCTTCTCGCTCGAGCTGACAGCCGCCTCGCTGGTGGCACCGATCGACGCCGGCATCTACTGCTTCGACCCGGACGGCACGCTTACCGCGCTGGTCGCCGGGTTCGGCCGGCTGACCTTGGCCAGCGCGCCGGCGCCCGCACCGCCGACCGTTCCGCTGCCGGGTCCGGTGGTGCCCGGCGCCGCGCTGTCGACCACCGCTCCGCCGCCACCGCCGACTCCGTCGGTCAGCCCGTCGGGGTGAGATCGGTTCTCGAGCGGTTCTCGAGTGGCGGGAGATACTTTGCTTCTCGATATTGATCGCGTAGGGTCGTGACCGTTATGTGGCAGGCGCTCCTCCTTCTTGGCTGCCGCGGCGAGGCCAGCATGGCCGGCACCTCGTCGCGGAGTTGACGCGCGACCGGTCTGTTCATTCGCCAGCCCGTTTCCCGCCACATAGTTCGAGGAGACTGCCACCATGTCGCAGACCGCTGTCGGCGCTGTTGATCCGATCGCGCGCCAGCAAGCCAGCCGGATGCCATTCCATCGATACGCCCCCTACCACGAGCAGTTCCAGATCGACCTGCCCGATCGCGCCTGGCCCGCCCGGCGGATCGAGAAGACGCCACGCTGGTGTGCCGTGGACCTGCGCGACGGCAACCAGGCACTCATCGACCCGATGTCGCCCGAACGCAAGCGCCGCATGTTCAACCTGCTCGTACGTATGGGATACAAGGAAATCGAGGTCGGCTTCCCGTCGGCGAGCCAGACGGACTTCGATTTCGTCCGCCAGCTCATCGAGCAGGACCTGATCCCGGACGACGTGACAGTCCAGGTGCTGACCCAGTGCCGCGAGCACCTCATCGAGCGCACGTTCGACTCGCTGCGCGGCGCCGACCGTGCGATCGTCCACTTCTACAACTCGACGTCCACGCTGCAGCGCCGGGTCGTCTTCGGCCTGGACCGCGACGGGATCACCGATATCGCGACCTCAGGGGCGCGGCTGGCGATGAAGTACGCCGAGATCATCACCCCGGACACGGACATCTTCTACGAGTACTCGCCAGAGTCGTACACCGGTACCGAGCTGGACTACGCGCTCGAGGTCTGCTCGCGCGTCATCGACGTCATCGACCCGACCCCGGACCGGCCGCTGATCGTCAACCTGCCGGCGACCGTCGAGATGGCGAGCCCCAACGTGTACGCCGACTCGATCGAGTGGATGCACCGGCACCTGCCGCGCCGGCAGTCGGTCGTGCTGTCGCTGCACCCGCACAACGACCGCGGTACCGCCGTGGCAGCCACCGAGCTGGGACTGCTGGCCGGCGCCGACCGCGTCGAGGGCTGCCTGTTCGGCAACGGGGAGCGTACCGGCAACGTCGACCTGGTCACGCTCGGCCTGAACCTGTTCTCCCAGGGCGTCGACCCACAGATCGACTTCGCGGACATCGACGAGATCCGCCGCACGGTGGAGTACTGCAACCAGCTGCCCGTACACGAACGGCACCCGTACGCCGGCGACCTGGTGTACACGGCGTTCTCCGGCTCGCACCAGGACGCCATCAACAAGGGCTTCGACGCGCTGCACCGGGACGCTTCATCGGCGGGGATCGACGTCGACTCGGCGACCTGGGCCGTGCCGTACCTGCCCATCGACCCGCGGGACGTCGGGCGGACGTACGAGGCGGTCATCCGGGTCAACTCGCAGTCCGGCAAGGGTGGCGTCGCGTACATCATGAAGACCGAGCACCACCTCGACCTCCCGCGCCGCTTCCAGATCGAGTTCTCCGGGGTCATCCAGCGGGTCGTCGACGACGCCGGCGGCGAGGTCAACCCGCAGCAGATGTGGGACATCTTCGCGACGGAGTACCTGACCGAACGGCGGGTCGGGCTGCTCGGCTACCGTACGTCCACAGTGGAGGGCAAGGTCGAGCTCGTTGCCGACGTGACCGTGGCCGGCGAAGAACACCACCTGACCGGGGTCGGGAACGGTCCCATCGACGCCTTCGTCCACGCACTGTCCGATGTGGACGTTACGGTACGGGTGCTGGACTACGCCGAGCACGCGATGTCCGCCGGCGGTGACGCGCAAGCGGCCGCGTACGTCGAGTGCGATGTGGACGGTCAGGTCCGCTGGGGCGTCGGCATCGACGCGAACATCGTGACCGCCTCCCTGCGCGCCGTAGCCTCAGCCCTCAACCGCTAACACCCCCCTGCCCCCGCTCCACCCCCGGTTGATCATGAAGTTAGTTGGGATGTCGACGGCGTGTCGTATCACTAACTTCATGATCAACGGGGGTGGGGCGGGTGGAGTCGGCGCCGGAGCCGGCGCCCACAAACGCGATGACTGAGCCGGTCAGCAGCAGGCCGGTACACCACAGCAGAGCGGCGCGGTACGCGGGTGTCAGCGCGGCCGGGTCGGCGTACTCCGCGCCGGACAGGCCGACCAGCAACGGCAGCGACGCGACCGCGAGCAGCCCGGCCGCGCGGGCCGCGGCATTGTTGACGCCGCTCGCCACGCCGGCGAACCTGTCCGCGACGGCCGCGAGCACCGAGGCGGTCAGCGGGGCCACGAGCATGGTGAGTCCGAGTCCGAAGAGGACAGTGCCGGGCAGTACGTCGCGCCAGAAGTTCGCGTCCGGCCCGACCTGACGCAGTAGCAGTAGGCCTGCCGCGGCGACAGCCGGCCCAACCGTCAGCGGCAGCCTTGGTCCGATGCGGGTGGCGAGCGCACCGGCCGGGGCCGAGCCGACCAGGAGCAGCAGGCTCGACGGCAGGATGGCGGCACCGGCGGCGATGGCAGAGAACCCGGCCACCGTTTGCAGGTACACCACCAGGAAGAAGCCCATGCCACTCAGGGCGGCGTAGACGGCCAGGGTGTACAGGTTGAGGACCGTGAACCGGCCGGACGAGAACAGCGCGGGTGGGACCATCGCGGCCGGGCCGAGCCGGCGCTCGACGAGCACGAGCGCGACGAGAGCGACCAGGCCGCCGGCCGCCGCAAGGAGTACCGGGCCTCCGCTGTGCGCCTCCACCAGCGCGTAGGTGATCCCGCCCAGCCCCAACGCGGCGAGCACGGCACCGGCGATGTCGAATCGCGTACCGGTTGGCGAGCTGCTCTCCGGCACCCAACGAAGGCTCGCGACCAACACCGCCGCGGCGAACGGGACGTTCAGGAAGAAGATCCACCGCCAGGACAGGGCGTCGATGAGCCAGCCGCCGAGGAACGGACCGAGCACAGTAGACACTCCGGACAACCCGGACCAGGCACCGATCGCCCGCCCCCGGTCCTCGTGCCGGAACGACGCCTGGATCAGCGCCAGCGAACCCGGTACGAGTAGCGCGGCACCGACGCCCTGTACCGCACGGGCCGCGATCAGCCATTCGATCCCGCGGGCCAGCCCGCACAGCACCGACGCGACGGTGAACCACGCGACGCCGAGCAGGAACACCCGGCGCCGCCCGAACCGGTCCCCGAGGGCGCCACCGAGCAGGACGAAGGCGGCCAGCGTCAAGGTGTACCCGTTGATCGTCCACTGTAGACCAGCGAGCGGGGCGTCGAAGTCGGCGCCGATGTGCGGGAGCGCCACGTTGACCACGGTGGTGTCCAGGAACGCCATGCCGGACGCGACGATGGCGGCGAGCAACGTACCGCGGCCGGCGGCTGATCGCATGCGGAGCGGGCTCGGCATGTGTCCATCCTTGCGGATCGGCACCTGACACTTCAGGCTGGGCGCGTGCCCTTCACCCGTACTCCACAAAGGATCGTATGGCTGACCGCGGCGGCGCTCGCGCTTACCGCGTGCATCGGCCCACCGGCCACATCGTCGCCGACCGCGGCCCGCCAGCAGCTCAACGACCTGATTGTTACGACCTCCGGGTCTATGAGCGGCTACAGCCGCGACCGGTTCCCGCATTGGCGCCCGGACGGCACCGGTTCCTGCAACGTCCGCGACACGGTGCTGCGGCGCGACGCGCGGGAGGTACGCGTCGACAATGGCTGCAACG
>DASRII010000221.1:0-4432 GCA_035650075.1 Micromonosporaceae bacterium | reverse complement strand
CGGGCGGGGCGGAGCAGAACGAGCCCGCGCCGTGCGTCGGCCACACCGCGGTCGCATCCGGCAACGTGGCGAGCCGCCGTAGCGACCGGAACTGGGCACGGGCCAGTTCCTCGGCGCGGTCCGGGCTGACCAGGTCCGTGCGCGCCGCGGCACCGACGATCAGCGACCCGCCGGTGAACACCCCGACTTCCCGGTTTCCGTCCAACAGGAGGTAGGACAGGTGCTCCGGGGTGTGTCCGGGGGTGGCCAGGGCGCGCAGCGTCAGGCCGCCAAGGTCGGCCTCGTCCCCGTCGCGAAGCCGGGTGTGGTCGAAGGTGCGTTCGCCGGCGGCGGAGGCGAGCACCGTGGCGCCGTGGTCGTGGGCGAGCTGCCGGGCGCCGGTGAGGAAGTCGGCGTGCAGGTGGGTCTCGGCGGCGTAGGCGATCCGCAGGCCCCGCTTCGCGGCGGCCTGGTGGACCGCGCGCAGGTCCAGCGACGGGTCCACGGCCAAGGCCCGGCCGTCGCCGAGGTCGAGCAGGTAAGCGCTGTTGCCCAACCCCTCGTCCACCAGCGGTACCAGCAGGCCGTCGACCCCGCCCATCTGCGCTCTCCCGTCGCCGCTCGCTCATCTGATACTATTCCATGGATTCATGGAGGAGCGGAATGGGTCACGCAGGTCGCAAGGTCGAACTGTTCGACCAGCTGGCCCGGGTCGGCAAGGCCCTGGCCAGCGGCAAGCGACTGGAGCTGCTCGACCTGCTGGCGCAGGCCGAGCGGCCGGTCGACGCACTGGCCGCCGCGGCCGGGCTGAACCTGACCACCGTGTCGGCGCACCTACAGGTACTCAAACAGGCCGGCCTCGTGGCCATCCGCCGCAAGGGCACCCGGGTGTACTACCGGCTCGCCGGCGACGACGTGATCGATCTTCTCGTGCGCACCCGCGACGTGGCCGCCGCGCACCTACCCGACGTGGCCGCGGCCCGCGGCGCCTACCTCCACGGTGACAGCGAGGTCGAGTCGATCGGGCGCGACGAGCTACGCCGCCGCCTGGCCGCCGGCCAGGTCACCGTGCTCGACGTCCGCCCGGCCGAGGAGTACACAGCCGGTCACGTGCCCGGCGCGGTCAACATCCCGGTCGACGAGCTCGCCGACCGCCTCGACGAACTACCGGGCGACGTCGAGGTGGTCGCGTACTGCCGCGGCCCGTACTGCGTGTTCGCCCACGAGGCGATCCGGCTGCTGCGCGCACGGGGACGCCGCGCCGCCCGACTGGCCGACGGCGTCGTCGAATGGCGGCTGGCCGGCCTGCCCGTCGCCGCGTGAACTGTCGGACCGGTTCGAGGTCGCCGTGGTGGAGCTGCCCGGCCTCAACGGTGCCGGACGGCCGGGCGTCGATCCTGACCTGGCCAGCATCGCCGGCACAATCGTCGAAGTGCTCGGGCGGACGTGGACGGCCCCATTGACGAGACAAGCGGCGAACTACGACGATCCGATCGAGTTCAAGCCCGACGCTGTACCTGTGGTCGCGGGCAACCCTACTGGCCCGCATCATCTCCGGCTTCGTGCTGCGGCCATGTCAATGACCCGCTCAGCAGTGTCCACAATGGAGTCTAGAGTCGACCACGTCGGTAGGAGTCGATCCCCTGCCGGCGGCGAGTCCCCTCTCGGAGGTCACCGTGACCCAGCCCCACGACGCGAACGCCACCGCCCATGTACGCGATTTCTACGAGCGGTACGCGCCCCGCTACGACCACGAGACCAGCTACTACGACCGGTTCCTGCTCGGCGACCGCAGGCCTCGCCTCTGCGGCCGGGCCCGCGGATCAGTGCTCGAAGTCGCCATCGGTACCGGCCGCAACCTGCCGCACTACCCGCCCGGGATCCGGCTCACCGGCATCGACGTGACTCCGGCCATGCTCAGCGTCGCCCGCCACCGCGCCCGCGAGATCGGCATGCCCGTGTACCTGATCCGAGGCGACGCCCAGGCGTTGCCCATCGCGGACGCCACTTTCGACACCGTCGTCTGCACCCTTGCCCTCAACGCCATCCCCGATGACCGAGCGGCCATCGCTGAGATGTACCGGGTACTCCGCCCAGCCGGAGAGCTCCTGTTGCTGGGCCATGTCGCAAGCCATCTTGGCCCAGTCCGCGCTCTGCAGCGGCTGCTGGAGCGCAAGTCACTCCCCATCGCCGGCGATCACCAAACCCGCCAGCCGGTGCCGATCCTCCTCGCCACCGGATTCGCCATCCAACACCATGAACGGTCCAGAGCGGGCATCATCCAGAGCATCACAGCGACCAAACCCACCAAGTGATGACGTCGGCTGTGGGTGTCTGCCGCGAGGCCGGCCGTCATGCTCCGGACGAGGCCCGGGGCTCGGCGCCCAGAGCGTCTCGATCTCGCGAGTGAAGACTCAGGAGCGAGGCGGGCGACGACCGGCCAGCGGAATACTGACCAGGTAGAGGGCATGAAGGAGGACAGTGTGGCGGACCGGTTCGCGGTGGTGTGGCAGCGCCTCACCGCGCCGCCAGCCGTCGCGGTCGATGTCGGGATCGCCCTGGTGTGTTATCTGGCCACGGTGGCGCTGCCGGTGAAGGCCGCCCCTATGGCGGGCTCGTCGCTGTTCGTGCTGGCGGCGTTGGCGTCGGTGCCGCTGGTGTGGCGGCGCCGGTACCCGGTCGCCGTGGCGGCGGCGGTCGGCGCCGGCACGGTCGGGCTGGCCGCCACCGGTGCGCAGAACTTCATCCCGCTGCCGTACGGGCAGCTCGTCGCCACCTACACGGTGGCCGCGCTGGCGCCGCCGCTGTGGCGCCTGGTCACCATGCTGTGCACCGGGGCGGGGGTCGTGGTGGCGGTGACGGTGCTGCTCGGGCAAGGGCCGTCGACCCTGGGCACGGCGGTACTGCCGTTCGTGGTCGCCTACGCGATGGGCACCGGGGTGCGGGCGCGGCGGGACCGGATCGCGATGCTGGAGGAGCGCGCCGGTCGGCTGGTTGAGGAGCGCGAGGCCGCCGCGGTCCGGGAACGCGAACGCATGGCCCGCGAGATCCATGACATCGTGGCCCATTCGGTCAGTCTCATGGTGGTACAGGCCGAGTCCGGCGCGATCCTCGCGGCCGACCAGGACAAGGCCCAGGCCGCCTTCGACACCATCTCGGCCACCGGCCGGGAGGCCGTGACCCACCTCGACCGTGCGTTGGGCGTGCTGCGCGGCGACGGCCCGCCCCGCCACCCGCTGCCCGGGCTCGCCGACCTACCGGGCCTGGTGGAGCAGGCCCGACCGGCGGGGCTCGACGCGGACCTGGTGGTGCGGGGCGAACCGCGGCCGGTGCCACCGGATCTGGCCGTGGCCGCCTACCGGGTGGCGCAGGAGGCGTTGACCAACACCATCAAGCACGCGGGGGCACGGCGGGTGACGATCAGCCTGGACTGGCAGGAGACCCGGCTGCGCATCGACATCGTCGACGACGGCCGCGGCCCTAGTCCCGACCCGGCAGTCGCCGGTCGTGGTCTGGTCGGGATGCAGGAGCGGGTGCGCGCCTTCGGCGGAACACTCGATATCGCGGTCGGCGAGGGTGGCGTCGGGTTCCGGGTGACCGCCACCCTGCCGCTGGACGGTCCGGGCAACGAGGCGGGGTGAGCCGTGGCTGAGCCGATCCGGGTGCTGGTCGTCGACGACCAGCCGCTCGTGCGTGCCGGCTTCACCGTCATCCTCGACGCCGAGCCGGACATCACCGTGGTCGGCGAGGCCGGCGACGGCGAACACGCGCTGCAGGCCACGGTCGCGCTCGGACCCGACGTGGTGGTGATGGATGTCCGGATGCCCGGCATGGACGGCGTGGCCGCCACCGCCGCCATCTGCGCGAAGACCACCGCCCGGGTACTCATGCTGACCACTTACGACCTGGACCAATACGTGTACGAGGCGCTGCGCGCTGGTGCCAGCGGCTTCCTGCTCAAGACGATGCGCCGTCAGGACCTGGTAGACGCCGTGCGTGTGGTGGCGGAAGGCGATTCGCTACTCGCCCCGACGGTGACCCGCCGGCTGATCGCCGAACTGGTCGCCCGGCCCACGGCCGCGGCGCCCCCCGCTACGGCGGCGACGCCCAGCGCGGCTGCGGCCCGGTTGGCTGGGCTGAGCCCACGGGAGACCGACACGCTGCGCCAGCTCGCCCGGGGACTGTCCAATGTGGAGATCGCCGCCCAGCTGTTCGTCACTGAGCACACGGTCAAGACTCACGTCAGCAACCTGCTGTCCAAGCTCGGGCTGCGCGACCGGGTCCAGGCGGTGGTACTGGCCTACGAGTCCGGGCTCGTCGTCGCCGGTACCGCTCAGTCGCAGGAGTGAGGCGGGGGTTCCCTCTCATCGGCGTTCCGCCGACCCGGTCGCCGAGCCGAGCATCGAGGCATGCTGCGTTGGGTTGCGAGTCTATCGATCCGCCGTCCCGCGTT